>JAIENA010000439.1 GCA_019751755.1 Burkholderiaceae bacterium | reverse complement strand
ACCTTGTCGGCATTACCGTTTTGCAGGTTGCGGTCCAGGCAGTTGTACGACACGTTCAGTTTGCCGTCTTCGAACCATTTGTAGAACGGCGCGTTGTCTTCGTTCAGCGTGCGCGTGAACGGTACTTTCCATTCGACGTTTTCACGGGCCAGGCGGGCCCAGAAACCTTCGTAGTCTTGCTCCGCTTCGGCGCACAGCGCGTTGTAAGCATCCATGCCGGACACAGTGGCGTTCGCCACAAACGATGCCGGTGGATTGAAGAGGCGGGATTCTTGTGGGCCTTGGTGTTCCGTGGTCTGCGTTGTCATGTTGAAGTCTCCGTGTGGTAATCGTTCTGACTACACATTAAATGTAGTGCCTTACTGATGCCTTACTAATCACATCCAATCACACATTAACTGGTATTTGATTGGTATGCGAATGAGCATTTCTGCAATTTTACGGCAAGTCGGCGCATTGCGGTGCAGCAGGGCAATCGCATGTAGAATGTCGGCATTAATTTTCTGCAGCAAAGGAGTCAGTTTTCAAATGGCGGACCGTGATCTGAATCAAAAACCGTTCAAAATGGCGCCACTGCCGGCGTTCATCTTTATGTCCCGCTGGCTACAGGTTCCCCTGTACCTGGGCCTGATCCTTGCGCAATGCGTCTATGTGTTCCACTTCTGGGTGGAGCTGAAAGACTTGATCGGCGCAGCCCTGGGCAATACGGCATCGCTGGAACATATTTTCCATGCGGTGGCCGTGCCCGGCGCTGCGGTACCGACCAAACTCAATGAGACCACCATCATGCTGGTGGTATTGGGCCTGATCGACGTCGTCATGATTTCCAACCTGTTGATCATGGTGATCGTGGGCGGCTATGAAACCTTTGTCTCGCGCATGCACCTGGAAGGCCACCCGGACCAGCCGGAATGGCTGTCGCACGTCAATGCGTCGGTGCTGAAGACCAAGCTGGCGATGGCGATCGTCGGCATTTCGTCGATCCACCTGCTGAAAACCTTTATCAATGCCGCCTCATACACGACGGAACTCATCGCGGCGCAGACCGGCATCCACATCGTCTTCCTGCTGTCCACGATTGCGATCGCGTACACCGATCACCTGATGACCAAGACTCAGGCACTCACCACAAAGCACCACTGACCGCGTATTTATTTTTATCTCTAGCGAGTTCACCATGACCATCATAAAGCAAGACGATCTGATCGAATCCGTAGCCGCCGCGCTGCAATACATCAGCTATTACCACCCGGCCGACTACATCCAGCACCTGGCGCGCGCGTATGAAGTCGAGCAAAGCCCGGCTGCCAAAGATGCGATCGCCCAGATCCTGACCAACTCGCGCATGTGCGCCGAAGGCAAGCGTCCGATTTGCCAGGACACCGGTATCGTCAACGTCTTCCTGAAGATCGGCATGGGTGTGCGCTTTGAAGGCTTCACCGGCACCGTGACGGACGCCATCAACGAAGGCGTGCGCCGCGCCTACAACTTCGACGACAACAAGCTGCGCGCCTCGATCGTGGCCGACCCGCACTTCGACCGCAAGAACACCAAGGACAACACCCCGGCCGTGGTACACATGGAACTGGTCGAAGGCGACACGGTTGACGTCAGCGTGGCGGCCAAAGGCGGCGGCTCCGAAAATAAAACCAAGTTCGTCATGCTCAATCCATCGGACTCGCTGGTGGACTGGGTGCTGAAAACCGTGCCACTGATGGGTGCCGGCTGGTGCCCGCCGGGCATGCTGGGCATCGGTATCGGCGGCTCGGCCGAAAAAGCCATGCTGATGGCAAAAGAGTCGCTGATGGAAGACATCGACATGTACGAATTGAAGCAGCGCGGTCCTCGCAACAAGACCGAAGAACTGCGGATCGAACTGTGCGACAAGATCAATGCGCTGGGCATCGGCGCGCAGGGCCTGGGCGGCCTGACGACCGTGCTGGACGTGAAGATCAATATGTACCCGACCCACGCGGCATCGAAGCCGGTCGCCATGATCCCGAACTGCGCCGCGACCCGCCACGCGCACTTCGTGCTGGACGGCTCCGGCCCGGCCTACATCGAACCACCGAAGCTGTCCGACTGGCCGGACGTGTCGTGGGCGCCGGATACCGAGAAGTCCAAGCGCGTTGACCTGAACACGCTGACGAAGGAAGAAGTGGCTTCGTGGGCACCGGGCCAGACCTTGCTGTTGAACGGCAAAATGCTGACCGGCCGCGACGCCGCGCACAAGCGCATCCAGGACATGCTGGCCAAGGGCGAATCGCTGCCGGTGGACTTCACCAACCGCGTCATCTACTACGTCGGCCCGGTCGATCCGGTGCGTGACGAAGTGGTCGGCCCGGCTGGTCCAACCACCGCCACCCGCATGGACAAGTTCACCGACATGATGCTGGAAAAAACCGGCCTGATTTCGATGATCGGTAAAGCCGAACGCGGCCCGGCCGCGATCGAATCGATCAAGAAGCACAAGTCGGCCTACCTGATGGCGGTCGGCGGTTCGGCTTACCTGGTGTCGAAGGCAATCAAGCACGCCAAGGTGGTCGGCTTCGAAGACTTGGGCATGGAAGCGATCTACGAGTTCGACGTGGTCGATATGCCAGTCACCGTCGCGGTCGATTCGGAAGGCACCTCGGTCCACAACACCGGCCCTAAAGAGTGGCAAGCCAAGATCGAGCAGCTGAACGTGGCGATCGTCACCAAGTAAGCCCGCACCGGCGCATCACCCTGCAAGGCGGATCTTCGTGATCCGCCTTGTTCATTTGCGGCGTAATTTGCGGCATATATACTGCAACCATGACTTCACACCCTCCCTTCCCTACCCCGGCGGACGCCCCGATCGGCGTCTTTGATTCCGGCGTTGGCGGCTTGTCCGTGCTGCGCCATATCCGCGCCCAACTGCCGCAGGAGCAATTGATTTACCTGGCCGACTCCGGCCACGCGCCGTACGGCGGCAAGAGCGAAGCGTTTGTCGTCGAGCGCGCGCTGGCGATTGCCGCTTACCTGACGGGCCAGGGCGTCAAGGCGCTGGTGGTGGCCTGCAATACCGCCACCGTGGCCGCCATCAAGGCGGTGCGCGCGCATTACCCGCAATTGCCGGTGGTCGGCGTCGAGCCGGGCCTGAAACCGGGCGCTGCGGCCAGCCGCAACGGCACGGTCGGCGTGCTGGCCACGGTGCGCACGCTGCAAGGCGAAAAACTGCTGCTGCTGCGCGACCAGATCGCCGCCAGCACCGGCGCGCAATTCCTGCTGCAACCGTGCCCCGGGCTGGTCGACCTGATCGAGCAGGGCGAACTGGCCAGCGCCGCCACCGATGCGCTGCTGGCCAGCTTCATTCACCCGCTGCTGGCGCAAGGCGCCGACACGCTGGTGCTGGGCTGCACCCACTACCCGTTTGTGCTGCCGGCGATTGAGCGCGCGGTGCGGGCCGGCGGCGGGCAGGACGTCAAACTGATCGACACCGGCGACGCGGTGGCGCGCCAACTGGCACGCTTGCTGGAAAGCGGCGGCTTGCAGCGCCCGGGCAGTGTCGGCTATCCGCCACAGCTACGCGCCATCACCACCGGCAGCGTCGATGCGCTGGCGCCCGCGTTGCGCACGCTGCTGCAACTCGAGGTGGCGGTCGAGTCGCTGAAAATTTAAGCGAAATATTCCACCAGCAACGAATTTTCAAAAAAAGTGGGGATTACCCTTTGCAAGTTCCGGATCAGCCTATATAATTCGGTCCTGTCTTGCAGAACACAGCAAAGACAGTAGCAGTAAAGCAGTAAAACAGCGGTGGCTGTAGCTCAGTTGGTAGAGTCCAGGATTGTGATTCCTGTTGTCGTGGGTTCGAGCCCCATCAGTCACCCCAAAATTTTAAAGCCCAGCCTCGTGCTGGGCTTTTCATTTTCCCGTACACTTTATCAACAGCGGAACTGTCCGGGTTCATGCCTCTATGACTAAAACTTCCTCCTCCCCGTTTGTGATTGGCGTTGCCGGTGGCAGCGGCAGTGGCAAATCCACCGTGACCCAGCAAGTGCTGGCTGCCTTTGGCGCCGACGTGGTGTCGGTCGTCATGCAGGATGACTACTATTGCGACCAGACCCACCTCGCCCCCGATGTGCGCCGCAAAGCCAATTACGATCACCCCAACGCCTTTGACTGGCCGCTGCTGATCCAGCAAGTGCAGGCACTGCGCAACGGTGAAGCCATCGAGATGCCGGAATACGACTTCACGATCGACAACCGCTCGACCAAGACCATCCACGTCAAACCGGCGCCGGTGATTGTCATCGAGGGCTTGTTTGCCCTGTTCGATCCCAACTTGCGCAAGCAGATGTCGCTGAAGATCTTTGTCGACACCGCATCCGACGTGCGTTTTATCCGCCGTCTGCAGCGCGACATTTCCGAACGGGGCCGCAGCATGGAAAGCGTGATCGGGCAATACATGGAAACCGTGCGCCCGATGTACAAGCAATTCATTGAACCGACCCGGCGCCATGCCGACGTGATCTTGCCACACGGCGCCAACGGGCCGGCGGTGGATGTGATTACCACCAAGGTGGCCAGTGTGATTGGTGCGATGAAGCGGGAGTAAGTACCTCAACAGAGCCCGTTGACTGCCACGCCACTCCCGCCCCCGTTACTATATACAGACCTTGATCCTCAAGGTTTTGGCCAGCCAAGTTCGGCATGATTGTTGCCCCCCAGTCGCCCATACCCCCCCCCGGGGGGGGGTTGTCACCGAGCTTGGTGGGTGGCTGGTGATCGCTGATAGCGACTTGGCCCGGAAAACATGCTGAGGCCATCCGTAACGTGGATGCCGAGACCTGCTGGCATAAGCCATTGGCCATTAGAAAACTCTTGTAGCGGGAGGTCGCATGGATGCGATTGAACATTACGATGCTGTAGACGTCTTCATTGGCGTTGACGTCGGCAAGGGAGAACACCATGCCGTTGCACTTAGCAGAGCTGGCAAACGCTTGTTCGATAAGGCCCACCGAATGACGAAGCGAGGCTGCGAGCACTAATTTCCAGTCTCAAGGAACATGGCAGACTACTACTGGTCGTTAACCAGCCAACCACCATTGGCGCACTGCCAGTGATCGTCGCCAGAGCTGAAGGTATTCTTGTGGCGTATCTCCCCGGCCTTGCTATGCGTAGGATTGCCGAAGCGGCACGGTCAATGCCACATGCGCTGCGTTCACTTCGCCTCGATGACGAGCAATTGGCTGAACTCACCATGCTGTGCGGCTTTGACGATGATCTGGCCGACCAAATTACACAGGCAAGCAACCGAGTTCGTGGACGACTGACACAAGTCCATCCAGCGCTTGAGCGTGCACTTGGCCCACGACTTGACCATCCGGCTGTGCTGGATCTGCTGCAACGACACCCTTCGCCGGCCAGCCTTGCCACCGC
The DNA here is from genome assembly GCA_019751755.1 of Burkholderiaceae bacterium. Classification (GTDB taxonomy): domain Bacteria; phylum Pseudomonadota; class Gammaproteobacteria; order Burkholderiales; family Burkholderiaceae_D; genus Rugamonas. The sequence goes on along the minus strand of JAIENA010000439.1, from coordinate 21,411 downwards.
TAGCGAGAAGTGTCTGACGAACAAGCTCAGCAAGCTCGCACCGAGAATGGGGAAAGCCTTGGCCCACGAGATCTGTCAGGCGCCTTCTGAGCAAATGGTAGTTGCCCCAGGAACGAACGCCGCTACGATTGTCTTGCCGCGCCTGGCGCGCCAGCTCGCGGCATTACGCGGTCAGCGCGACGAAGTCGCCCAAGAGGTTGAACGACTAGTGCAAGAGCACCCTCTTTACTCAGTCCTGACCAGCATGCCTGGAGTCGGCGCCAGGACCGCTGCCCGACTCCTTACAGAGATCGCTGCAAAAGCGTTTACCTCTGCTGCTCACCTCGCGGCCTATGATGGGCTCACACCCGTTACCCGCCGCTCTGGTTCCTCGATTCGCGGCGAGCATCCATCTCCACGAGGAAATAAAGTGCTCAAGCGAACGCTGTTCACATCTGCTTTCGCTGCGCTACGAGCCCCCATATCGCGGGCTTACTATGCCCGCAAGATTAGCCAAGGCAAGCGCCACAACCAAGCGTTGATCGCTCTCGCTAGACGCCGCTATGATGTTATGTACACCATGATGCGAGACGGGACATTTTATTGCCCCGCACCGCTCACAACTGCTTGACGAAGAACATAGGAACACCCCAACACACACAGACACACACACCAAGCCTATGGTTGCATATAAACAACAACTATAAGTAGAGTTTCACGCCTTTTCAGGCTCCCGCGATCTTGGCATGCCGTGCTAGCGCCAACGCTGTCCAGAACAGCGTCGGGCGGCCATTCTGCCGACATCCAGCAGCATCTCCCGCAAAAACTATCAATTTGCAAGTAAATCACGCAGTTGCCAAAAAGAACATATTATTTCTTTAGTCGTTACAATTGGTTAGTTTTCACAAGTTATTATTTGCAATAATTCCCAAAACATATCTGCATGGAAACAACTGCCGCAAGCTTTCCATGGTCTGGATATCACAACAATCATTGGGGAGTGCTGAAAGTGAAAACTGCAACGAAGCGTAGTGTCGCGGTATTTGTCGCAATGCAACTGATGGCCGGTGCGGCGCTGGCGCAGGAATCGGCGTATGCCGATTTGAATACCTGCACCAAGAACGAACAATTGAAGCTAACCGCCAAAGGGGCGGCTGTGGGAGCGTTGGCAGGCTTGGGTGGCGCCCTGTTTGGTGGCAAAAAAGACAATGCGGGCAAAGCCGCCTTGGCCGGCGCCCTGGTGGGTGGTGTGGCAGGATTTGCCACGGCTTACTACACGGCCATCGATACGTGCAAAAAGTTGAATCCGAACTGGATCACCGAGTCCAGCCTGATTCGCGATCCTGCCAAGTCGCTGGAGCAGGTGTACAAAGACAACCACTACAACAAGCGCGACGGCATCCAATTGCGCATGCAAGGATTGGATACCACGGCAACCGTCAAGGCCGGCGAGCCGATGGCGATCGAAGCCGTCTATGACGTGATGACTCCGGACAACGCCGAAACCCAGGTCCAACTGTCGCGCAAATTATTCGTCACGACTGACGGCAAGGAAACCGAACTGACCTTCCCCTTGGCCGCCAACACCAGCCGCACGGTGGAGGCGGGCCGCAACAAGGAAACCATGCAACTGCCGACGCCCTCCAATGTCGGCAGCGGCACCGTGTACCGCGTCGAACTGAGTGCCAAGGCTGGCGACAAGGCCCCCGTGACCATGTCAAAGAACGTCACCGTTATCTGATCATCGCGCATCGCCAGGCGGCCGCCCTTTCGGCGCAGGCCGCCCTTCCCATGAGGTTTCCATGTTGACGTCCTTTGCACGCATCGGCATCGTGCTGCTGGCCTTGTTGCTCAGCGGCTGCGCCGCCAACCAGATGCACGGTTTTGAAAACACATATATAGCCTACCAAGTGCCACAGCCGCTGGTCGACACCATCAGCGTGCGCTTGCGGCAACACGGGCTACCCAACGCGCGCGTGGTGCGTGACAGCGTGGGGCGCATCCAGTTGGCCGGAAGCTACCAAAACGAAGATGAAGTCGACAGTGCATTTTTGATCGTTCAATCGATTGTCGGCCTGAAATCGACCTCGCCGTTCTATCCCGCCAATATCAAGGAAAAGCGCTTCGAGGCCGAGGCGCGCCGCGCGATGGCCGAGAATGCCCGCAGTGCCAGCCAGACATCGAGCCGGCCGGGACGCCGGGTGGCGCTGGTGGTGGGCATTAATACCTATAAGAATCCAAAAAATTTCCCAGCAATCCCCGGTGAAGACGATGCCGCCGTGGTACGCCACGCGGCGCAACAGGCTGGCTACCAGGTGACAGCGCTGCTGGGCCCACAAGCAACTAAGCACAATATCGAGAAAGCGCTACGCCAAATCAGCGACGAACTCACTCCAGAAGACAGCCTGTTCATCTACATCTCCAGCCATGGCACACAGCCACTCCCCACTGTCCAGGGCGGCGACGAGCGCAAGATGTCGATCATCGCCTGGGATTCCGGCGACATCAACGCAAGTTCACGTCTTGAACTCAATCTCAACCTCCAAAAGACTGCAGTATCCGATACGCTGGTGCAGCGCCTGGCGCAGCGCCCAACGCGCAATACGCGCATCCTGATCGATACCTGCTACAGCGGCGAAATGCTGAGCGGCCTCCCGGACGAAAGCCAAGGTTACATCGCGCGCACCAACGGCGGCAAGGCCGAACGCGCCGGGGTTGCCATGGCGTCGTGGAGCGGCCCTGCGTTCACCAGCAAAGGCATCTTCAACACGGCCAGCAACCGCCCAGTCCCCCAGAAGGCAGCGGCATCGCAACACGACATCAATAGCGAACGCGCCTACACCATCATCACCGCCACCGGCGAAGGCGAGGAATCGCTGGCACCACCGGCCGCAACAGGCGTATTCCGGTTGCCAGACCAGCGTGAATTGCGCGGCTCGTATTTCACGCAAGCCTTCTTCGCCTACCTCGACACCTACAAGGGGCAAATCGAGCCAGCGTTTGCAGCGGCGCAGAAATTCACTCAAGACAATGCCAAACAGGTCACCGGGAATAGGCAGGAACAAAACCCGCGTCAATTCTCCACCCGCTCTGCCGAACGCAGCCGGTTGTAACGGCCCGGCCCACCCAACCTACAGGAAAGCACCATGAAAACTCACCTGATCGCGGCATCGCTGCTGCTTGCCACAAGCGCGGCCACCGCACAACAAGGTTACAGCGCCAAATCGCTGTTTTTTGCCGAGGATGGCAAAGTGGTTTCGGCCTCAACCGGCAAGGCTGCCAGCGCCCCCGCCGTGGCCAGCACAGCGCCGCCTGTCACCAAGAAGCTGGCCAGCAAGCAACTGGGTGCCAGCTATTTCATCCGCCTCAAAAATGACGATGGCAGCACGCGCGACGTACTGGCCAGCCGCTCCTTCAAAAGCGGCGACCGCTTCCAACTCGGCGTCAAGGTCAACAAACCCAGCTACATCTATGTCTTGAACCAGGATCCGGATGGCAACGTGTCGCAAATCTTCCCCGTCCCCGGCCAGGACAATTATGTGAATGCCATGGGCACCGTGTTCCTGCCCGCCAAAGGCGCGTTCGAATTCGACGCCAAGCCGGGCACCGAGCATTTGCTGGTCTTCCTGTCGCCATCGCCGATGAAAGACGGCCTGGTAGAGGCCGCGCGCAAGAACCAGCCGGACCTCGTCGCGGGCGCCATCGCCAATCAGGATGGCGAACGCTGCAATGCGCCGGCACTGGCGGCCGGCAGCGACAGCGCCTATGCCCAGGACTATGCCGCCAAGGGCATCGCCTTCAAGGAGGAAGCGCCGCGCTGCGGACCGGCCTTTGCGTCCAAGGCCATTACATTCAGTGACGACCCGGCGCCGGGCGAAGGTGGTCAGGTCGCGTCTTACGTGGTCAAGCAAGTGTCGTCACAAGCCGGCAAAAACCTGTTCCTGAAACTCAAACTGAACCACCAATAAGACTATGAGCAATAACCACCTGATCATCGGCCTCGGCGGTTCCGGGGGCAAAATCATCCGCCAGATCCGCAAGACGATCGAGCGCAACCGCGATAACCAGGGCGGAAAGCCAGCTGCCAACTTCGGCTACCTGTACATCGACACGTCCACTGACGAACTGGACAAAAAGGATGACTGGAAGGTACTGGGCAAGGATGTTGACCTCAACCGCAGCGAATACCTGATCAACACGGCCGGCAATGTGCGGCCGGTATTGGATGATCCGGCCTCGTTCCCGGGACTCAAGAATTGGCTGGAACCGCGCCATGTGTTCGATTTCGTCAAGCCGGGCATTGCCGGTGCGGCCCAGCGCCGCAAGCTGGGCCGCCTGGTGTTTGCCCAAAATGCCCCCAGCTTCGTCAAGGCGTTGGAAGGCCGCATGCACGAACTCGAAGCCAAGGGCGATAAGAGCGGCGCCATCATCCACGTGGTGTGTGGCCTGGCCGGTGGCACTGGCAGCGGCTCGGTGGTCGACGCAGTGGCGCAAATCCGCCACAAGTTCCCCAACTACGATCAGTACCGCATCCTGGTCTACGCCCTGCTGCCTGAAATGCACTCAAAGCGTGTCAAGGACGTGGCCGGATTTTCCAATTATTACGCCAATGGCTATGCCGCCCTGGCGGAGCTGAACGCCATGGCGGTGGGTAAATATCACCCCACCAATGTGCTCGATGGCTCTGACATGATGCACGACACGTATTTCAACGGCTGCTACCTGGTCAATAACGAGAACGAGCACAAGATCCGCTTTGAGGTGGAAACCGAGGTGCCAAATATCGTGGCCGAATTCATTTATCAAAAAGCCGTCAACAAGTCATGGGAAGGCTTGGGTCGCGCTGAAAAAGGCGAAAACGACGTCAAGAATTTTGAAAGCGATGCCGACATTGGCAAGGCGCGCGCCAAACTGTTCCTGTCGTTCGGCATCAAGCGCGTGATGGTGCCGGAACAGGAAATCAAGGAATTCATGGCCTATGGCTTTGCCGAACAAGCGGCCCGCCAGCTGATGTTCAACAATTTCCGTCAGGGCGAAGGCTACGCCGACGAACCGCTCGAGCGGGACTGGGGCAGCGAAGCGCGCAAAGCGGAAACCGCGCAAGCGTTGTTGCTGACCGATGCGCACCTGATGCTGGAAGCGGGCATTTTGGACGATGATGCGCGCAACGTCGGCTGGAAGCCGGTGGCGGACTACTGGAAGCAAATCGTCGCGCGCCTGGTACCGGATATCAAGGGCGACAGCGGCATTGAACAGACCAGCTGGATCGACGTGCTGAACTCCCGCTTATCGAAAGTATTCGACGAAACTTACCGCACCTTGGGAGGCGTCCGCAAATTCTATGAAGTCAAAGCCACCGCCAGAGTGGAAATGGCGCGTCACATCGGCCGCCATATCGAGAAGGATTTCTTCGCACGCTGGAAGTCGGGCAGTGCCTCACTGATGCAGTTGCGCCAGTTGACCGACGCCCTGGTCGCTGTGCTAGACGAGCGCCAGCAAGGCTTTGCAGACCGGATTGCAAGGGCTCCGACGACGCTGGGCGAAGTCCACCAGCGCATGACGGAGCTGAAGGAGCGTTTCAACGATGTCGGGTTCTTCGGCAAACACTTGACCGACAAGCGTCCGGCACTGTTCTCCGACCTCGCCACCTTGCACCAGGACCTGTACATCCTGCGCACCAATCTGGAGGGCTGGAAATTCGCAAACCTGTTGCTGCCGTTCGTGCGGGAGCAATTGCTGGCCATGCGCGCCCGGATCGACGAACTGCATCAAAACCTGGCAACCGCAACGCGCCAGTTTGGACAAGAGCGCGATGCACGCCTAGGCGAGCATGAGTCGGCTTACCAGAAACGGGTGTTTGACCAGCAAGCGATTGGCGGCATCGTAAAAGCCATGGTGACTGACGAACAGGGCCAGGCCTCGCGCACCCAGCGCGTCCGGCAAGCCATCATCAGCCTGGCGGGTACCGAAGTGTCCGCGTTCGAGCAATTGCTGGCCAACCTATCGCTCGGCAACATCATTGCCTGCCTGACGCGCGAATCAGCGCAAATCGTTGAGCTGGCCCATGCGGAAATCGCCGCCAGCATGCCACCGGTTCTGCACGTAAACATCGTCGAGCGGCTGCAAAAACAATACGACGCCAACCCGACTGGACTGCGCGACTTTGTGCGCAGCCTGTATGACGAGGCTGGCGCCATGCTGACGCTGAACAAGTCAGAAACCGACCGCACCGCAGCCAACAATGCCGGTGGCGCCCAGGCCCGCAGCCAAACGGTGGGGGTCTTCGTCCCTGAATGCGCCAATCAGAAAGACTTCCACACCTTGCTGACGCGCACATTCGAAGACCAGAAAGATGCGATCTCCGACACCAAGGTGGAAGCAGGCTCGCAGTCGAACCAGATCATCATCATGAAGATCTCATCACTGATGCCGGCACGCTTCGTCGATACGCTGCCGGAGCTGCAGCGCCATTACCTCGGCCTGCTGAAAGACCCGAATGAATCGTTCCTGCTGCACGGCGCGGGCAATGGCGGAAAATTGCCGCCGCTGTATGCAAAAACGGCCAGCGACCTGCATGCACAGGCTCGCCGCAAGCCGATGCTGCTGGCGGCGCGTTTGCTGGGCATGCTGAAAGAGCGCCAGAACAAGGTCAGCGGTTTGCCGGAATGGCCATTCATTTACCTGTCGGACGGCTTGCCTGCCTCGAAAGTACTGGCCGGCCGCGACTGGCAGGAAGTGCTGCATGGCGACCATCCGATCGACTTGCACGGCTTGATTGAAAAAGAAGTCAGCAAGCGCGTGAACGCCGAATACCAGCACATCGACCGCAAGCATGAAATCGTGGAAGCCTTCAAGCAACTGGCGCGGGCGCGCTTCCAGGAATCAGGGGAAGACGACCAGGATCCAGACTACCTGCAACTGGTGGGTATGCAGGAACACTTACACGCCATTATCGGCATGCCGGCACGTAATCAATAATCATCAACACTAAAGGTTCATCAATGGCCAAATATACCTGCGCAACCCTGGGTGACTGCGATAGAGCAAACACGGGCGAAGTCTTCGAGCGCTCTCCCGGCGAAGACTTGAAATGCCCGGACTGCGGCATCCTGCTGCAAATGCAAGCGCCCTCAACCAGTGGCAACAACGGCCCTCGCGGCAACAAGCTGTTGCCGATTGCCGCCGCAGTGATCGGCCTTGCGTTACTGGGAGGGGCCGCCCTGCTGTACACCAAACGCCAGCCCCAACCGGGGGTAGCCGAGACGCCGCCGGTCGCAGCCGCACCGGCCTTAGAAGCGCCTGCCAGCGCCACTTCCGGTGGTGGTATCGCACCGCCGGAAGCGGAAACCGCCGCCCTGCGGCGTCAGGGTGAAGCCAGCCTGACCGCCGGCGACGCCACCCAGGCCGCTGCCGCCAGCAACCGCGCCGCCACCAATGAAATACTGAAGCTGGCGATCGCGAAAATGGCCCAGGGCAAGCTGGATGAAGCGGAGCAGGACTTGCAGCAGGCGCGCAGCCGCGCACCGCAGGAATCGCTGGTGTACTACAACTTCGGCGTGCTGCGCCTGAAGCAAAACCGCACGGCGGACGCGCTGAGGGAATTCGAAGCCAGTTTCATGGCCGGCTTCACGTACTTCGACCAGCTCGACAAGGACAGCGATCTGGCGCCGTTGCGCAAGGATCCACGTTTTGCCGAGCTGCTGGCCAAGTACCGCAAGACCGGGCAGTAAGCCATGTGGCGCCGCCTGTTGCCATACTGGATGCTGCTGGCCATGCTGGCAGGCTGCGCCCGCGACGACGGCACGCGGCTACTGGGACACTGGCGCGCCGAGCGCGCCGAGGTCATGAGCCTGATGCTGCCGATCGCCCCGGAACTAGAGATCACGCCGACCGCCATGGTCGCGGCCAATCAGATGCAAGTGCCGATCACGGCGCTGGTGCAGGACGGCGCGGCCGTGACGATCGAAACCAGCGCCGGTATCGGCCTGGTCTTCCACTTCGTCGAGGCCGACCGAATGTATGTGGAGTTCCCGCTGCTGGGACGGTTTTATTACCGGCGGGTGCAGGCTCCCGTGCCACTGGCAACCAATGCGGTGCCTGCTGCGCCGCTTCCGAAGCAGGCACCGGTAACGCCCATGCCAGCGCAGCCAGTGGTGGCACCGTCGCCCCCTAAGCTCAATGGGAAGACGCTACAATGGGATACGGACCTGCAGCAAGCGCGCCTGGCCATGCAACAGGCGCGACATGATGATGCGATCCGGCACTTGCATGTGGCCTTCGAACACGGATTTCGCGACCAGGCCGCCCTGAACACCACCAAGGAATTCGCCGCAATCCAGGATGACGTGCGCTATCAAGTCCTGCTGGCCCGCTACAACACGAAGTGAGAATATGACACCTTATCGCTGGACAAGTTTCTTCATACGTATCCCAGGTGCTAATAGGGCCGCCGGGGTGACTGGAGAAACGCATGAAAGACAATATGTCACGCGCCATTCGGCGCCATCATGCCGCGCGCATCAAGCGAGCGCGTCTTTTTTACTTTGGACGCGATAACCATATCGATCCACGCGGCAAGGGCATGCTGTTGCATACCGCCACTCCTTGCAGCTGCTGGATGTGCGGCAATGCACGGCGCCACACTGGCCTCACGCAGGCCGAAGTACGCCACCGGGTGACGCTGGCGGAAGGAATGACGTACTTGGCTCGCGCCACTGCGCCTTGGAAACCACACACTATGCCCAGCTACACCACCGCCCAATCCCGATCCGATCTCGAACAAATCCTGGCCCTGCAACGCAGCAACCTGCCGGGCGCCGCACCGGGACAGGATCAGCAAGGCTTTGTGACGTTGCAATACACCGTGCCGCTACTGGAATCCGTGTGCGGGCCGTACCGTCACGTGATCGCCAAGGATGGCGAGCAGGTGGTGGGCTACACGCTGGTGCTGTTGCTTGAGGCGAAGGCGCACTTTCCCGAGATCGCCAACATGTTTGAAGCGGTCGATGCGTGGCGCACCACGCCGGCGCGCTACTTCGTTATGGGCCAGGTCTGCGTGGCCGACGGCTACCGGGGCCAAGGCGTGTTTCGCGGGCTGTATCACAAGCTGCGCGAGGAAATGCAGGAGCACTTTGATTTCGTTGCCACCGACGTGTCACGCAACAACCTGCGCTCGATGAACGCGCACGCCGGTGTCGGCTTCAAGGAAATCAATCAAGGCTCACCGTGGCAGGTGATTGTGTGGGACTGGCAATAGCGCATCAGCGCTAACATCAGCGCCAACATCAGCGCTAGCATCAGGGACGTGCCTGCTGGTACTGGCGATAGTCGGCCGTGTTGCGGTAGTCCGCCAGCGCCTGCCAGTAGCGGTCGGCGAAACGGCGATATTGTCCATGAAACTGGTGCGACAGCATCAGATACAGCGGGGTCTGCTCAAACGGCTTGGCAGAGCGCTCGATCCTGCCCTCAAAACGCGCCGCCACCAACTGGTCGGCTTCGAGCTCCATGGCAATCACCCCATCGAGCCGCCCGGCCACCAGCTTGGCGATATTCGGTTCCAGCGCCTTGCTGCCATCGTCATAGGCAACACCCAGTTGTTGCAAGCGTTCGATGATGAAGGCAAATCCGGACTCAACACCAATGCGTCCCTCCCCCTTTCCTGTCAGGCGCTGACCATCCCAATCCAATGACGTGCCCTTGCGGCGATACAGGAAATAACGCGGCTCGGCCATGGCTTTTTTCTGATCAGGTCCATTGGCGGCCATCGGGAACGCCGCGTACTCGTCACGCCCTGCGGAATACGCGCCGATCATGCCATCGACCAGCCCGGCCTTTAACTCCTCGAGGCAACGGCGGCGCGGCGCAATGCGGCGCTCCAACTCAACCCCCATGCCGCGCGCCGCTTGCAGCAGCAGGTATTGCAAGTGGCCCGTGCCATCGACCCGCGCATAAGGTGGGAAGTCAACATCAATGGAACACAGTCGGAACCGCGCCGGTGCCGGCGCGCCGGACGCGGACGGCTCGTTGCCCGCCCAACCGGGCGCCGCGGCCAGAGTGGCCGCCAGCACCATGACCATCCAGCATCCCATCGAAGACACAGCTTGACTCCCTTTCTGTCATTTATCTTCAGCGTAACATGCAAGTTGCAAAGATTGACGGAATCGGGGCGGACAGCATCCGAATTGCCTACGATGAACCCATCGATTCAAGCCAAGTTGATGGGGGCTGTTCGCTGCACCGGCGCCAACCGCTGCAGCGATTTTTTCAGGGCGCCACCTTCGCCATCGGCAGGCGCAGGATAAACGTGCTGCCCTTACCGACGCCGTCGCTGTGCGCGGCCACGCTGCCCTAGTGCGCTTCCGCCAGCCGCCGCACCAGCGCCAGGCCGAGACCCATGCCGCCCTGGGAGCGGTCCAGCGTGCGCTCGTCCTGCGCAAACAATTCAAAGGCGCGCGCCAGCAATTCCGGGCGCATGCCGACGCCGTTGTCGCGCACCGTCACGGTGATATTGTCACCGCGCACGCTGACGCGTAATTCCACAAAGCCATCTTCCGGCGTGTACTTGGCGGCATTGTTGAGCAGGTTGGCCAGCACTTGCACCAGTCGCTTGTCGTCACCGTGGACCAACACCGCGTGCTGCGGCAGGTGCACATTGAAACGGTGGCGACGCGCCGCCATCAGCGGACGCACCTGCTCGACCGCATGCGACACCACGGTGCGGAAATCGAGCGTCTCCTTTTTCAGCGCCACCATGCCGCGCGTCACGCGCGACACGTCGAGCAAATCATCGATCAGCCCCGTCATATGGCGCACTTGGCGCGAAATTACTTCACTGCTGCGTTTGACGGTGGCTTCATCGAACTGGAAGCGGTGCAGCAATTCCGCCGCCGTGCCGATCGGCGCCAGCGGATTGCGCAATTCATGCGCCAGCATCGCCAGGAATTCATCCTTGCGGCTGTCCGCGTCGCGCAGCGCGGCCTGCGCGCGCTGGCTGGCGTCGTGTTCGGCGCGCAATGCCGCCACCGCGCGCACCCGCTCGGCCGCCTCCCAGGTACGCTGCACCACATCCTGCGTCATCGAGATATCGTCGCGCGTCCACTGGCGCGGCGCGGCCATCGCCAGGTTCAGCGCGCACGTCACCCGCCCCTGCTGCAGCAACGGCATCACCACCATGGCGGCAATCCCCTGCGCCTGGTACTGGTGCGCATGGGGCGCCGTGCGGCCATCCAGGTCAATGTCATCGACCACGAACGGCTTGCCCTCTTCCAGCAGGGCCATGATGTCCGGCCCCAGTTCATCGAGCTTGACGCTCGACGGCAGCGGCGGCAAACCGGCGACGTCCGACGCGACCCAGCATCCCCGCAGGAAGGCCGTGCGGCTGGTGGCATCGATTTCCGAGTAGTACACGCGCGATACCCGCAAATACTTGCCCAGCAATTCCATCGATACCGCCGTGATTTCCGCCGCCTCCCCCAGCGCGCGCAAACGGTCGGCCATGTCGAGCTGGAACGCCTGGCGCCGGTTCAGCGCGACAAACGCGCGCTCGGCCAGCACCTCACGGGTTGACTCCGTCAGCACCAGCAACACGCCCTCGACCTGCCCACTGTCGCCCCAGATCGGGCTATGGCAATGGGTGAAATAAGTTTCACGCTGGGTATGGCCGCGCTCCGGCGCATAGCTGGCGTTTTCCACGTAATAGGTTTCGCCGGTAAACACGTGTTCAAAAATGGGGCCGAGCTGGTCCCACATTTCGCGCCACAGTTCAATCACCGGGCGCCCCAGATGCCCCGGGTGCTTACTGCCCAGCACATGGGCGAAGGCATCGTTATAAAAGGTCAGCAAGTCCCGCCCCCAATGGATCGCCATGGGGAATTTCGACGCCAGGATGGTCCGCAGCGTCAGTTGCAGACTGAGCGGCCACTGCTCCGGCGGCCCCATGCGGGAAGCACGCCAGTCGCAGGCACGCAACCGTTCGCCGCACTCACCCCCGCCCTCCAGGAAGGCCGGACGGCGCGCAGCCTGGGGTTGAAATAGATCGTTGCTCATTAGGGTGTTGCCATAAAAACATTTCCCCGAATAATACACGGACTTGCCAAATGCCATACAACAAAAGATGGCGCATCAGGACGCGCGCAGTATTGGCATCCGGCGTGCGGAAATACAACGAAGGGCCCATGAATCCACGGTTTGCACGGTTTTTTAATGCTATCCACACGTGCTGGTGGTATAGTTTTTCCATACCAATAAGAAATTTTAGTTGCATTTTTTTAATACCAAGCACCGTATAACGCTCCTAGCAGGGAGCCTGCCACGTGGCCTGCAGGGACTACGATGGCCTTGCCGGGCGCTGCTAACAACAGCCGTATCCCAATAAGCGCAACGCACGGAATGCCGTCCCATGGACGGCATTTTTTTTGGTGGGTACACAGCCTGAAGACCCTGCGCCAGGTTTTAGCCGATATCATATGACTGCGCAGTCCTGCGTTGCCCTAAGGCATTGAATAGACGGTACAATGCCATCATCACGTTCCACTAATTCGAGCTGACCATGTCCGAAGACAAACCCCTGACGGCCGAAGAGAAGATCCTGGCCCAGCTGTCCACCTACAGCAAAGATACCCCCATCGGCCATCCCGATGTCGATGGCCGCGCCGGCATTTTCGTGCCGTCCGCAGAATTCAATTTTGCCGCCAACGCCGCCATCCGCATGGGATGCGCCATTGTCGGCTTCGGCAACCCCGACGGCACGGTGACGGTGTATTTCGAAGGCAACCGCTTCGATGAAACCAGCCTGCACAAATGGGAAAACAAGGTTCGCAAGTCGTACGACCGCATGGTGATGCGGGCGCCGACCGTCTCCAAGGGCAAGCTGGACGCCAGGCAACTGGACCTGGTCGGGCTGATCGAGGGCAATGGCATTACCATCAAGCACCCGGAAAAACTGGTGCAATGGCTGACGGTGTCGAACGCGCTCGATACGGCACCGGCGTCCGACCACATCACGTGGAAGAAAGATAAGTTTTAACGAGGCAAAGTCCTACATTGGCGAGGACTTTTCGCTGATCCCCTCCCGCAGGGTGCGCAACTAAGATGATGGTAATCCACCATTGCATTGCAGGAGCGCACCATGAATCGTCTCAGCCCCATCACCTACGGATCGTTGCTGCTCGGCTTGGCCGGCCTGTCGACCTGGCTATTGTGCTCGACCGAAGTGCTGCACGAAGCGTCGTTCTTCTTCGTGCATTAATCGTACATCAACTGTGCATTCATCGTGCATTGAGACCGCGTGCTCAACGGCGCCGGCCGCGATGATGGCGGTGGCCCCAGTTGCCAAACACGAAGTCCAACCCGATCGTCACCGGCGGATAGTAATACGCCGGCGCCGGCCCATACACGGGAACTGGGGCATACACCGGATACGCCGGCTCAGTCATATATTCCACCCGCGCCGGTACGGGCGCCGGCCTGAATTCTTCCGTCGTATATTCGGTGGGCCGGGTCTCGCGCGCAATCACGCGACTACCTGGCGCAACCGGCGTCACCGACACCGTGTGCCACTCATAGGGATTGACCGGCTGGGCGCGTACATAACGCTGCTGCTGCGGCACGGCGCAACCCGATAAGAGCGTGGTGGCGGCCACTGCGGCCAAAATGGCAAGGGAGGGGATGGATTTCTTCATGACAAGGCTCCGGTTTGATCTATCACTATAGGAAATTCCGGAGCGCCTTTCCGCATTTCTTACCGGCTGTTACACGCCAGGTCCACGCTGACACGGCGGCGAAAAAAAACCGGCCGCAAGGGCCGGTTCGGTTGCAGCGGCGCAGGCACGCCGATCGCAAAAAAAATCAATCCAGTTTCCAGGCGTAGTCCACCTTGGTCCAGGTGGTCTCAGGCTTGCCGTCCTTGGTGCCCGGCTTGAACTTGCACGCACTGATGGCCTTGATGGCGGCCTTGTCCAAATTTTTGAAACCACTGGACTTGTCCACTTTGGACTCCAGCACATCCCCCGAAGCCGACACCTGGAACGACATCGTGACGGTACCCTGTTCTTCGTTCATCAGCGAAGCCTTCGGATAATCAGCTTTGCAATTCTTTGCATCAAAGCTGGCGGGCACTTCTGCGGCAAACGCTACGCCCGAAACGAGCACCGCAGCGATAACACTCAACCAACGCTTATTCTTAAACATCTGCTTTCCCCGTGTGTGATCTGCTGGAGTTGAACCGCGCCGAATTACAGTTTCCAGACGTAGTCAACTTTGGTCCAGGTTTGTGCCGGAGCACCGTCTTTGGTGCCGGGCTTGAATTTGCAAGCACTGATCGCTTTGATTGCCGCCTTGTCCAGGTTCTTGAAGCCACTCGATTTTTCAACTTTCGAGTCCAGCACATCGCCAGATGGCGACACCAGGAACGACATCGATACTGCGCCCTGCTCTTCATTCAACAGCGAGGTTTTAGGGTATTCAGCCTTGCAGTTTTTTGCATCGAACACCGCTGGTACCTCTGCTGCAAAAGCGGACGTGCTCAAAATAGCTGCGGCGATAAAACTGATCGAATACTTGGTCATGTTCGCTAATTCTCTCTTGGTTTGAATGGATGACGGCTCCCTTCGCCGCCATCCGCCTTGCTTAATTAAAATTCTTCCCATTCGTCGCCAGAGGTCGAAGCAGCGGCGACTTTTTTGGCAGCAGGCTTACTGGCGGCTGGTGCGGCAACTTTCTTGACTGGCGGACGCGCCACCGATGGCTTGGCCACCAGAGCGGTCGACACCGGCGCCGTCCGCTTGCGCTCTTCGCCTTCGGTCAGCTTGAAGATGCTAACCACGCGTGCCAGTTCGGATGCCTGATCTTGCAAGCTTTGTGCGGCAGCGGCGGCTTCTTCCACCAGTGCGGCATTTTGCTGGGTCATGCTGTCCATCTCAATAATCGACTGGTTCACCTGTTCGATGCCGGCGCTCTGCTCCTGGCTTGCGCTGGCGATCTCGCCCATGATGTCGGTCACACGGCGCACCGAATCAACCACTTCATCCATCGTCACGCCAGCCTGGCCGACCAGTTTCGAACCGCGCTCGACTTTCTCGACCGAGTCGCCGATCAGCGTCTTGATCTCTTTCGCCGCAGCCGCCGAACGCTGGGCCAGCGAACGCACTTCCGACGCCACCACCGCGAAGCCACGGCCCTGCTCACCGGCACGGGCTGCTTCCACCGCGGCATTCAGTGCCAGGATGTTGGTCTGGAATGCGATGCCATCGATAACGCCGATGATATCCACAATCTTGTTGGCCGACTCATTAATCGAGCTCATAGTGTCTACAACTTGCGACACTACGTCACCACCCTTGCGCGCCACGTCCGATGCATTGGCGGCCAGTTGATTGGCCTGGCGGGCATTGTCGGCGTTTTGCTTGACGGTCGAGGTCAGTTCTTCCATCGCCGACGCGGTTTTTTCCAGCGCCGAGGCCTGCATTTCGGTACGCGACGACAGGTCGATATTGCCGGCGGCGATTTCACGCGAAGCGGTACCGATGGTTTCGGTGCCGTTGCGCACCTGGCCTACGATGCCAACCAGGCTATTACGCATATCTTTCATTTCGACCAACAGGCTGTCCTTGTCGGTGCTGCTGGTGTCGATCGACACGGACAGGTCGCCGTCGGCGATACGTCCAACGATGGACGCGGTGTAATCCGGTTCGCCGCCCAGCTGCTTGAGCAGGCCGCGGGTGATCAGGTAGGCAGCGGCGACGCCCATCGCGGTGGCCAGCGTGCCCAGGATGATCATGAAGGTGCGTGCGCTGGCGAAGCCTTCCGCCGCATCCTTCTTGACTTGTTCATTCATCTTGTCTTCCAGCGCGCCCAATTGATCCAGGGAATCGATCCATTTTTTCTGGACCGGACGGATTTCCTTGATCATGACCTTGGTCGCGGCTTCAGCCTGTTCGCTCATCCACAGGTCGGATGCCTTGGCGATGGCCGGCATCGCGCTGCCTTCATGCTCGATGATTTGCGCCAGCAGGGCTTTCTCTTCCTTGGTGCCTTCCTTGGCGAACAGTTCTTGCAACTTACGCTGCGCGGCTGCGTACTTTTCCGCTTCTTCCTTGATTTTCTTCATTTCCGGCTCCATATCCGAGGAGTCGCTCATCAAGGTCAGTACGCGCAGGCGGTCACCACGGCTGACGACATTGTTGCGCATGTCAATCACTTGGCGTGTCACTACATTATTAAAGCTGACGACGTGGTCCAGACGGTCCTGAATCTGTGCCATGCGAATAATCCCGACCAGCGTGACCGCGATCAGAAATACCAGCACCAACGCAAACCCGAGGCCCAGGCGCGTCCCCACTTTCATTTTTGCAAAATTCATTTCGGCTTCTTTGTAAGTGACACTATTGATAGAGATACCCAGGAATGCATTCACCTTGCATCATTGACATCCACCAAGCTCCATTGCTGCTGCGCAAGATATGACAGTAACAAACAATGACTGCGAATGCAAAAATAGCGCTTTCCCGTTGTGACAATGTGTGGTTTTTCAGCGCATTAAGATACACAGCGGAGAGTGTGACTATGTGTGTATGTCTGAAATTATAGTGGCAAAATTTTCCTTGGGGCAAGCAAAAACTGCCTCAATTTTATGCATCCTAACTTTCTGCGGGGAAAGCAAGATAACGCAAACATTGCATGGGAAATTGGCCGTTTACCGTCTGAAAATGCGGTAAGTTATTGAAGCGATATCGACCTGTACTGTGTCACATTTTTGCAAATAATGTGTGAGTTTTCATGCAAATCCCGGCAACCGGGCCGCAGCTTCCAATAACAGGCCGGCGTCGCCGGTGGCGAGCTTTTTCGAATCGGACAAG
The DNA here is from genome assembly GCA_019751755.1 of Burkholderiaceae bacterium. Taxonomy (GTDB): domain Bacteria; phylum Pseudomonadota; class Gammaproteobacteria; order Burkholderiales; family Burkholderiaceae_D; genus Rugamonas. The sequence continues at coordinate 4,579 of JAIENA010000439.1, read as the reverse complement.
GTCTGGCGGAATTGCTTGGCGCCCGGCAACCCTTGCATCAAGCCCAGCATGTGACGCGTGATGCTGTTCATCTTCAGGCCGCGCGCGCCCTCCTTCGCCAACTGGGCCTGGATATACGGCACCATCGCGGCCAGCACCTCGGCGCGGGTCTTCACGGGCGCGTCGGAACCGTAATAGCGCTGGTCGAAGCTCGCCATCAGATACGGGTTGTGATAGGCCTCGCGGCCCAGCATCACGCCATCGACATGCTTCAAGTGCTCGTCGATTTCCGCCTCGGTTTTAATGCCGCCGTTGATCAGGATTTCGAAGTCGGGGAAGTCCTGTTTGAGTTTGTATGCGAAGTCATATTTCAACGGCGGGATTTCCCGATTTTCCTTCGGCGACAAGCCTTTCAGGATGGCATTGCGCGCATGGACGATAAACGTGCGGCAGCCGGCGTCGGCCACGGTGCCGACGAAGTCACGCACGAAGTCATAACTCTCGGTTTTATCGATGCCGATGCGGTGCTTGACGGTGACGTCGATGGTGACGGCGTCGCGCATGGCTTTGACGCAATCGGCCACCAGTTGCGGTTCCGCCATCAGGCAGGCGCCAAAGGCGCCTCTTTGCACGCGTTCGGACGGGCAGCCGCAATTCAGGTTGATTTCATCGTAGCCCCACTGCTGGCCTAATTTGGCGCTGATGGCCAGGTCGGCCGGATCGCTGCCACCCAGTTGCAGGGCCACCGGGTGCTCCTCGTCATTGAAGCGCAGGTGACGCTCGACGTCGCCGTAGACCAGCGCGCCGGTGGTGACCATTTCCGTATACAGCCACGTGTGCTTGGTGATTTCGCGGTGGAACAGGCGGCAATGGCGGTCGGTCCAGTCCATCATCGGGGCAACACTGATTCGGCGACCTCCGCGATTGCTGGTTTTCTCTGCGTTTCCCTCTATGGCGATGCTATTTTCGGACATGCTATGTATCACTGTATATAATGTTTAATCACTCAATTTCACAACGCAGTGCTACAGGATTGCTACGAAATGGCATCAGTAATTAAGGTAGGAACTCAATGGCGCGCACAGGTACGGCGCAAGGGGTTTCCAACGGAGACTAAGACGTTTCCAACGAAGGCGATGGCAACCGCGTGGGCAGCCACAACCGAGTCGAACATGCTGGCGATGAAGCACCAGGACGTGCGTATCATAGCAAAAATGACGGTGGCCGACCTGATCGACAAGTATACAAAAGAGATCGGGGCGGTGAAACCCTTCGGCAAAAACAAGAAAGCCGTGCTGGCCATGCTGGCCGTCCGACTGGGTGACACGGTACTGCCAGCTCTCACCATCGAGCGCCTGACCCAGTTCATACAGGAGCGGCAACGCGGCGGCGCTGGCGGCGTCACCATCGCCATCGACCTGACCTATCTCGGCAGCGTCTTGAAGGCTGCCAAGAACCTTTGGCGTCTGCCCGTCGATCCCAGCATTACCGCTGCCGCCCGTGACAACATGAGATATCTTGGTCTTTCACCAAAATCGACCGAGCGGGACCGGCGGCCGACTGAGGATGAACTCAACAGACTATATATACACTACCAATCGATCAAACGCCAAAAAGTGCCGATGCCCGACCTGATCCGGTTTGCCATTGCGACCGCGATGCGCGCCGGGGAGATCATTCAGCTCAGGTGGGCCGACATCAACGAAGCGCACCGGACCATTATTATTAGGGACCGCAAGCACCCCACTGAAAAGCAAGGCAACGATCAGGAGGTCCCATTGCTTGGCGAAGCGTTCGATATCGCTATGCGACAGCCACGGAGGGATGAACAGGGCCGGATATTCCCCGTCACAGATGGAACCATCAGCAGCATCTTCCCGCGTGCCTGCAACAAACTTGGGATTGTCGATCTGCGATTCCACGACCTTCGGCATGAAGGTGTATCTCGGCTTTTTGAGCAAGGATACACCATCGAACAAGTCGCCTTAGTGTCCGGACACCGTGACTGGAAAATGCTAGCCCGCTACCTACATTTAAAAGCAAAGGATTTACACCGACCACTCGCACAGAAAAATCCCCAAGAGAGCTCAGGGAATTCTTCTATGAATGTCTCGGAGGCTGTTACCGGTACGGATCACGTTTAAATATTACTAAGAAGAAAATTGCAACCAGCGCAGCCTCTAACCCAAATTGAAACATATTCGCGCCAAACCATGGACGATCCGCTGTTGATGAGACTGTAAAAGAAATCGCTTGCTTTTCAGCAATGTTATCAAGTACGTTAAAACAGCATGGCCATGCTAAAACGGCCCACCCAGAAGCTCCAGTCAAAAAGGGAATCGAATGGGCGAGGCAAAACCAGATTACGCCCGCAGTCACCAACAAGAGCAAAATGATTGCCCAAAGCGTGACCCCGAAGTCCGCCCCAAGCGATCTGGAAACGTTCCAAGAAAGCATTGCCAAGATTGCAGCAGCTATTACTACCAACAACTTTACTAAATCATTCATCGCACCTCCATCATATTGCAAAGATTGAATTATATATCCATGCGGCAATTATTTCCTCCCTGGAGAGCGGTCAGCTCTACTGGAACACTCCCCATGTATGCAAACCTCTGCACAACGGCTTATTCGTTCACCGCGATATCGGTGGCCGCCTTAAGTCCCTTGTAGAACTCACGCCAGCCGATTACTTGCTCCCGCCAGGCGCGGCATGTGGTGGCGTTGAAAGCGTCGGCTTCCGCAACTTCAGCAAGCGAAATGCCGGCGGGTTCTCGGTCAGCATCGGCGGCGGCGCCGGCAAGGTCACCTGACCAGGCGGCGTTGTATGCCCGCACGAAGCCAGTATTGACGACGCAGCGCTGATCATCAGCAGCCGTGACATACACAGGCACTTGCTTTTCAATTTCGTCCCCTTTCACGTAGATCGTTTTGATGCGGTCACGGTACTTGATTTCGGTCTGCAGGACGACCTTGGTCTGCGCTCTACCTATTGCCACCGTTTGCGCCGCCTGCGCGGTGATGTAATCGATGTGCCGCTGGCCGGCCACGCGCTCGCCCAGCATGACGCCCAGGCCAATTCCACCGGCCGTCGTCCATACGTACGCACACCATCGCGCCGGTGCCGGCAGGACATATCCGGCCAGCCGGCTAAGCATTGAGTTCTCCCAGGCACATGCGGCGCTCGTATTCGCGGCGCCGCGACAATCCGGCCACGCGCAGGCCACCGGCATAGTCCCAAGCCAGCAGGCCGTTGCACGCGCCAACGTGGTCGCCCTGGTTCAGCCTCTTCAGCAGCGACGACCGGCAGAACGCCGTTGTCCCGACGTTATAGGCAAATAGCGTGTAGGCATCGTATTCATGCTGCTTGATGGGCACCGTCACGCATCGAAGTACCGCCGCGCCTTTTTCCTTCAACTGAGATTCAGTCAGGGCAGCACATTCGGCTGGCGTGTAGCGCTTGTCCCGTACCACGTCCTTGCCGGCGTAGCCTTGGCACACGGTCCACACATTTACGATGTCTTCATAGGGAACGTAACGCGTGCCCTCAAGCATCGTCACAGCGCTGACCAAGCCAGCCGACACCAGCACGATGCCGACTTTATTCATCGGATTCATTGCCGCCCCCTTGATGCGTCCAGTCGCGATACATGCGCCATGCCTTATGCGAGATCATCAGCACCAGGTAGATCAGCGTCACCCACTGCACCAGGTCAGGCAGCGGCATGCCCATAAAGTTGCCAGCCGCGACTGCGATTGGCGGCGACGCCCTGGTCGCCAATTCGTTTGTTGCCGTCATTCGTACCATCCAATAAAAAAGCCGCCAATCGGCGGCGGGGTTGCAGACAGGGTTTGCTACCGTGCAGACGTCTGCACAAACTTTTCAGGCAAAAGAAAACCCGCCGAAGCGGGTTGTTGAATGAGCGTCAGCGCCGACGCCAGCGTGGCCGGGTCATATCGCCACGGGTCGGGCAATCCCAGCGCCGCAGCGCATGCCTCGCTGCAGAACCAGCGATGCTCCGCATTGTCGAAGCATGCAAGGACGAATTGGAGATTGCCAAGCACATCGTACTTTTCACCCTTGTGGACATCGAACCACGCCCATGCCCCCGGTTCAAGGTGATGCGGCAGCGCGACCAGATCCCAGCGATCCGGAGCAAAGTCGATACGCTTGAAGCGCACGCCGCGATCCATCCAGCTCGCACTTGCAGCCAGGCCATCGCTGAACAGCAGCTCGACGTGTGAATACGGGCTGTTAGTCCAACGCTGAATACCCCTGTTGTAAATTCCGCGCACACCTGGTGGCGTGCCTTTGTAAAACGCAGCATAGAACGTCATGGCAGACTCCTTTCGATTTCAGATACACCCTTCATGATGTTGTCATGGGCCAGTTGCGCCAAATCGGCATCGACGGACGCCAAGATGCCGTACTTAGCCATCCGGTACGCGCCGAGCGCCTGCAAGCCCGCCTTCAACGCGTCGGCCTGGGCGATGATGCGGTCAGCAGCATCCCGCACGGTGATGCCGGCCGGCACTGCAAACGATGTGATCCACACGCCCGGCGTGCCAGCGTACAGCGCAGCAGCGAAGGCGCGTGCTG
>JAIENA010000003.1 GCA_019751755.1 Burkholderiaceae bacterium | reverse complement strand
TGCTGGCGCGCTGGCTGCCCGGCGCCGGCGTCATCCAGGCCTGGGGCAAGCTCGATGACCCGCACGAGCGCGGCCGCGTCATCATCGATTGCGTGATGAACCTGCCGCTGCTGCACTGGGCCGCCAACGTCAGTGGCGAGACGCGCTTCCGCGACGCCGCGCGCAGCCACCTGCTGCGCACGCGCGCGCATCTGGTGCGGGCCGATGGCTCGACCTGCCACACGGTGTATTTTGATCCGGCCAGCGGCGCGCCATTGCGCACCGTCACGCACCAAGGGCTGGCCGACCATTCCTGCTGGGCACGCGGGCAAGCCTGGGCGCTGTATGGCTTTGCGCTGAACCACCGCCATGCGCCGGACCTGGGCTTGCTGGACACCGCCATGCGGCTGGCCGATTATTTCCTGGCGCACCTGCCAGCCGACCAGATCGCGTTGTGGGACCTGGGCCTGGCGCACGACAGCGGCGAACCGCGCGACAGTTCGGCCTGCGCGATCGCCGCCTGCGGCCTGTTCGACCTGGCCGAGCAATTACCACCCGGCCCATTGCAACGACGCTACGCGGACGCCGCGGCGCGCCTGGTGGATGCGCTGGCGCACCATTGCGCGGGCCAGTGGCCGCACGCGGGCGGCCTGCTGTTGCATGGCACCTACCACCGGCTGGCCGGACGGGGCGTGGACGAATGCACGCTGTGGGGCGATTACTATTACCTGGAGGCGCTGGCGCGCCGCTACTGCGGCTGGGCCAGCTACGACCGCGAGGACCGCGCGCAGCCCGCCAGGCTGCCAGCGTCGCCGGCGGCCCTGGCAGCCTGGCGCTGATGCGTTAATACCTTCATGCGCCGATCCGCAGTCTGGCTGCCGGGCCGCTGATCCGCTACACCAGTGCGGCGCTGCGGCGCCGGTGCATGGCCAGCAGTTGCCGCCAGCACAACGTGCCCAGCGCCGCCAGCAGGCCTGCGGCCAGGAATATCACGCGAAAATCACGCCCGTTCCAGTCCAGCAGCGCCCCGATTGACAACGTGAACACCACCGTCAACAGTGCCGTCAGCGACGCCGACAACGCCGCCAGCGAGGAAAAATGCGCGCGCGGCAACAGCACCGGCAACAACGCCGCGGTCCCGGTCAGGAATACCCCGGCCAGCACCGCATGCACCACGAACCAGACCAGGAACGACAACCGGCCCGACACCAGCAGCCAGGCGCCCAGCATGCACAGCGCATACAGCGCCAGCGCCACATAGCCGATCCGCAACGGATGGTAACGGTCGGCCAGCGCGCCGATCGGCAGCGCCAGCACGATGGAAATGCTGTAGGCGGCCGCCACCGCCCGGCCATAATCGCTGCGGTCGACGCCGAACTGGCCGATCGCGTTGTAACTGTTGATGTTGACCGGCAGCACGCAGATGGTGGCGATCGCCAGCGCCGCGAACAGCAGCAGATAAAATCGGGCGTCATCCTGCGGGCGCGCCAGCACCAGCAGAGGCGTCGCCGGCGATGCTCGCCATGGCGGCAATGGCGGCATGGGCGCAGGATAGGCCGGCTCGCGCACGCCCCGGCACAGCACCAGCAGCGTGACCAGGTACACCGCCGCGATGCTGAGCATGGCGGTGCGCGCAATGGCCGGCAGTTCATTGCCGAACACAAAATAAAAAAACACCACGCCGACACCCAGGCTGACCACCCGAAACAGGCCGAAAAAACGCCCGATCACGGCGCGCGGCACGGTATCGTTGACCAGCGCCACGAACAGCGCGTTGGTCACAATGGTAAACAATTCATACAGGGTCCAGAACACGCACATGCAGGCGACAATGGTCGACTCGCGCCGCCCCGGCACGGCGCCGCCAAGGTGCCACAGCGCTTCCCCCAGCGGCTCGCTGTACGCCAGGCCGACCATGCTGGCCGACACCAGCGGCGCGCACACCGCCAGGAAAGGAATCCGGCGCCCGTAGCGGGTCCGGGTGCGGTCACTCCAGGCCCCCACCACGGGGCCGGCCAGCATCGCGATCGCGGCCGGCAAGGCGCCCAGCAGGATATTGAGCAACACCGTATCCTGGCTGAATTCACGCAACTGGAATTTGAACAGGTCGGGCACGGCCCGCTCTTTCATGGCCCAGCCCAGGTCGCCCAGCAACAGCAGCGAGAACAGCGGCAATAAGGGCAGCAAGGGCAACAGCGGCAACAACGGCGAAGGCAGGCGGCGCATGGGCGGCAATCGGGGGGCATCAGCGCACCACCCCGGCCGTGCGGCGCCAGGGATGGTGCGACGGACGGGTGTTAGCCGGCAACACGCCGGCTGCGGCTGCGTTTGGGCGCGGCCGCTTCCGGATTGGTGGCCGGGGCCGGGATAGCAGCCGGGCCGACCGAACCACGCACCAGGAATTCGCTGGGAAACTCGATGCGGTGGCGCCGTCCGGGCTCGCCACGGATACGGCGCAACAATTCCTGCACGGCGGCCTGCGCCATGGCCTGGAACGGGTGGCGCAAGGTGGTCAACGGCGGCTGCGCCATGGCGGCCGCCGGGATATCGTCGAAGCCCACGATCGACACGTCGTGCGGAATGCTCAAGCCCTTTTCGCGCACCGCGTTCATACAGCCCAGCGCCATGGTGTCACTGGCGGCAAAGATGGCGGTCGGCGGTTCCGGCAACGCCATCAACTGGCGCCCCGCTTCCAGCCCGGACAATTCATGGAAGTCGCCCTGCCGCACCAGCGCCGGATCAAGCGCGATGCCGGCATCGGCCAGCGCCGCCGCATAGCCGCGCTCACGCAAGTCGCTCTGGCCGGTATAGGCGGTGCCGCGCACGAAAGCGATGCGGCGGTGGCCCAGGTCGATCAAATGCGAGACCGCGTCGTGCGCGCCGTTGACGTTATCGCCGCGCACCACGGGCAAGGTGGTCTCTTGCCGGAAATAATTGATCAACACGATCGGGCTGGTGCTTTTTTCCAGCGTCGCCAGGTAGTCGTCGGTCATGCGCGGCAGCACATACAGCAAGCCGTCCCACAAGCCATGCAGCATCTGGCTGACGCGCTTGCCCTTGCCGTCGCCCATGTCGCCCAGCGAGTTATAGATGAACATGTCCATCTCGACCTTGCGCACTTCCTCGCTGAGCGCCGTGACGAACGCATTGACGACGGCCGACGACAAGTCGTTGACCACCACCCCGATGACGTTGGTTTTGCCGCCCTTCATCATGCGCGCCAGGGCGTTGGGGGCATACCCGAGCTGCTTGGCCGCCGCCTGTACCTTGGCCTTGGTTTCCTCCGATGCATAGCCTTCGCCGCTCATCGCGCGCGACGCCGTCATCACGGAAACCCCGGCCAGCTTGGCCACGTCCACCAGTGTCACCCCCGCCTTCTTCATCGTCGTCCTTTGCCGCCTGTCCGTTAACGTTACATATTGTAGCGGCAAACGTTCGCTGCACCGTACCGCTTTTACATTACTCCACCGTGACCACCAGCGTCGGACGGGAGCCCGGCGTGGCATGGGTGCGCGACGCATAGTCGACAAAGCCGCTGGCGCCAAGATTCGCCGCCGCCTCCACGCCGAACGACAGTTGCTTGTCGGCGCCCATGGCTGTCACCACCGCGCTGGTCACATCCACGTTGACCGGGGTACCGGCGGCCGGCACCGTCCAGTTGGCCACCACGCCGCCATTGGCCGGACGGTTGTTCCAGGTCACCGTGCCTTCGCTCCAGCCGGCGGCGTCGCTCAGGAACAGCTTGTGGCCGATGCCGGTCATGCCGACCGAGGTCGGCATCAGGCGCAGCGACGCGCTGACGATAGTGCCTTCGACACCGGACAGGTCGAACTTCAGCAAGCCGGTGCGGGCGTAGCCGGCAGCGTCGTTCTTGACCGTGATGACGGACGCCACGCCGAAGTTGGTGCTGGCGCTGGCGCCGTCGCGCACATAGGCGTCGGCCGCCGGGGCCAGCGACGCCACCGGATTGAGTGTGAAACGCGCGCCATACGACTTGCCAGCCGCGCCATTGACCGCCACCCGCAGCTTGATGGTCGGACTCAATTGCAGCACCGTTACCCCGGGATCCTGTGTCACGATGCCGGTGGCGGCGCGATTGATGTCGAGATTGACGCTGCCGGCATTGAGCTGGGTCGGATCGGCCACACTGACGCGCAAATCGGGGCCTTCCTGTTTGAGCACGACGGCCGCCTTGCGGTCGCTGGTGACCAGCGGCGCACCGTTGGCATGAACCGTCTTGCTGGCGTCGTTCCAGAACACCAGTCCCGTCACACCCTGCGCCGTATCCTTGACGGCGGTGGCGCTGACCGAGCGCTCCAGCACCGTGATGCCGGGGTTGGCGGCGAAGGCTGCGGTGTCGGCCGCGCTGCGGTTGGGCAGCACGATATAGGTATAGGCCGCACTGGCGGGATTGACGCCATGCTCGAGCGCCAGACTCAGGTAATGATCGGCCACCTCGGCCGTCTCGCCGCCCGTCGTCACGTTGCGCCATTGGCTGCTGCGCCGCTCACGCAGGGCCGCCACCGCCGGGCGGTCCGGGAACACGTAGCCGATATCGGCGCCGGCCACGCTGCCGGCCAGGTGCGCCCAGCCCACGGCGGGCAGCGTCGCGGCCCAGGGGATGGCCGCCGCTTGCGTACTGCCGTTGACGGTCAGCGTATTGCCGCCACCCTCGTCGAGCTTGCGGTTTTCCACGATGGTTTCGACCGCACGGCCATCGGTGGTGGCAATGCCGGCGCCGACAGCCACCACCTTGTCGCCCAGCAGGAACCAGGCCTTCTTGCCGGTCAGTGCCGAGCCCGTCACATTCCTGGTTGCGAAGTCCATGCCAACCGCCGCGTACAGACCATCGAGCTGGGCGCCACCGACCCCGGACTGGGTATTGTCGTAATTTTTCCAATCCACCGGCTTGCCGCTGCCGCTGTGGTCGGTGGTGGTGCCGGGCAGGCGCCACATATTGGTGGTGGCCCAGTAATTGCCACTGTACTGATCCTGGTCGGCGTTATACAGGCTGGTCATGCCCATGCCGGTCCACCAGCCGTTCAAGTTTTCGCCATTACCGGACTCCAGCGCGCTGATGCGATTGGAAAACATCGATACCACATAAGCGTGGCCGGGACGGCGCTGCACGGCGCGGTCGCCAGAAGGATAAACCTTGGTCTCCACCGCTTCGGCCAGCGCGGGGATGGCCGGATCCTCGAGGATCGCCTTCAAGCGGGTAATATCTTTCGGGCCCAGCATCGCCATGGCGCCCGTCGTGCCGATCCGCAGCGCGCTGAAATACGACGGACCGAACGTGGTGTCGCGCCGCATCCAGCCTTTCATCAGTGCCTTGACCTGGTCGGATTGCGCCGCCGGCAGGCTGTCGCTCAAGGCCAGCAGATTGGCCACGATACCGCGCCCGACCACGTGGTCGGTCGATGCCTGGCGCGTGATGCCGCGCCCGCGCTGGTTATCCATCATCGCGCCGTCATAGATAAACGGCCGGTAGCTGTGCATGATCCAGTCAAACACCAGCCCCTTGTTGGGATCTGTCACGGCCCAGCTACTACCGTCGAGCAGGTAATACAGGCGGCCGATATTGGCCAGCACAACCGTGCCGTAACCGCCCGCGTAAGGCACGTAGTAATGCTGGACAAAGGTGCCATCTTGGTAGAAACCGTCGCTGGTCGTCACATACGGCAGCGCAAGGCTGAGGGCGTCGCGGCCCTTGGCCAGCTTGGCGGCATCCTTGCCCAGCATGCCGCGCATCGCCACCACATAGGCTTTATCGAGCAGGTTGGCGCTGATTTCCACCGTGCCGCTCACGCTGCCGTCACGATTAAGGCGGCGGGTGGGATCCGGTACGAAACGGTCAACGATGGCCAGCAGCGCCGCGCGCTGGGCCGGCGTCTGGTCGTTATACAGCAGGAACACCAGGTTGTTCAGGTGTTGCGGCGAACCGATTTGCCAGTCATACCAGTTGCCATACTCGGTCTTGCCGGTGTTGTAGTGGTTGGCCACCAGCCATTCAATGCCGGACTGCACCGCCGCCAGCACTTGCGGATTGCTTTTCAAACTGGCGGGGCCGTTGTAGTAGGCGCTGGCCAGCGTGGCCAGTCGGCCGAAGGTGTTGGTGATAGTGGCCGAGGCGGCGAAATTGGTCAGCGTCGGCCACAACGCGGTGCGCCCTTCGGTGCGGATCATGGTATCCCAGGCCTCCTGCGCCAGCGCTTCGCTGACGGCGATTTGCGCCGCCACATCGGGATCGCCGGCATCGGCCACACCGCCGCGCACAGCCCATTTGGCGCGCATGGTGTCAAATTCATCGGCGCGCGCCGCGCCGCCCACGGTCAACGCATGACCAAGCACCGCAGCCAGCAGGCCGCGCAACAACCAGTTCGTTTGAGACATGTCTTCTCCTCCAGGGATGGCGCAGGCATCAGAAGTGGTAACGTTATCACTTCGGTGCGAAAAATAAGCCCGAAGGCCAGGTGCGCATAGTTATGGTGAAACAGCGTGAACAACAGAGATAACGTTACCACCCCTTTTGGAGAGGCCGCAACTATAATTTTGCAAGCGTGGCGCTACGGCCACGCTTGCACGCCGCACTCAATCGCCCTTAGCCTGGGCCGCGGCGGCCGCTTCGCGCAACTTGTCCTTCTTGCTCTTGCGCTTGCCCTTGACGCCGCCGTTGACCGTATCGGTGGCGGCATGCGCGGCCGGCGCGGCGCGCGGCGCCGGCTCAAAACCGGCCACCTGCTCGCGCGGCACGCGGATTTTTTGGCGGCTCTCGATCAGGCGAAAATGCGCTTCGGTGGCGGCGCTGACGAAACTCAGCGCCAGCCCGCTGGCGCCGGCGCGGCCGGTGCGGCCGATCCGGTGCGTGTAATCCGCCGGCGAACGGGGCAAATCAAAATTCACCACCACCGGCAATTGCGCGATATCGATGCCGCGCGCCGCCACGTCGGTCGCCACCAGCACGCGGATGTGCGACACCTTGAAGTCGGCCAGCATGGTGCTGCGCGCGCCCTGGCTATGGTCGGCGTGGAAGGCTTCCGCATGGATGCCATTACGGCGCAATTTGTCGGCCACGTGGTCGGCCGCATACTTGGTGGCGACAAACACCATCACCCGTTCCCAACCGTTTTCAAGAATCAAATGGCGCAGCAATTGCACCCGGCGCGGCTCATCGACCAGGATCGCGTGCTGTGCGATATCGGGCGCGGTGTCCGGCGTGCTGGCCACTTCGGCGCGCACCGGCTGGCGCAGCATGCGCTGCGCCAGCGTCTGCACCGCCGGCGGGAACGTGGCGGAAAAGAACAGGCTCTGGCGCGCCACCGGCAACAGCGCGAGGATGCGGTTGACTTCATCGGCAAAGCCCATGTCGAGCAAGCGGTCCGCCTCATCGAGCACCAGGGTGGCGACTTGGTCCAGTTTGAGCGCGTTGTGTTCCACCAGATCGAGCAAGCGGCCCGGCGTCGCCACCACGATGTCGGCGCCGCCGCGCAGCGCCATCATTTGCGGATTGATCGAGACGCCGCCAAACGCCGTCACGACTTTCACCGGCGCCGGCAATTGCTCGGCCAGGGAACGGATCACCTCTCCCACCTGCGCCGCCAGCTCGCGCGTCGGCGCCAGCACCAGCCCATGCAGCGGACGCGGGCCGTGGCCGGCATGGCGGCGCGCCAGCAGCGCCTGCAGCAGCGGCAGCACAAACGCGGCGGTCTTGCCGGACCCGGTCTGCGCGGCGCCCAGCACATCGTCGCCGCGCAGGGCGGCGGGAATGGCGGCGGACTGGATCGCGGTCGGCTCGGTATAGCCCAGCGCGGCCACGGCGTTGAGTAACGGGGGCGCCAGGCCCAGCGTGGAAAATGTCATTTGGGGGGAATCCTGCTTGAATAACCCGCCAGTATAAGGGAAAAATAGCGGAACACAGCGGGCACGCCGGCCAGCACTTGCCGTTCGGCGGCGTTGCGATGGCAGTTGGCGGCATGTCCGCTATAGCAAACCGCGCTGCAAAGCACGCCGGGATAAAGAATTTTGCATGCATAAATCGCCCATCGACCATATTAAATACCCCACATAGCCCCGCCCCTGCGCGTCGATTGCCCGCTGGCGCTATAATCCTTGGTTCCGATTTCGATCCGTCTTCTGTAAACTGACTCTGGTCCGCCCGTGAATCCACATCTCGACAAGCTGCAATCGTATCCGTTCGAAAAACTCCGGCAATTGTTCGCACCCGTCACGCCGAACGCCGCCTATCCGCACATCAGCCTCGGCATGGGCGAGCCCAAGCATCCAACGCCGCCCTTCATCCAGCAAGCGCTGGCGGATAACCTGGGCGGTCTGGCCAGCTACCCGCTGACCATCGGCAACGAGTCGCTGCGCAAGGCGATTTGCGGCTGGCTCGAACGCCGCTATGGCTTGCCGGCGCTCAATCCCGCCACCCAAGTGTTGCCGATCAATGGTTCGCGTGAAGCGCTGTTCGCGCTGGCGCAGACCGTCATTGATCCGACCCGCCGTGACGGCGAACGCGCCATCGTGGTCTCGCCCAATCCGTTTTACCAGATCTACGAAGGCGCGGCCTACCTGGCCGGCGCCGAACCCTACTTCGTCAATTCCGACCCGGCCCGCAATTTCGGCTGCGATTACGACAGCATTCCCGAGGCGGTCTGGCAACGCACGCAATTGCTGTTCGTCTGCTCGCCGGGCAACCCGACCGGCGCGGTGCTGTCGCTGACGGAATGGGAACACTTGTTTGCCCTGTCCGAACGCTACAATTTCGTGATTGCCGCCGACGAGTGCTACTCCGAGATTTACTTCGACGCGCCGCCGCTGGGCGCAATGCAGGCGGCCCACATGCTGGGCCTGTCCACGGTCGAGCGTCCGTATGCGCGACTGGTGGTGTTTTCCAGCCTGTCGAAGCGCTCCAATGTACCGGGCATGCGTTCCGGCTTTGTCGCCGGCGATGCCGAGGTACTGAAAAAATTCCTGTTGTACCGCACCTACCACGGCGGCGCCATGAGCCCGCCGGTGCAGGCAGCGTCGATCGCGGCCTGGAACGACGAAACCCACGTCGAAGCCAACCGCGTCCAATACCGCGCCAAGTTTGCCGCCATCACGCCGCTGCTGCAGGAGGTGATGGATGTGGCGCTGCCGGACGCCGGCTTCTACCTGTGGGCCGACGTCACCCGCACCGGCCTGTCGGACACCGAGTTCGCACAGCGCCTGTACGCCGAATATAATGTCACTGTCTTGCCTGGAAGCTACCTCGCGCGCGACGCGCACGGCAGCAACCCGGGCCGCAACCGCATCCGCATGGCGCTGGTCGCCGAAACCGCGGAAGGACTGGAAGCGGCGCAGCGCATCGTCCAGTTCTGCCAATCGCTGTCGCGTTAAGTCCATCATTCAGTCTATACATCAGTCCATAAAGAAGATCATCATGACCCAACAACTGCAACAAATCATCGAACAAGCGTGGGACAACCGTGCCGAGATCAACCCGGGCAACGGCACCGCCGAACTGCGCGACGCCGTGTCGCACGTGCTGGCCGGCCTGGATAACGGCTCGCTGCGCGTGGCGCAAAAAGACACCGGCACCTGGGTGGTCAATCAGTGGATCAAGAAAGCCGTGCTGCTGTCGTTCCGCCTGGAAAACAACGTGGTGCTGCCATCGGACGGCACCATGCAGTTCTACGACAAAGTGCCAACCAAGTTCGCCGACTACACCGAAGCCGACTTCCAGAAAGGCGGCTTCCGCGTGGTGCCGCCGGCGGTGGCCCGCCGTGGTTCGTTCATCGCGAAAAACGTGGTGCTGATGCCGTCCTACGTCAACATCGGCGCTTACGTCGATGAAGGCGCGATGGTCGACACCTGGGCCACGGTCGGTTCGTGCGCGCAGATCGGCAAGAACGTGCACTTGTCCGGCGGCGTCGGCATCGGCGGCGTGCTGGAACCCATGCAAGCGAACCCGACCATCATCGAAGACAACTGCTTCATCGGCGCCCGTTCGGAAATCGTCGAAGGCGTGATCGTCGAAGAAAACTCGGTGATTTCGATGGGCGTCTACATCGGCCAGTCGACCAAGATCTACGACCGCGCCACCGGCGAAGTGACCTATGGCCGCGTGCCGGCCGGCTCGGTGGTGGTATCGGGCAACCTGCCTTCGTCGTGCGGCAAGTACAGCCTGTACTGCGCGGTGATCGTTAAGCGCGTCGATGCGCAGACCCGCTCCAAGACCAGCATCAACGAACTGCTGCGCGGCGTGTAATTCGCCCGGCAACACTGCCGCCCTGCCCGCCCGGGCAGGGCGTTTGCCTTGATCATGAGGAGAACACCATGGCCATGGACCGCCTGTTCCAGTTGATGAAGGAAAAAGCTGCGTCGGACATGTTTTTCGCGGTGAACTCCCCCGTCCATATCAAGATCAACGGCACCCTGATTCCCATCAACCAGCAAAAGCTGGAGCCGGAAAACATCCACGCCCTGCTGTCGGAACTCTGTTCGCCGGAACAGATGGAAGAGCTGGCGCGCACCAACGAACTCAACGCCGGTTATTCGGTGCCCAACCTGGGCCGCTTCCGCCTGTCGGCGTTCCGCCAGCGCGGCAGCATTTCCGCCGTGTTCCGCTTCGTCCCCGCCACGATCCCCGCGCTGGGCGAGCTGGGCCTGCCGCCGGTGCTGGCCGACCTGATCATGGAAAAACGCGGCTTGCTGCTGCTGGTGGGTTCCACCGGTTCCGGCAAATCGACCACCATCGCGGCCATGCTGGACCACCGCAATGAACTCAAACCAGGCCACATCCTGACCCTGGAAGACCCGATCGAGTACCTGTTTAAAAATAAGAAATCGATCGTCAACCAGCGTGAAATCGGCACCGACGCCAAGGATTTTTATACCGCGCTGCGCAACTCGATGCGCCAGGCACCGGACTGCATCCTGATCGGTGAAATCCGCGATAAGGAAACCATGGCGGCCGCCCTGGCCTACGCGCAATCAGGCCACCTGGTGCTGGCCACGCTGCACGCCAACAACAGCTACAACGCGCTGAACCGTATCATCAGTTTCTATCCGATTGAAAACCGCGCGGCGCTGTTCCAGGACCTGTCCGCCACCGTCAAGGCCATCGTGTCGCAGCGCCTGATCAAGTCCGCCAGCGGCGGCAGCCGCACCGCCGCGGTAGAAGTCATGGTCAATACCCGCTACATCTCGGAATTGATTGAAAAAGGCGAGATCAGCCAGATCAAGGAAGCCATGGAAAAAAGCCTGACCGGCGGCTCCCAATCGTTCGAGATGGCGCTGTTTAACCTGGTCCAGCAGGGCAGGATCAGCCAGGAGGAAGCGCTGGCCAACGCCGATTCCGCGACCAACCTGCTATGGCTGCTCAATAACGGGCCGGACGCCAAGCAAGACGAGCCGGAGCAGGCGGCGGCATCGGCCGCGCCGGAAACCTCGTTTACGGAATTCAAGCTGGGCTAGCGCCCGGCCGCCGGACTGCGCCACCGGCATGATCACAGCCGTGGCGCGCGGCGAGGCGGCCCCGCCGCCTTGCGCTTGTCGTCGCGGATGTGGTTGGCCCTAGCGCGCCTGGTACAGCGACGAACGCGGACCAAACAGCATGCCGTTCGGCTGGCCGGCCGACAGCAGGCGGTTGCTGGCGGCGCCCGCCACCACGTGCGACGCATCGAGCGTGCTGTTGAGGATTTGCTTAACGAGCGCTGCCACCAGCAGGCCAGGCAGACCGCCACCGGCATTGTTGCTCTGATCGTTGTTGGCCGACGCGCTGCCTTCCCACAGCAGCGTGCCGGTTTTTAAATCCACCAGGCGCGCGCTGGCCGTCACCACCACCACGCTGTTGAGCACGGTATACGTGGCGCCATAGTTCGAAATCGTCACATACAGCGCGGCATCGGCGCCAAACACTTGTTTGAGCTTGGCGGTTTCCAGCGCGTGGATGTCGGACACGGTGCTCAAGCCATTTTGCTTGAACGTTTCGTCCACCAGCGCAACCGGCATCACGTAGTACCCGGCTTCGGCCAGCGGGTACGTCAGTTGCGCATACACGCTCGGACCGGCCTTGACTTCCGGCGAATTGTTCAGCGGCGGCAAGACCACGATCGAACGGGGCTTGGCGGCGTGGAACGCCGTGTAGTCATACGGTTTCGGTGGCGTGGCACAGCCCACCATCAGTGCGGCGGGCGCCACGCACGCCGCCAGTTTCAACCATCGCGACGCCATCATTGGGTGCCCTTTTTCATTTTACCCAGCAGGAAATCCATGTACGCGCTCGACTCCGGGAACAGTTTTTTCTCGGTCTCGAAATGCGCCGCCACCAGGTCCGCCTTGCCGGACAGCGAATACAGCATGCCCAGGTGGGCGTGGAAGCCGGGCGGCACGGCGCCGCCCTTGGCCTGAATGGTTTGCAAATCTTTTTCCAGCACGGCGATCTGCTGCTCCGGGCTGTCGCCCTTGAAATGCTGGTACACGGTCGGCTGGTAGCCTTCCCATTGGTACAGGGTTTTCGGTGCGGTCTGGCAACCGGCCAGCAGCACGGCGCCCGCCAGCAAGGCGGTCTTGATCAATGCGTGATTCATGGGTTCCTTGCTGATTATTGTTTGCGCAGTTGGACCGCGCCGGCGTCGACACCGGCCACCAGGCGGTCAATCGCTTCGCGCACGGCCAGGTCCAGCACCTTGCCGTTCAGCGTGGCGTCATAGCTGGCGGTGCCGCCAAACCCCAGCACTTCGCGGTTCGACAGGCTGTATTCGCCCGCGCCTTGAGTCGAATACACCACTTCCGAGGTGGCGATATCGACCACGTTCAAGGTCACCTTGGCATACGCCACCTGGGTTTTGCCGCGCCCCATAATGCCGAACAGCTGGTGGTCGCCCACCTCCTTGCGGCCGAACTCGGCCACGTCGCCGGTGACAATGAAATCCGCGCCCTTGATGCGCTGCGCCTGCTGTTTAAAACCGGCTTCCTGCTGCATTTCGGCCAGGTTGTCGCGATCGAGCACGTTGAAGCGGTTGGTTTGCTGCAAGTGGGAGATCAGCACGGATTTGGCCTGGCTGCCGAGGCGGTCCACGCCATCGGTAAAGATGCCGCGCATAAAGCTGGAGCGGTTATCGACCTTGCCGACCGCGATCGGCGTGCGCGGGCCGACATACGGCTTGGCCGCCGCTGTGGCGGCGGCGGCCGTGACCGGCACCACCAGCGCTTGTGAACTCTCAGTGGCACAGCCAGTCAGCAGGGCCGCCACGGCAACGGCTGCGGCGGCAACAGCGAAACGGGTCGCTTTCATGATTTTTCTTTCATTAAAATTACCAATCAGCAATTTTAACCGTTTAGCCACGGATACAATCTATCCAAAAGTCACTGGCCGGCATGGCGCGTGCCCCACCCGCTATAATGCGCATTGATGCCGCCGCCCGGCGGCCCGGCCCTACCATTCATCCCATGATTACTCTCTACGGCATCCCGAACTGCGACACCGTGAAAAAAGCCCGCGTGTGGCTGACGGACCAGCAGCATGACTTCACGTTCCACGATTTCAAAAAACAGGGCCTGAGCGCCGACACCGTCAATGGCTGGCTGGCCAGCCTGGACTGGGAAGTGCTGGTCAACAAGAAAGGCACCACCTGGCGTGGTTTGTCCGACGAGCGCAAGGCCGCCATTGTCGATGCGGCCAGCGCCCGCGCCCTGATGCTGGAATTCCCGTCGGTGATCAAGCGCCCGGTGCTGCAGGGTGTCGGCACGGCCTGCCACGTCGGCTTTTCCGCCGCCCTGTACGGCCAGATCTTTAGCGAATAATCAAGTCCACCAGAATGACCACCTCCCGTACCCTCGCGCTGACTGAAAAACTCATCGGCCGCTCCTCCGTCACGCCGGAAGACAAAGGTTGCCAGGACCAGTTGATCCACTTGCTGGAACCGCTGGGTTTTACATGCGAAACCATCCAGTCCGGCGACGTGACGAACCTGTGGGCGCGCCGTGGCACGGCAGCGCCGCTGCTGGTGTTTGCCGGCCATACCGATGTGGTGCCAACCGGCCCGGTCGAACAATGGTCGTCGCAACCGTTTTATCCGACCCAGCGCGACGGCAAACTGTACGGCCGTGGCGCGGCCGACATGAAAACCTCGATTGCCGCGATGGTGGTGGCGTGCGAGGAATTCATCGCCGCGCATCCGGACCACCAGGGCTCGATCGCCTTCCTGATCACCAGCGACGAGGAAGGTCCCGCCACCGATGGCACCGTGGTGGTCTGCGACCGGCTCAAGGCGCGCGGCGAACAACTCGATTACTGCATCGTGGGCGAACCCACGTCGGACAAGGTGCTGGGCGACACCATCAAGAATGGCCGCCGTGGCTCGCTGTCCGGCAAGCTCACCATCAAGGGCATCCAGGGCCACATCGCCTATCCGCAACTGGCGCGCAACCCGATCCACCAGGCCGCGCCGGCGCTGGCCGAACTGGTGGCCGAGGTGTGGGATCAAGGCAACGAATACTACCTGCCAACGTCGTGGCAAATGTCGAATATCAAGGGCGGCACCGGCGCCAACAATGTGATCCCCGGCGACGTCGTGATCGACTTCAATTTCCGCTTCTCGACCGCCAGCACGCATGACGCGCTGCAACGGCGCGTGCATGCGATCCTCGATCGGCACGGCCTCGAATACGACCTGAAATGGACCTTGGGCGGCTTGCCGTTCCTGACGCCGCGCGGCGCCCTGAGCAGCGCCATGGCCGAAGCGATCCGCCAGGAAACCGGTGTCGAGACCGAACTGTCGACCACCGGCGGCACCTCGGACGGGCGCTTCATCGCGCAGATCTGTCCCCAGGTGATAGAATTCGGCCCTCCCAACGCCAGCATCCACAAGATCGATGAGCACATCGAGCTGCGTTACATTGATCCGCTGAAGAATATCTACCGCCGTACGCTGCAGCTTTTATTAACATAACTGCTGACATAAAAAGTACTGACTTAACCCGCGTTAACCTGTTTTAACCTGTTGACCTGAACACTTGAAAGGCCAGGAGATCCCCATGCCAAATACCCTGTTTACCACGCCGCGCGACTTGCTGCGCTATGCCGTCACCCGCTTTAACACCGCCCAGCTGTTCTTCGGCCATGGCAGCGTGGAAGCCATCGATGAAGCGGCTTACCTGATCCTGCACACGCTGAAGCTGCCGCTGGACAAGCTGGACCCGTTCCTCGACGCGCGCCTGCTGCCGCAAGAAGTACAGTCGGTGCTGGACGTGATCGAGCGCCGCGCGGTGCAGCGCGTACCGGCCGCCTACATCACCAAAGAAGCGTGGCTGGGCACCTATGCCTTCTACGTCGATGAACGCGCACTGGTGCCGCGTTCGTTTATCGCGGAACTGATCCCGCAATACTTCTCGCCATGGGTAACCGACCCGGAGGAAGTCTGCAACGTGCTGGAACTGTGCACCGGCTCCGGTTGCCTGGCCATCATGATGGCCGACGCGTTCCCCAACGCGCAGGTCGATGCGGTGGACATCTCACGCGACGCGCTCGATGTGGCGCGCCGCAATGTCGACACCTATGAACTGCAGGATCGCGTCACGCTGATCGAGTCCGACCTGTACCAGAACGTGCCGAAGAAAAAATACGACATCATCGTCACCAATCCGCCCTACGTGAATGCCGCGTCGATGGCCAAGCTGCCGCCGGAGTACCTGGCCGAGCCGCAACTGGCGCTGGCCGGCGGCGTCGATGGCATGGACCTGGTGCGCCGCATCGTGTCCGGCGCGGCCGAACTGCTGACCGACGACGGCTTGCTGATCGTGGAAATCGGCAATGAGCGCGCGTTCGCGGAACAGGCGTTCGGCGACCTGGGACTGACCTGGCTGACCACCAGCGCCGGTGACGACATGGTGTTCCTGCTGACCGCAGACCAGTTAAAACTTTAAATCCTACCTATGATCCGTCTGAACCAAGTCAGCCTGATGCGCGGCATTAAGCCGCTGCTCGAGCAGGTCGACCTTACCCTGAATCCCGGCGACAAGATCGGCCTGATTGGCGCCAACGGCGCCGGCAAATCGAGCCTGTTCGCCATGCTGCGCAACGAGCTCCACCCCGACCAGGGCGATATCGACTTCCCCGCCAAGTGGCGCATGGCCTACGTGGCGCAGGAAACGCCGCCGTTGGAGCGCGCCGCGCTGGACTACGCGATCGACGGCGACGTCACGCTGCGCCGCCTGGAAGCCGAATTACAGCGCCTGGAAAGCGAACCGGAGACCACGGAAAACGGCATCGCCATGGGCGAAGTCTATAGCGCGCTGGCCGATGCCGACGCCTACACCGTGCAATCGCGCGGCGAACAGTTGCTGCTCGGCCTGGGCTTTACGCTGGACCAGATGCAGCAACCGGTGGCGAGCTTCTCCGGCGGCTGGCGCATGCGCCTGAACCTGGCGCAAGCGCTGATGTGCCCGTCCGACCTGCTGCTGCTCGATGAACCAACCAACCACTTGGACCTGGACGCGATCATCTGGCTGGAAGACTGGCTGAAACGCTATCCCGGCACCCTGATCATCATTTCCCACGATCGCGACTTCCTCGACGAAATCGTCAACGTGGTGGTGCACATCGATGAGCGCAAGCTGAAACGCTACTCGGGCAACTATTCGTCGTTTGAACGCCAGCGCGCGGCGCAAATGATCCTGGCCGCCGGCACGCTGGAAAAGCAGCAGCGCAAGCGCGCCCACCTGGAATCGTTCATCGACCGCTTCAAGGCCAAGGCCTCCAAGGCCAAGCAGGCGCAAAGCCGCATGAAGGCGCTGGCCAAGATGGAAGAACTGGCGCCGCTGCGGGCGGCGGCTGAATTCTCGTTTGAATTCCGCGAGCCGCTGAACGCGCCGAACCCGTTGATGGTGATGGAAGACGTCAATTGCGGCTACCGCATCGAAGACGAGAAGACCGGCAATGTGACGGAAAAAGCCATCGTCAACCGCGTCAATTTCTCACTGCAGATCGGCCAGCGCATCGGCCTGCTGGGTGTCAACGGCGCCGGTAAATCGACGCTGATCAAGACCATCGCCGGCGAACTGGCGCCGCTGACAGGGGATGCGACCATCGGCAAGGGCCTGACCATTGGTTATTTTGCCCAGCACCAGGTCGAAATGCTGCGCCACGACGAATCGCCGCTGTGGCACCTGGCAAAAATCGCACCGACCGTGCGGGAACAGGAGTTGCGTAATTTCCTGGGTGGCTTCAACTTCCCCGGCACCATGGTGACCAGCCCGATCCGCCCCTTCTCCGGCGGCGAAAAGGCCCGCCTGGCGCTGGCGCTGATCGTCTGGCAACGTCCGAATCTGCTGCTGCTCGATGAACCGACCAACCACCTGGACCTGGAAACGCGCGAAGCGCTGACCGAGGCGCTGGCGCAGTTCGAAGGCACGCTGGTGGTGGTATCACACGATCGCCACCTGCTGCGCGCGACCACCGATCAGTTCATCATCGTGGCCGACGGCAAGTTGCAACCGTTCGACGGCGACCTCGACGACTACAAGGACTGGCTGTTCCAGACCAAGCTGGGCAAAGGTACCGATGTGCTGCCGGCCGCCGGCAAGGCCAACAAGACCGACTACCCGGTCGCGTCACCGGTGGCGCCAGCACCCGCCGCCACCACGGTCGACAAGCGCGACCAGAAACGCCTGGACGCCGAACAGCGCCAGCGCCTGTCCGCGCAGCGCAAGCCGATTGAAAACAAGATCAAGCGGCTGGAAGAGCAGATCGCCAAGCGCAATGGCCAAAAGGCCGAGATCGACAGCCAACTGGGCGACAGCACGATTTACGACGCGGCCAACAAGGCCAAGCTGAAAACCCTGCTGACCGACCAGGCGTTCTACACCAAGGACCTGGAACAGCTCGAAGGCGAATGGCTGGCGTTACAGGAACAACTGGAAGCGCTGGCGGCCTGATGGCCTGATGGCGGGGATGCCGGGCAAGCCTGGCACCCCGGCCGCCGCGCCCCCCCAGGGTTAAGCGGCATGCAATTCCCTGCCGCGCCGGATCGCCATCAACTTGTCGATGTCGACCACGATCAGCTTGCGCCCCGAGACGGTTGCAGCGATCCCCCGCAAATACTCGACCTCGCGCGCCGCCCCCGGCATCGGCTGGATCTGCGCGTCATCGAGCAACACCACGTCGGTCACACCATCGGTGACCATCCCCATCACACAGTTCGTTAATTGCAAAATAATAACATCGGTGCGCGGATCGTGCTGCGGCGGGCGGGGCCCGAAGGCGATGCGCATGTCGACGATGGGCAGGATCACGCCACGCGACATGGCCACCCCGCCCAGCACCGCGCCATCGTCGGCAAACCGGTCCATCGACGACAAGGGGCGCAATTCGCGCACATTGCGGTAATCCAGCGCATATTCCAGTCCGCCCAGGCGGAAACTCAGGTATTGCCGCAACACGGCACTGGCGGTGCCAGGCATCATCGAGGTATGCATCATGTTCCTTTCGCAGTGAGTCACGCTTGGAACCATGCTAACCGTGCCTAGCTGCAATAAGTTGATTGCGCGCAACGAAGTACCTGTGTCGGCGCCATGATCGCGATCAGGCCTCCGGCGGCATCGGCGGTGGCGCCATGCCACCGGCCGCGGTCCAGTCCACCGTGCCACTGGCCCCGGCGAAGAGCGGCGCACTGCGGGGCGCCGACGCGCGCAGCCGCGCCTTGACGTCCCTGGCCGGATGATCGTAGGGCGCGCCCTGCTCCGGGATAAATTCCATGGTGCGTACCACGGTGTCGCCACTCACCACGCCGACCTTGCAGGCCCCCTGCCCGACCAGGTCCCGCTTACGCTGGCGTACCTGCGCCACCATGTCCTGCACCTTGGCCTGCTCCGCCAGCGCTTCCTTGGCGCCCAGCGACAGCTTGCCGACCGTGCGCAGCGCCGGTCCCACCTGCACCGCCATTTTCTGGAACAGCGCCAGTTGCTCCGGTGTCAGCATCACTTCCCGCTTGCGCACGCGGGTCGCCAGCGTCAGGTAATTACGCACGTCCGGTTCCGTGGTGATGGCGTCGATTTCGCCCTTGACGCGGGCCGCCACGGCGCCATGGCGCGCCGCCTTTTCTTCCAGTTCCGCAATGGCCTTGTCGTACTTCGCGGTATCGGGCACCAGCGGGAACAGCAGCATTTCACTCTGCTTGCGGGGCCCGGCGCTGCCGATGGCGATCCGGCGCGCGGCCACTGTGCAGCCCTCTGCCACCTTGATCTCCACTTCATCGGCCATGATGTCGCAATTGGACGCTTCGCCGATCACCACGCGGGTGCCGGTGATGACGCAACTTTCCGCGCGGTGCAGCGTCACCACGCCTTTCCTGGTCTGCACCACGGCCGCCGACGCCACGCCTTTGACGTCGATGTCGCCATCGACGTTCATGGCCGCGCCGCCCATCAGGTTGCGGCGCAGGCTGATGGTGCCGCCGCGCGAATTGATGTGGCCGAACACGTCGCCGTGTATCGTGATGCTGCCGCCATCGACACTGCGCTGTTCCTGCACTTCGCCGAATTCCTCGTATTCGCCGGTCAGTTGCAGATTGCCGGTGGTGCGCACGCTGACGCCTTCACGGCTGATGATCTTGGGACCGATCGAAATGCGCTTGCTGCCATCGATCGACAGGAATCCTTCCGTGGTCGATACCAGGAATTGCACGCCATTGGCTTCATCCACCGCCGTGCCGGGGCCGGCCATCGCCACCAGGTCGATATCGCGCGGCGGCGGCGGTTCCAGCACAATGCCGGACAATTCATAGCCCCGGATGCCCGGCATTGAGGGCACCTTGCGCAGCAGCCGCACATGCGCCGGCATTTGCGGAAAACGGTTCTGGAAGGTGTGCAAGTCGAAGCGGCCATTCGCCATTTCACGCGGCGCATTGCTGCGGTGAATGTTCTGCGCCACTTCCACGATGGCGGCGTCCCGCCCCGGCGTCGCATTCAAGCGCCGCGCCGCGATCAGCCGCACCACACGGCCACTGGCGATGGTGGCTTTCACGGCCGGCGCATCAATGCCAAAGCGGATGCCCTTGACCCACATATCGGCCACGAATTCATCGAAATTCAGGCGCGCCTGAGTCGGCGGCATGTCCGGCACCTGGAAAAACACCGGCTCGAAGTAATATTCCGCCTCGCCATTGATGATGCGGACGGATTTGTACAGTTCGCGCCGCTGGGCGTGGAACGGCAGGATCGTATCGGCGAAGCGCACCAGCTCACGGCCTTTGAGCGCCGCCGGCAATTCCGCGCCGGCGTCGTACAGCACGCGAATAAAGACCGCGTAATCGAGCCCGGAAAAATAACCGTTTGAAAGAAAAACCTGGTTGATGGCAGCTTGGCACGCCACACCTTTCGCGTCGGCGCGGAAATAAATCCCATCCTCGCGCTGCAGCAGCGACGAGGGCAACTCAGCGTCGCCCGGCGTCACAACCGCCTTCACCTGTTCTGCCACCACTTACTCCCTTTCCGCCTGGTCCGCCTGCGCATTCGGCGCCACATTGGGCGCCACCTCGGGCGACACCGCGCGGCACACCCAGCGCACCGCGCCCTCGCCGCCGGAAAACACCAGCGTGGCCGCAGGCAGCGCGCCACGCACGAAGGTGCGCACGTCACGGGGCGCCAGCGCTGCGGCGGACGGCACACCCGGCGCCAGCGCCAAGCTGCGCACGATAACGTCGCCCGCCACCAGCTTGATTGTACAGTGCGCCTGCGACACCAGATCGTCCTTTTGCTTGCGGACCTCGGCCAGTTGCGCACGACGCACGGCGACCTGGGATTGCGCGGCTTTCATTTTCTGCAGCCATTGGCCGATCTGCTTCAATTGCGGCTCCACCGACGCCGCCATCTTCTTCAGTTGCGGCGCCTGCTCCGGCGTCAGCGTGGCTTCGCCCTTGCGCAGGCGCGCCGTCAAGTTCAGGTACGCGCGCACCTGCGGCACGGCGGTCAGTTGTTCGACTTCGCGCTGAAATTGTGCGCGGTAACCCTCCAGTGCCGCCGTCTTGCCCTCCAGGTCCGCCTGTTGCGCATCGAGCACGCTGGTGTCCGGGATCCACACCAGCACCAGCATTTCGGTCTGGCGCCGCGGCCCCGCGCTGTCGATGTCGATGCTGCGCGCCGCCACCGCGCAGCCTTCGGCCAGCACGATGCGCACTTCATCGGCCACGATGTCGCAGTTGGACGCTTCCTGCAGCGTGACTTTGGTGGCGATGATGACGCAATTGTCGGCCCGGCCCTTGAGCACAATTTCACCGTTCCGGGTATGCAGGATGGCGCCGGACGCGACGCCTTGGACCTTGATATCGCCGTCGGCGTTGATGGCGCTGCCACCGACGATATTGCCGCCCAATACGATCGCCCCGCCGCTGGAGTGGATATGGCCAAACACATTGCCACGGATGGTGATGTCGCTGCCATTGACATCGCGCATTTCCTGCACGTCGCCGAATTCCTCGAACGCGCCGGCCAACGTCAGGTTGCCGGTGGTGCGGCCGCTGACACCGTCGCGACTGACGATCTTGTCGCGCACGGAAATGGTGCCGACCTTGGTGTTCACGTCAAGGAAGCCGTCCTTGTCCGCCACCAGAAATTCGCCCTGTTCGCCGCGGTCTATGCTGGTGCCTTCGCCGATCCAACGGCGCAAATCCAGGTCCGCCGGTGGCGCCGACAGCAGCACCGTACCGGTGACTTCCAGCCCGCGCGCACCCTGCTCACCCGGGATCTTGGACAGCAGGCGCATACCCCGGCGAATTTGCGGGAAGCGGTTCTGGAAACTGTTCAAGTCGATGCGTCCATCGGCACGGGTGCGCGGCGCATCACTGCGGTGCAAATCCTCCGACACTTCCACCACGTGCGCGTCGACCGACGGTTCCGGTTCAAGGCGGCGCGCGATGGTCACGCGGTCGCCACGCGGTGCATCGATGCCATGCCGCACCGCCGCTTCATCGATGCCGTAGCGTACGCCCTTGACCCACATGTCGGCCACGAATTCATCGAAGTCGAGCTTGACCGGCGTTTCCGGAATCACTGTGCCATCAGGCAATTCCTGCTCCGCATGGAACAGGGGCTCGAACACATATTCGGCCTCGCCGCGTCCCATTTTCAAGCCCCGGTACAAGGCCTGGCGGTGCGGATGGAATTGCTGCAGCGAGGTCCCGATGCGGACGTGGGGAGCACCGGGCAGGCCCGGTGGCAGCGCCGACCCGAGCGGGAACAGCGCGCGCAGAAAAACCGGATAGTCGATGCCTTGCATGTAGACGCCAGTGGCAAAGATTTGCGACACGGCGGCCGTCAGTTGCGAAGGCGGCAGCGAAACGTCGAGGTACACGCCATCCTGGCGCAAGGCCACGCCATTGGGCAACGCTGTAGCGACAGTCTCAGCTGCTTTGTCTACCACAAATTCCTCCTGACAGGCCAATATCGGCGCCAATATCATCCATTGCAGGCAACATTCTTGCAAGGAATAACTGTTACAGGTCAGCCAAGCCGATGGGGAAATCGTGAAAGTGATGCTGCAATGCTACGCCGATGGCGGCAGGACGGGCAAGCAGGAGGAAAGACGTAGTGCGTTGCGCAGGGAACGCTGGGAAAAGGCGCCGAAAAAGGCAGCGCTGGAACCGCCAGCGGATGAATCTGGCGATGCGGATTTAACGATGCGGACTTGGCGATGTGGACCGGGTGATGCAGTCCTGACGATACGTCTAGCGGCGTTGCGGACGGGTATAAATTTCTTGGCCCGCTTCATTGATCTGGCGGCGCAAGTCGCGGCGCTCGTCCGGCGTCATGCGGTCGACCCGGCGCGACAGATCGGCATTGCCGGATTCCTGCATGGCGCGGCGGCGTTCTTCCGCGCGCTCGAAAGCGCGGGCATCGCGCTCGCGATCACGGCTGTCACCGCGATTATCGCCGCGACTGTCACGATTGTCGCGCTCCTGGCGCGGCGGTTCGCGGTCGCCGGGGCCAAACGCGTGGGCTGGCGCGGCCACCAGCACGGCGCTGGAAAACACGGACGAGATCAGCAAGGCACCGACCGACAGGCGGCCCAATCGCGCCGAACGCGCCGAGCGCGCGAACAAACCCATGGACACTTGCGCAGGTGCCTGCCGTGCCACGTTCGATTTGTCGGATTGCTTGCTCATGGTACGCCTCGTTGGTTTCCTCGTTCTAGCCATAGTTCGCAGTGTATGGGCAATTGCCGGACAGGGTAATGCCTATAGGGTAAAGTTTGTAACAGTTTGTAATGGGTTGGCACGGGCGTTTGCTCTAAGCCAATATGACGTTACCATAGCAAGAGCGATTAGACACACCAGAAGACACACCAGACCCATGATGACGAATTCGAACGAACCTGGCAACACCACCCCGGCCCATCAGGCCAAAATCATGGTGGTCGATGACGACGTCCGCCTGCGCGATCTGCTGCGGCGCTATCTGACCGAACAAGGCTTCAATGTCTTCACGGCGGAAAACGCCA
The DNA here is from genome assembly GCA_019751755.1 of Burkholderiaceae bacterium. Taxonomy (GTDB): domain Bacteria; phylum Pseudomonadota; class Gammaproteobacteria; order Burkholderiales; family Burkholderiaceae_D; genus Rugamonas. The sequence continues at coordinate 3,094 of JAIENA010000003.1, read as the reverse complement.
CCGCCATGAACAAGCTGTGGCTGCGCGAGCGCTATGACTTGCTGGTGCTGGACTTGATGCTGCCGGGCGAGGACGGCCTGTCGATCTGCCGCCGCCTGCGCGGCGCCGGCGACAAGACGCCGATCATCATGCTGACCGCCAAGGGCGAAGACGTGGACCGTATCGTCGGCCTGGAAATGGGCGCCGATGATTACCTGCCGAAGCCATTCAACCCGCGTGAACTGGTGGCCCGCATCGGCGCCGTGCTGCGCCGCAAGCAGCCAGACGAAATCCCGGGCGCGCCGTCGGAAACCCCGCAAACCTTTGAATTCGGCCAGTTCGTGCTGGATCTGGGGACCCGCACGCTGAAGAAAAACGGCGACACCGTGCCGCTCACCACCGGTGAATTCTCGGTGCTGAAAGTGTTTGCGCGCCATGCGCGCCAGCCGCTGTCGCGCGAAAAACTGATGGAACTGGCGCGCGGGCGCGAATATGAAGTGTTCGACCGCTCGCTCGATGTGCAAATTTCCCGCCTGCGCAAGCTGATCGAGCCGGACCCGTCCAGCCCGCTGTACATCCAGACCGTATGGGGCCTGGGCTACGTGTTCATCCCGGAGGGGCAGCCGCGCTGACCGGGCGGCCCCGATGCGTTTTACCGCCGCCTTGCCTTATCTTTCGCGCTTCTTTTCGCTGGCCGCCCTGAAAAGCGGCCTGTTTTGGCGCACCTTCCTGCTGCTGGGGGTGCTGACGACGCTATCCATGTCGGCCTGGGTCTACATGATCAGCGTGGTGCAGCGCGAACCGCAGGTACAGCAGATTTCCGCCCAGGTGATTTCCGTCGTCACCATCACGCACGCCGCCCTGACCCACTCCGCACCCGAATTGCGGCGTGAATTGCTGTTTGAACTGGTGTCAAACGAAGGCATCCGCATTTTCACGCTGGAAGACGACGATGAAGTCGAGCCACCGCCCGACAATGCTTTGATGCCGGAAATCGAAGCACTGGTCAAAGCCAAGCTGGGACCGCACACGCGCTTTTCCTCCAGCGTCAACGGCATGCCCGGCTTCTGGGTCAGTTTCAATATCGGCGACGACAGTTACTGGCTGATGCTGGAACGCGAACGCCTGCAAGGCTTGACCGGGATCCAGTGGCTCGGATGGGCCGGCGTGGTGTCGCTGCTGTCGCTGCTGGGCGCGGCCCTGATTTCAAGCCTGATCAACCGCCCGCTGGCGCGCCTGACCAGCGCCACGCGCGACGTGGCCGAAGGGCGCCGCCCCGAGCCGCTGCCGGAAAAGGGACCAGCGGAAATCGCCCAGGCCAACCGCAGTTTCAATCAGATGGTGCAAGATTTGGCGCAGGTCGAATCGGACCGCGCCGTGATCCTGGCCGGCATCTCGCACGACTTGCGCACGCCGCTGGCGCGCATGGGGCTGGAGGTGGAAATGGCCAACCTGTCGCGCGAAGCGCGCGACGGCATCCAGTCCGATATCGCGCAAATGGACGCCATCATCGGCCAGTTCCTCGATTACGCCAAGCCGACCGAAGCGGCCAGTTTCATCAACGTCGACCTCGGCGCGCTGCTGCACGAGGTGGCCGGCGATGCGGCCCGCCTGCCGGACGTCAGACTGACGATCGACATTGCCGAGCGCGCCCATGTGCTGGGCAACGCCACCGACTTGAAACGGGTGTTCAACAACCTGGTGGAAAACGCGCGGCGCTATGGCAAGACGCCGGGCCAGGAGGTGACAGAAATTGAACTGCGCTGCAGCGTCAAAGGCATGGGCGCATTCCGCCGTGTCACTATTGATGTCACCGACCATGGCAGCGGCGTGCCGGACGACCAGATTGCCCAATTGCTGAAGCCCTTTACGCGGCTCGACGCGGCGCGCGGCCAGGCCAACGGCGCCGGCTTGGGCCTGGCCATCGTTGACCGCGTGCTGCAGCGCCATGGCGCTGAGCTGCAGGTCAGCAACCGCGATGGCGGCGGGCTGCAATTCCAGATCACGATGAAGGCGCTGGCCTGAGGCGCTGATCGCGCGCGGGCACAGCATGCGGTGACAATCCGCGCATTTTTTGCGCGGAGAATTTGCTATGCTGCGGCCCCTTGCGTTTCTTTTCAGGCAATATATGCGTTTCCGCTACATCCTGATCGCCGCCACGGTGGGTGCTGGCGCCCTCTGGTATGCCAGCCGCACGGGCGGCGCGATGACGGATACAGCACCATCCGCGCCCGCGCTCCCACCTGCGGCATCGTCGGTGGCCCCCGCTCCCCCCCCGCCGCCTGGCCGACAAGGCGCCAGCGCGCCGGCCAGCGCACTGCCGGCGGTTGCAGCCAACGATGCCAGCGCCCCCCGACTGGAAGACCATCTGGCGATATTGGGCACGATGGATGATCCAATGATGGCGCTGTCCGGCTTTCAGATAATCGAACTCTGCATCGCATTCCAGCACAACGCAGCGCACCATATCGATGAGAAAACCGGCATGAAACGTCCCTTGACGGAGCTGGCGCGGCGCGAACAGGCCGCCTATTGCGCGCACCTGACGGAAACCATGAAGCGCGACCGGCTGGTCTATCTGGAGAAGGCGGTGAAAGGCGGCGCCATGGGCGCCGCCCTGGCGTTCTTCCAGGCCGGCCCGTTTGGCGATCCCAGCGCGCTGATCACGCGGCCCGACGATCCGCTGGTGCAAGAATGGAAACAGCAGGCGGGCGGCTACCTGACGCAAGCGGCGCACAGCGGCGACATGGGCGCCATGATGGTCATCTACAATTCCGATAGCGCCCAAGACATGCCAGGTATCTCGCCGGTGCTGCAGCATGCGGCCGGCATTGCCATCATGCGTATCATGACGACGGCCCGCAACGAACCGTCCGGCGCCAATCCCTTCGACGAAGCGCAGGTCCAGCCGCCCACGACACTGGGCCAGGATCAGCTGGCACTGGCCCGCAGCATGGCCGACGATCTGGTGGCCGCCCATCAGGCGCGCAAGGAACGCGACGGCAGCCGGACGTTCGTGCGCGAGCAGGCAGCGGCGGTTACAGGTCGGTGATTTCCTTGTGGCGCGGCACCAGCGTCTTCATGATGCCCCAGGCGATCAGGTACGCCACCGCGC
>JAIENA010000287.1 GCA_019751755.1 Burkholderiaceae bacterium | reverse complement strand
GCGTCCGACAGCGACGTGAAGTTGAAATCGCGGATCTTCATGGCCGGCAACAGCATCTGGAAGCGCGACGTGGTGCCGCCCACCACCACCGGCTTGCCCAGTTCCTCGATATTGTTCAGCATCGATACCGGGCTTTCATTGAAGCGGAAGTTCTTGATCGGATACTTGATCTTGCCGTTTTCAATGTAGAAGGTGCCGTCGCGCGTCAGGCCCGTCAGCAATTGCGATTGCGGGTCGACCATGCGGATGTACCAGGTGCGCGTGACCAGCACGCCCTTCTTGGTATTGGCGATCAGTTCCGCCGTCGACTTGCTGCCGCCGGCCATGATGATGTTGCCGTGGTTGCCAATCGCGCGCTTGCCCTGCTTGTGGGCCCAGAACGGGGAGTAATCGAGCGCCGACACCACGCCGTTCTTGATGATGTCGGTGCGCTCGCGCGCCAGCATCGAGCCGCCATCCCATGGCAGTACCGGCACTTCCGGGTTCCACGGGTCGGCCCACACGTTGACTTGCTCATCGAACAGCTTTTCGCCGAGGCGGTTGCCACCGCCTTTTTTCGACAGGTAGCTGCGGCCCTCATCGGCGTTGCGCGCATCCATCGCGCCGAACATAAAGTTCAGCATATCGGAGGTGGCGGCCGGTTCCAGGATCACCGTGTAGCGGCCCGGTTCCAGCGCCTTCGCATCGACCGAACGCACCGCCTTGTCGATTGCCGCGTCGGACGCTTCGCGCGCATCGAAGCGACCGGCGTCGTTGGCAAAGCGGGTGGCCCAGCCGGAACCCCGGCCATCTTCGGTGCGGGTGGTGATGGTGAAACCCAGGTTGCTCAATTCCTGGTAGCCGAACAGGCCGTTGGAATTGGCCACCGTCTCAAAGCCGGTGATGTCGTTGAAAAAGCCGGCCGCCTGCAGCTTGGCCTTCTTGGCGGCGGCGATGCTCTGGAACGCGACTTCGGCGCGGTATTCCGGATCAATCGCGGCGGTGTTCTTGCTCCACGTCGGCGACGCTTTATAGGCCTGGGCTTTCGGCGCCGCGATGAATTCCGGATTTTCCGGCGCCAGGCGCGCGGTGTCTTCCGCGCGGCGCACGGCGCGCTCCAGCGACTTGTCATCGAATTCATTGATGGTGGCGGTGCCCACGCGCTTGCCGAACGACACCGACACGGTCAAGGTCGTATCTTCGGTCAACCCCGCCGTGGACACGGCATTGTTCGCATAGCGGATGTTACCGGTGCGGCGGCCCGTCAAATTCACTTCGCATTCGTCGGCCTTGGACAAACCAATGACCTTGTCGCAAATACGCTTGGCTTCCTGTTCAGTCAAAAATTTCATGGCTTTCCTTATCCGATCTTGCGTGCGGTGTTGATGACGTTGACGCCGTTGAAGCGCGTGGTGGGCGAACCGTGCGACACGGCCGACACTTGCGACGGCTGGCCTTTGCCGTCAAAGAACGAGCCGCCCATGCGCCAGTCGCGCTCATCGCACAGGGCCGAACAGGCGTTCCAGAATTCCTGGGTATTGGACTGGTAAGCCACGTCCTCCACCTGGCCGGCGATCTTGCCATCCTTGATTTCGTAATACAGCTGGCCGCCGAACTGGAAGTTGTAGCGCTGCTGGTCGATCGAATACGAACCACGTCCCAGGATATAAATCCCCTTCTTGATGTCCTTGACCATCTCGTCGGGCGTCAGTTTTTTCTTGCCCGCCGCCAGCGACACGTTGGGCATGCGCTGGAATTGCACGCTGCTCCAGCTGTCGGCATACGAGCAGCCGTGCGACTCTTGTTCACCGATGATGTGGGCCTGGTCGCGCGTGGTCTGGTAGTTGACCAGCACACCGTCCTTGATGATGTCCCAGCGCTTGCATTGGACGCCTTCATCGTCGAAACCGACCGCGCCCAGCGAGCCCGGCGAGGTTTTATCGGCAAAGAAGTTGACGATGTCGGAACCATACTTGAATTTCTTGCTTTGCCACTTGTCCAGCGTGGCGAAGCTGGTGCCGGCGTAATTGGCTTCATAGCCCAGCACGCGGTCCAGTTCCGTCGCGTGGCCGACCGATTCGTGGATGGTCAGGAACAGGTGTTCCGGACTCAATACCAGGTCGTACTTGCCCGGGTCGATGGATTTCGCCGTCAGCTTTTCACGCGCCTGGCGGCCCGCCGCGCGCGCGTCCTCGATCAGGTCATACGCGCCGTTATACAGGGTGGTGACACCGCCCGCCGCGCGCACCTTGTGTTCCGGTTTCGCATCAAAGAATTCAAAGCCCATGCCGGCCGGCGACGACAGGCCGTCGCGCGTGCGGAACTTGCCGGAGGCCTTGTCGACGGCGGTGGCCGTGAACGGCGACCAGAGGCGGTGCACATCCTGGTCGATATACGAGCCGTCGGTGGACGCGAAGTATTTTTGCTGGTTAACCTGGAACAGCATCGAGCGCATGAAGCTGGCGCCGGCTTCCATGCCGGCGCTGTTGGCGGCAATCAGCATGTCCGCCTTGTCCTTGATCGGGACCGTGCGCCAGTCCTTCTTGAAGGGCGTGGCCCAGGCCACTTCGCCGACGCCTTTTACTGGCGCCAGGCGCACCGGCTCCGTTTGCAGCCGGGCATTGGCCTTGGCAATCGCCACCGCCTGGCGCGCCGCTTCCGCCACGGCGTCCAGGGTCATGACGTTGGTCGAGACAAAGCCGTAGGCGCCGTTGGCGACCACGCGCACGCCGACGCCGGACGATTCCGTGTTGGTGATGTTTTCGACGTTACGGTCACGGGTGACAATGAACTGGTTCAGATAGCGGCCGATGCGCACATCGCAATAACTGGCGCCGGCCTTGGTGGCGGCATTCATCGCGGCGTCCGCCAGGGATTTCTTGAATTGCACAGCCATCGGATTGAGCAGCTCTTCCGCTGCAATCGCATTGCCGAACACCGGCACCAGCAGCGCGCCGCCGGACAAGGCGCCTACTTTCAGGAATGTACGTCGTTCCACTTTCTACTCCAGTTCATGGTTAATACTTTTACTGATATGTGGATGCCCGGCCTGAAGGCCCGGCACCCAGTGATCAAATTACACCGCGTCCGACAGCGAGGTAAAGTTGAAGTCCCGTACCTTCATGGCGGGGATCAGCAACTTGAAGGGCGACTCATCGCCGCCGAGGATTTCAGGCTTGCCGATTTCCTCGATATTGTTGAGCATCGTCACCGGGCTTTCGTTGAAGCGGAAGTTCTTGATCGGATGCTTGATCTTGCCGTTCTCGATATAGAACGTGCCGTCGCGCGTCAGACCGGTCAGCAGCACCGATTGCGGGTCCACCATGCGGATGTACCAGGTGCGGGTCACCAGCACGCCCTTCTTGGTGTTGGCGATCAGTTCCTGCGTGCTCTTGTTGGTGCCGGCCATAATGAAATTGCCGGGTGCGCCGACCGCGCGCTTGCCCTGTTTTTTGGCCCAGAAGCGCGAATAATCGAGCGCGGCGACCTTGCCGTTCTTGATCACGTCCATGCGCTCGCGCGCCAGCTGGCTGTTGCTATCCCACGGCATGACCGGAATATCCTTGTCCCACGGGTCGGCCCAGATATTGACCTGTTCATCGAACAGTTTTTCGCCGAGCCGGTTGCCGCCGCCTTTCCTGGACAGGAAGCTGCGTCCCTCATCGGCCTGGCGCGCATCGAAGCCCTGGAACATATAGGCCAGCAAGTCCGAGGTGGCGGCCGGTTCCAGGATCACCGTGTAGCGGCCCGGTTCCAGCGCTTTCGCATCGACCGAGCGCAGCGCTTTTTCAATCGCCACATCCGACGCTTCGCGCGCATCGAATTTGTTCGCGTCGCCGGCGTCGCGCCGCACCCAGCCCGAACCACGGCCATCCTCGGTGCGCACGGTACACGTGAAATTCAGGCCGGTTTCCTGCTGGTGGCCAAAGATGCCCTTGGAATTGGCAATGGTGTCAAACGACGTGCTGTCGGTGAAAAAGCCCGCCGCCACCAGCTTGTTCTTGCGGCTGTTTTCAATGCTGTAGGCCGCCACCTGCGCACGGAACTCAGGATCGATGTCGGCCGTGCTCTTGCTGAAGGTGTTGCTGGCTTTGTAGGCTTGCTTATCCGGGGTCGATACGAACTCCGGATTGTCCGGCGCCAGGCGCGCCAGGTCTTCCGCGCGGCGCACCACGCGTTCGAGCGACTTGTCGTCGAATTCATTGATGACGGCCACGCCCTGCTTCTTGCCAAAGGCGACCGCCACGGCCAGCTGCGTATCTTCGATCAGGCCGGCGGTGGACACGGCATTGCGCGCGTAGCGGATATTGCCGGTGCGGTTGCCCGTCAGTTTGACTTCGCACTCGTCGGCCTTCGTCAAGGACAGGACCTTGTCGCAAATACGTTGGGTTTCTTCTTGCGTCAGAATCTTCATGGGTGCCGTCCTTAACCGATCTTGCGGGCAGTGTTGATCACGTTGATGCCATTGAAGCGCGCGGTCGAGGAACCGTGCGACACGATCGACACTTGCGACGGCTGGCCTTTACCATCGAAGAAGGAACCGCCCATGCGCCAGTCGCGCTCATCGCACAGCGCGGAGCAGGCGTTCCAGAATTCCTGTGTGTTGGACTGGTACGCCACGTCTTCCAGCGGCTGGGTGATCTTGCCGTCCTTGATTTCATAGAACAGCTGGCCGCCGAACTGGAAGTTGTAGCGCTGCTGGTCGATCGAGAACGAGCCGTCGCCGACGATATAAATCCCCTTCTTGACGTCCTTGATCATCTCATCGGGCGTCAGGCGTTTGCTGCCGGCTTTCAGCGACACGTTCGGCATGCGCTGGAACTGCACACTGCTCCAGTTGTCCGCATACGAGCAGCCATGCGATTCTTTTTCACCAATGATGTGGGCCTGGTCGCGCGTGGCCTGGTAATTGACCAGGATGCCGTCCTTGATGATGTCCCAGCTCTTGCACTTGACGCCTTCGTCGTCATAGCCGACCGCGCCCAGCGAACCGGCGGTGGTCTTGTCGGCATAGATGTTGACCATCTCGGAGCCGTACTTGAATTTTTTGGTTTCCCACTTGTCGAGCGTGGCGAAACTGGTGCCGGCGAAGTTGGCTTCATAGCCCAGCACGCGATCCAGTTCGGTCGGGTGGCCAACCGATTCGTGGATGGTCAGCCACAGGTGTTCGGGGCTCAGCACCAGGTCGTATTTGCCCGGTTCCACCGATTTCGCGGTCAGCTTGGCTTTGGCCTGCTGGCCGGCCGCGCGCGCATCCTCGATCAAGTCATACGAATTGCGGTACAGCGTGGTGACGCCGCCGGCCGCCTTGAACTTGTCTTCCTTGCGGCCTTCCAGGTATTCATAGCCCATGCCGACCGGTGTCGACAGGCCGGAACGGGAGCGGAACTTGCCGGTTTTCTTGTCCACGGCGGTGGCGAAGAACGGCATCCACAGACGGTGGCAATCCTGGTCGATGTACGAGCCATCGGTCGAGGCGAAGTACTTTTGCTGGTTGACCTGGAACAGCAGCGACTGCATAAAGCTGGCGCCGCCATCGAGGCCGGCCTTGTTACCAGCGATCAGCAGGTCGGCCTTTTCCTTGATCGGCACGGAGCGCCAGTCTTTCTTGATCGGCGTGGCCCACGACACTTCGCCCACGCCCTGCACCGGCGCCAGGCGCAAGGGTTCGGTCTGTAACCGTGCATTGGCCTTGGCAATCATGACCGCCTGGCGCGCCGCGCCGGCCACGCCGTCCGGCGACATGTCGCTGGTGGCGGCAAAGCCGTAGGCGCCGTTGGCAATCACGCGCACGCCGACGCCGGCCGATTCCGTGTTGGTGATGTTTTCAATGTTCAGGTCACGCGTGGTGAGGAACTGGTTCAGGTAGCGGCCGATGCGCACGTCGCAGTAGCTGGCGCCGGCGCCGGTGGCCGCTGTCATGGCGGTATCGGCCAGCATTTTCTTGTACTTCACATCAGCGGGCTTGAGCAATTCTTCCGCTGCGATGGCCCGGCCAAACGCGGGCAGCAGCATGGTGCCAAGCGCCAGGCCACTGATGTTGAGGAATGCACGTCGTTCCATTCAATAGTCTCCAGAGTACACGTCGATTACACGTCGATGGGTCAGCGCCTGGCGGGGATCGCCCGCGTATCGCCGCACAGCTTAAAGCAGGTTCCATGCCATTTGTACATTCTTTCGGCAAGAGAAACATAACGTTACACACGCACGTAGTAGACGCGCGTAGCAGACGCACGTAGTAGACCCAGCAGACGCGCCGGGCCGCTTGATTAAATCCGTCCAAGTGCTGCCGGCACGATATAAAAAGTGTCCGGTCACTGTCCGCGAACTGTCCGCGCCACGCGGCAGCGGACACTGTGCGATTCCGCTTGACCCCTGTTATCGCTTACACCATCATCGCCGCAGCGACCGCTGCGGTCGCCCATTTACTGGATACTGGAGGAGTTGAATGAAGAAATTATTCCTGGCCGCCGCCCTGGCCTGCGGCATGGCCGGCCCCGCGTTGGCCAACACCATGGCCGACGATGCACTGAAAGCCGCCATCGCCAGCCCGGCCCGCGCGCCAGCCAATGTGGCGCGTGACGTGCACCGTCATCCGTATGAAACACTGGCCTTCTTTGGCATCAAGCCCACCATGACGGTGGTCGAACTGTCGCCCGGCGGCGGCTGGTACACCGAGATCCTCGGCCCTTACCTGCGCGACAACGGCAAGCTGATCGCCGCCGGCGCCACCCCGGGTTCGGCCAACGAAAACATCCGCAAAGGTGCCGCGCGCTTGCAGGAAAAGCTCAACGCCAATCCCGGCACCGACAAAGTACAACTGGGCGCCTTCGAGCCATCGAACAATGTGTTCAACTATGCGCCGAAGGGTAGCGCCGACATGGTGCTGACGTTCCGCAACATCCACAACTGGATCGGCAATGGTGACGACAGTGTCAAGGCGCTGTTCGCCAGCGTCTATGACGCGCTGAAACCGGGCGGCGTCTTCGGCGTCGAGGAACACCGCCTGCCAGCCTCGAAAACCCAGGATGCCAAGGCCTCGACCGGCTACGTGCACGAGGCGTACGTGATCAAAATGGCCGAACGCGCCGGCTTCAAGCTGGCGGCCAAATCCGAAGTCAACGCCAACCCGAAAGATAGCGCCGACCACCCAGGCGGCGTCTGGGCGCTGCCGCCGACGTACACCAACAAGGACGTCGACCGCGCGAAATACCAGGCGATCGGCGAAAGCGATCGCATGACGCTGAAGTTCGTCAAACCGTAGTAAACCTGATTGCGGCATCCGGCGCGGGCAGTCGTCCCGCGCCCCCACCTTTGTCGCTTTTTCGCACAGCAGGTCGTCAAAAGTCGCGATTAGACTTCTTTTTCAGACCCGATTGTTTCTAGAATGGCAAATTACGCACGACCGTGCGTTTATTTTGACTGTCCGGAGCGATCGATGCGAAACAACCTGGCTGCCGCTGCCACTGGCACTGAATACCACCTGGAAGATGGCCGGCCCATCGTCTCGAAAACGGATTTAAAGGGCAACATCACGTTTGCCAACCCCTACTTCGTGGAAGCGAGCGGCTATGCCGAGCATGAGTTGGTGGGCGCCGCGCACAATATCGAGCGCCATCCGGACATGCCGGGCGCCCTGTTTGCCGACTTGTGGGCGACCTTGCACCAAGGCTTGCCGTGGAGCGGCGTGCTGAAAAACCGCCGCCGCAATGGCGACTATTACTGGGTGCTGGCCAATATCACGCCGGTGATGGACCATGGCCGCGTGGTCGGCTATATGTCGGTGCGCACCCGGGCCACGCGCGAGCAGGTCGCGCAGGCCGAACAGTTATATCGCAGCGTGGCGTCGGGCGACGGCAAGCTGGTCATCAAGCAAGGCCGCGCCGCGCGCACCGGTTTTATCGGCGCACTGCAGGGCTTGCGCACGTTGACCGTCAAGGCCCGCATCCTGATTGGCCTGGTGGCGTTCAGCGGCATGTTCATCACAATGGGGGCGATCGGCGTCACCCAGCTGGAAGGCGCCGCCGCCAGTTGGCTGGGCTGGCTGGCCTTTGTCGGTCTGCTGTTTACGATATTGCAGGCGTATGCCTTCCACATGGCCGTGGCGGGCCCGCTGCGGCGCGCGCTGGAAGTGGCGCGCACCCTGGCCGGCGGCGATTTGACGGCGTCGATCGATACCTCGCGCGCCGATGACATGGGCCAGATGCTGCGCGCGCTGCAGCAAATGAATGTCACCTTGCGCGCCGTGGTGGGCGACGTCAGCGCCAACGTGGGCCTGATGCAGGCGGCTACGCGCGATATCGCGGCCGGCAATTTGAACCTGTCGTCGCGCACCGAATCGCAGGCGTCGAGCCTGGCGCAAACCTCGTCCAGCATGGGCGACTTTGCCAGCGCCGTGCAGCGCAACGCGGAACATGCGCAGCAAGCGAGCACGCTGGCGGCATCGACCACCGAGGTGGCGACGCGCGGCGGCGAATCGGTGGCCAAGGTCGGCGCCACCATGGGCGACATCAGCAGCTCCGCCCGCAAGATCGTCGACATCATCGGCATCATCGACGGCATCGCGTTCCAGACCAATATCCTGGCACTGAACGCCGCTGTGGAAGCGGCGCGCGCCGGTGAACAAGGGCGCGGCTTTGCCGTGGTGGCCACCGAAGTGCGCTCACTGGCGCAGCGCTCGGCCAGCGCCGCCAAGGAAATCAAGGGCTTGATCGACGATTCCGTGCAACAGGTCGAACTGGGCAACAAGCTGGTGGCCGAAGCCGGCCAGACCATGGCCGAAATCATCGGCTCGGTGCAGCGCGTGGCCGGCATCATGGGCGAGATCGCCGACGCCAGCCATGGCCAGACCAGCGGCATCGCCCAGGTCAACCGCGCCGTCGCCGACATGGACCAGGGCACGCAGCAAAATGCCGCGCTAGTGGAGCAGGCGGCGGCAGCGGCGGCCAGCCTGGATGAGCAGGCGCAGCAGCTGGCCAGCGCGGTCTCCGTGTTCCGGGTGGCCAGCGCACCGGCCAACAGCCCGCGCAGGCTGGCGGCGTGACGCTGTAGGGCGGTTCGCTTGCGAGCCGCCCTGCGCGCGTTGCCACTGCGGCCTGCGCTGGCGGCCACGCATGCATGGCGGCTTCCGCTGCGCGGAAACCGCCCTACGCATTTCCTGCTGCCAGCACGATTGGACGTGCGCCGCAAACCCTGCTAACGTTGCCGCCATTCGACAACGCTTCGCCAACGCATGCACGCTGCCCGCCGCACCCTTGTTTCCGCCCTGCTGCTGGCCTGCGCCGGCTGGCCCGGCGCGGCCGTGCAGGCGCGGCCGCAAGATACCGCCTTGCGCGTGGTGCTGCCGATGCTGCATGCCAGCGCGCGCGAACACGCCAGCTACTTCCCCCGGCTGCTGCAACTGGCGCTGGAAAAAACCACGGCCACCGACGGCCCCTATGAAATCGTCCACTACGACCGCGAGCTGACCAGCCCGCGCCAGGCGCTGGAAATCCAGCATGGCGGCGTGATCGACGTGATGTGGGATGGCACCAACCGGCAGCGTGAAGCCGACTTGCTGCCGGTCCGCATTTCGCTGCTGCGGGAATTGAATGATTACCGCGTGTTCCTGATCCGCCAGGGTGATGCCGCCAAGTTCGCCGGCATCCATAACCTGGAGCAATTGCGCAAGCTGAAGGCGGGCGCCGGCGTCAACTGGCCCTCCACCGACATCCTGCGCGCCAACGCTTTGCCGGTGGTGACATCGATCGGCTATGAATACCTGTTCCCCATGCTGCGCGTGGGCCGCTTCGATTACATGCCGCGCGGCGCGCACGAAGCGTGGTCGGAACTGCAGCAGCACGCGCAAGACGGCCTGGCCGTGGAACCAAGCATTTTCCTGCACTACCGCGTGCCGTATTACTTCTTTGTCAGCCGCACGCGCCCGGAGCTGGCGGCGCGCATCGCGCGTGGCCTGAAGCTGGCCCAAAAAGACGGCAGTTTCGATGCGCTGTTCAACGCCATCCCCGCGTTCCAGCGGGGGATGGCGGAGATCACGGCGAAGAAGCGCCGCGTCTTTGAGCTGAAAGTGCCCTGATCAGCGCTTCTCTTCTTTGACCGGCACGAAATTCAAATCCTGGAAGTCATAGCTGAAGTCCGTCTCGCTCGACATCGGCGCCATTTTCATGCGTTCGATGCTGCCATCCGGGTTCAGCGCAAACGTCACATACGCATCCGCATTGAAGTTACGCTGGCGCCAGCGCACGATGAAGGTGTCGTGCTGGAAGTGTTCCAGTTCGCCCACCAGATCCGGCGTTTTCGCAAACGACATGACCTGCTTCTTGCCTTCCGGCTTGATCGACACCACGCCATACCAGGCGTCGCGGTAATCGCCGGCATACGCTGCCACCGGCAGCGAGGGCGACGATTGGGCCGCGCGCACCGACGACGCCTTGGCCAGCTTCGCCAATTCTTCCTTGTGGCGGGTTTGCTCATCGTCGGCAATGATGCCGATCCAGTCGCGCTGCGGCGCGCCGAAGTAATGGTCGAGCAGACGCCATTGCAGCGCATTCATCGAGCCGCTGTTTTCCGCGTTGGTGAAAATCGCGATGCCCAGGTTTTCCTCGGGCGCCATCACCACGCGCGAATAAAAGCCCTGCAAGGCGCCACCGTGCATGGCCAGCTTGCGGCCACGGTAATCGCGCAACTGGAAGCCCAGGCCATAGCCATAGAAATTCGGCTTGGTGTCGGCCAGCTTGCCTTTCGGCTCCGGCACTTTCATCGGGGTCTGCAGGGTCCACATTTCCGCGACCTGCCTGGCGCTGAGCAGTTGCTTGCCGTCCGCTGTTTTGCCACCATTCATCAGCATCGCCATCCAGCGCGCAATCTCTTCCGCATTGGTGTTGATGCCGACCGCGCCGACCGCGTTTTCGACCAGCATCGGTTTGACCACGGCGGCCTTGCCATCGATCTGGCTGTGCGGCGCCGAGTGGTCCGGTGCCTGCAGCATCGCCGTGACGCTGGTGGTGGTGGCGCTCATGCCGAGCGGCGCCAGGATCCGTTCACGGGTGGCGTCGCCCCACGATTTGCCGGCCTTGTCGGCGATGATCTTGCCGGCCACGATGTACAGCAGGTTGTCGTAGGCGTAGCGGTCGCGGAAGCTGGTGGCCAGCTTAATGTGGCGCAGGCCCTGGATGATTTCATCGCTGCTGAAGGTGGTGGTCGGCCACCACATCAAGTCGCCCGCGCCCAGTCCCAGGCCGCTGCGGTGCGTCAGCAAGTCGCGCACCGTCATGGCGCCCGTCACGTACGGGTCGTTCATCTGGAACCACGGCAAGTGTTTGGTGACCGGGTCATCCCATTTCAGCTTACCCTCGTCGACCAGCATCGCCAGCGCGGCGGCCGTAAAGGCCTTGGAATTGGACGCGATTTCAAACAGCGTCTTGCCCGTCACCGGCGCCGGATCACCCAGCTTGCGCACGCCATAGCCTTGCGCGGCGACGACTTTGCCATCTTTGACGACGGCAATCGCGATGCCCGGCACGTCGAACGTCTTCAGCACGCGCTGGACATCCGCATCGAGGTTGTAGGCCGAGGCCTGCGCCGCGGTCGCCGGCGCGGGAATTACCACATCGGCCCAGGCAACATGGCCGCCAGCGGCCAGCGACAGGGCCAGTGTCAGCCCCAGGTGTTTCAGTTTCAGTGCGGCCATTTCAACGCTTCTCCAGCAGTTTATCGACATTGGTTTGGGTGTCCGGGTGGTAGCGCGGACGCGCCTTGCGGTAGATCGCCAGTGCCCATTCGCGCTCGGCGGAACTGGCCAGCAGCGCCGTATACAGCGGCAGCACGAACTTTTTGCGGCCCACCTCCATCAGGAATCGGGTCAGCGGCTCACGCACGCTGTAACCGGCCTTCACGCTGGCCAGGTAAAAGCGGAACGCCACTTCGTTGTTGCCGCTCTTGCCCAGTGCGAACGCCTGGTCCAGCTCTTTCATCTGCTGCGCATTGGCCTTGCCATCGATGTTGTTCAGGAAGTGCATCCACTCGAGCGCAACCCAGTTCTTGGTGTCCAGATTGGCGGTCGGCTGCTCGCCCTTGAGCCAGGCGTCGCGCTGCGCATCGAGCGCCGTCAGGCGTGGCGAGACCGTGTGCTTGGCGCTGGCGGGCACGCCGGTGCCATGGAGCCATTCTTCCAGCTCGGCCTTGGCCATCACTTCCGGGTGCGCGTCCAGCAGGTTTTTCTGCAGGTAGGCGACGAATTGCTCGGTGGTGGCCGACTGGAATGCATGCTGGTCGAACCAGCCGCGCAGGAACGGATCAAACACAGCGCGGCCGGCGCGCTGTTCCAGCGTATGCAGCAGCCACGCGCCCTTCGGATAGGCCAGGCCCTCATCGGTGTACGTCTTGGACGGATTGCCATCCGGGTCGCGCGTGATCAGCGCCTGCTTGGCGACGGGGATATCCTTCAGCGACGCGAACAACTCTTCCTGCTCCAGCTGCAAGCCCATTTCCGCGATTTCCGCGCCATACAGGCTTTCCACGATGCGCGTCGTCACATAGGTGGTAAAACCTTCGTTGAGCCACCAGTGCTTCCAGGTGGCGTTGGTGACGAGATTGCCGGACCACGAGTGCGCCAGTTCATGCGCAATCAAATCGACCAGGCTGCGGTCGCCGGCGATCATGGTCGGCGTCAGGAAGGTCATGCGCGGGTTTTCCATGCCGCCGATCGGGAACGATGGCGGCAACACGATCATGTCATAACGCCCCCAGCGGTATGGGCCATACAGCGACTCGGCCGCCGTCACCATCTTTTCCGTATCGGCCAGTTCATACGCGGCCGCGTCGATGCGCGCCGGTTCCGCATACACGGCCGTGCGCGGGCCCAGGTTGCGCAATTCCAGTTCGCCGATGGCGATCGCCAGCAGGTAGGCCGGGATCGGTTGCGGCATCTTGAATTTCCAGCCGCCGGCGCCATTGCCCTGCTGGTCGTTTTCCGCGCTCATCACCACGCGCAAGCCCTGTGGCGCGTCGATGCGGGCGCTGTAGGTGAAGCGCACCATCGGCGTGTCCTGCACCGGCGCCCACGAGCGGGCGTCGATGGTTTCCGACTGGCTGAACATGAAGGGCCGCTTGCCGGACATGGTTTGCTGCGGCGTCATCCACTGCAGCGCGGGCGCGGTCGGCGCGGTCTGATAGTAAATCCGGACCTTCTGCGGCTGGCTGGACAGCGCAATACGCAGCGCCTGGCCCTTTTCGGCATCGGGCTTGTCCAGCATGTACGAGGCGGCGGCCCAGCGGCCATTCGGCTGCTGCACCTGCACTTTGGCGATACGGAGCTGGCGGGTGTCGAGCACCAGCGAGCGGGCCGATTTGTCGAGCCAGTCCAGACGCAGTTCCGCGTAGCCGGACAGGGTCTTGCGGGTGAAATCGGCCTTGAGGTCGAGGTGCAGGTCGGTGGTGCGGACCTGGTCATAGCGCGCATAGCTGAGCGGGTCAGCGTGGGCACTGGCCGCCGTTTGGGCAAGCAGCGCACACAACGTCATGCGCAAGAAGGGTTTCGTTGGCATAGTTTGGTTCATTTTGTGAGTGGGTGGCCGGCTCCCCGGCAGGCGCGGTGCAGCATAGCACAGGGGGCGCACGGCTTGGCTTAGTGCGCTGTGTTATCATGGCGGTCTGAACTTTGGGGAGTAGTCAGCTTCCGGCCCCCGGAAGAACCCGTGTCAACATAATCGGCCAGCAGGCCGTGGCGCGGGTGGCCTTGCAGTATGCATGGCTTGACGAGACCATTGATCTTGCGCGGCCACCAATACGCAGACAGGGCCGGAGCCGCGCATCGATCAATCGGTCAACATCCGGCCCCCTGCACCTTCATCATGGAAGCATTCCTGATCTCCACCGGCATCGTCGCCCTGGCCGAAATCGGCGACAAAACCCAGTTGCTGGCCTTTTGCCTGGCCGCGCAATTCCGCCGTCCCGTCCCGATCGTGTTGGGCATTTTTGTGGCCACCATCGTCAACCACGCCTTTGCCGGCGCGCTCGGTTCATTGATCACAGGCTGGCTCGGCCCCGACGTGCTGCGCTGGGTGCTGGGCATCTCGTTCATCGCCATGGCGGGCTGGATGCTGATCCCCGACACCATCGACGAAGACGACCAGCCGGCGGCGCGTTATGGCGTGTTCGTGGCCACCGTGATCGCCTTCTTTTTGGCCGAAATGGGCGACAAGACGCAGATCGCAACCGTCGCGCTGGCGGCGCGCTTCGACAGCCTGGTGGCGGTGGTCGCCGGCACCACCTTTGGCATGATGCTGGCGAATGTGCCGGCGGTGTATCTTGGCAAGGGCGTGGCGGACCGGATTCCGTTGAAACTGGTGCACGGTATCGCGGCGCTGATTTTTGCCTTGCTGGGCGTGGCGACCTTGCTGGGCGCGGGCGACCGCTGGCTGGGCTAATTGCGGGGAAGCTGCCGTTACCGCGCTGCCACGGCAACAGGCAGCACCGCACGGCGCATCATGGCGGCTTCCGCTGAGCGTGGCGGCTTTGCTCCGCAAAACCGCCCTACGAATTGGGCAACATTGCGCCAGCTGGCAATGGCCCCCTCGGCACCACCAGCACCACCTTGTGCACCTGCCCATCATCGGTCAGCGCAATGTCCATGCCGCGCTGCGCCACACCATCGACGGTCAGCGTCGTACCCGTTGACGCTTCACGGACCACCTCGATCTGATACGTGCTGCCGCCATAGCGGTAACTGATCGAGTATCCCTCCCACTCGTCCGGGATGCACGGCTGCAGCAGCAGCCGGTCGGCGGCGCGGGTCAGGCCCAGCAGCGACTCCAGAATCAGCCGGTACATCCAGCCCGACGACCCGGTGTACCAGCTCCAGCCGCCACGGCCGATATGCGGCGCCACCGCATACACGTCGGCCGTCACGACATACGGTTCGACCTTGTAGACCGCGCTGCGTTCGGCTGTGGCGCCGTGCTGTACCGGGTTAATCATGCGCATCAATTCCCATGCGCGCTGCGCGTCGCCCATCTTGGCGAACGCCATCACGGTCCAGATCGCGGCGTGCGTGTACTGGCCGCCGTTTTCCCGCACACCGGGCACATAGCCGCGGATATAGCCGGGGTTCAGATCGGCCTTGTCGAACGGCGGATCGAGCAGTTGAATCAAGCCGAAGTCGCGCCGCACCAGGTGCTGGTCGACCTGCCGCATGGCGCCCGCCACCCGTTCCTGATTGGCGGCGCCGGACAGGACGCCCCAGCTTTGCGAAATCGAATCAATCTGGCATTCCGCATTTTCGTGCGATCCGAGTGGCGTGCCGTCGTCAAAATAGGCGCGGCGGTACCACTGGCCATCCCACGCATGCTGTTCGATATTGGACGCCACCTTGCGCGCTTCTTCGCGGCACTCGGCCGCGAACGCGCCATCGCGCCGCAGGTCGGCCACATCGGCAAAGCGCTGCAGCACGTCGATCAGGAACCACGCC
The DNA here is from genome assembly GCA_019751755.1 of Burkholderiaceae bacterium. GTDB lineage: Bacteria > Pseudomonadota > Gammaproteobacteria > Burkholderiales > Burkholderiaceae_D > Rugamonas. The sequence continues at coordinate 10,919 of JAIENA010000287.1, read as the reverse complement.
AACCACACGCTTTCGCCCTTGCCTTCTTCGCCGACTTTGTCCATGCCGTCATTCCAATCGCAGGAACCGATCAGCGGCAAGCCATGCACGCCGAAGCGCAAGCCGTTGCGGATCGCGCGCAGGCAGTGTTCATAGACATCGCCGGTTTGCGGCGAGCGCGCCGGCAAGTCATAGTATGAATCCTCCTCCGGCTTGACCGGACGGCCCTCGAGGAAGTGCGCGCTCTCATTGAGCAGGGTGCTGTCGCCCGTGCTGGCGATATAGCGCGCCACCGCCAGCGGCAACCACAGGTAGTCGTCCGAACAGTGCGTGCGCACGCCCCGGTCCGACGGCGGGTGCCACCAGTGCTGCACATCGCCTTCCAGGAACTGGTGCGCGCAGCACAGCACGATATGGTCGCGCAGGATCTTCGGTTCCGTGTGCACCATCGCCATCGCGTCCTGCAACTGGTCGCGGAAGCCAAACGCGCCACCGGACTGGTAGTAACCGCTGCGCGCCCACATGCGGCAGGCAATGGTCTGGTACATCAGCCAGCCGTTGGCCATCACGTCCAGCTCCGGTTCCGGCGTTGTCACCTGCACCGCGTTCAAGACCCGGTTCCAGTGCGCCTGCACGGCCGCCAGCGCTTCGTGCGCGACCGCCAGCCGTCCATGTTTCAGCACCAGGCTGGACGCATCGGCATTGCGCCGTCCGCCCAGGCCAAGCACGAAGACGATTTCCCGCTCCTGGCCCGGCAACAGGTCGAGCGGCACCTGGATCGCGCCGCAACTGTCGAGGCCCGTGCCGACCCGGCCTGACAGGCGGGCCCGTTTCAGCGCCTGTGGATTGGCCAGGGTGCCGTTACGTCCGACGAATTCAGTGCGGTCCGCCGTCACCGAACGGACCGCCGCATCGGCGTGGAAGAACGCCACCCGGCCACTGAACTCGGTGTTGTAGGGATTCTTCGCCAGCAGCGCGCCGCTGGCCGCATCGACTTCCGTGATGATGTGCATGCCGGACTTCGAGCGCATGTCGCCCAGCACCCACTCCACGTAACCGGTCACAGACAGGCGGCGGTTGACCAGCGATTCATTGCGCACCTTGAGCACGGAATAGCGCACCGGCGCATCGAGCGCGACGAACGCCGTCAATTCCGTCGTGATGCCGCCTTCCGTGTGTTCAAACACGCTGTAGCCAAAGCCGTGCCGCGTCACATAATCACCGCCACCGCGCGCCGGCAGCGCCGACGGCGACCAGAACTGGCCGCTATGTTCGTCGCGAATATAAAACGCCTCGCCGCTGCCGTCCGAGACCGGGTCGTTATGCCATGGCGTCAGGCGGAATTCATGCGCGTTTTCCTGCCACGTATACGCCTGGCCGCTCTCGGAAATCACGCTGCCGAACTGCGGGTTGGCCAGCACGTTCGACCAGGGCGCCGGCGTGCGCTGCTGCGCATTGGTGACGATCACGTACTCGCGTCCATCCGGTGCGAAGCCGCCAATGCCGTTGTCGAGCAGCAGGTGCTGCGGCCGGCGCGTGTGCGGTCCGGCATCGGCGTATTCGCCGCGCGCATCGGCCAACAGCGGCGGCATGCGCAGCGAGGCGGGCGCGGGACGCTTGATCTGCTCGGCCAGCGTGCCACGCTCGTCGCTGATGATGACGCGCGCCACCGATTGCAGCAGGATGCGGTCATCCGGCGCGATCTGGTCGCCCTGGCGCACAAAGATGCCGCCCGGACGGTCGATCGCCTGGGCGTCGATGCCGGAAGCGATCAGGCCCATGATCTGGTCGTGCAGCGCCTGACGGTAGCCCGAGTTGTCTTCGTACCAGATCACCAGGTCCACCACCAGGCCTTTCAGGCGCCAGTAGGCGTGCGCCTGCACCATCTGGCGCGCCAGCTCGATGTTGGCCGGGTCGCGGATTTGCAGCAGCACAATCGGCAAATCGCCGGAAATCGCATACGCCCACAAGCCGGACTGGCCACGCTGGTTGCGCACCAGGACCGAAGGGTCGGCGCGCAGCGCGGCATTCGGATAGATCACGCTGTTGGCCAGACGGCCATACAGTTGCGCATCGGTTTCGCTGGCATTCAACTGGCGCAGCACCACCTGGCTGTGGGTCCACGCCAGTTCAAACACGCGGTCGGCCAGATGGCGGTCCTGGTATTTGTCGATCAAATGCAGCGCCGCATCGCGCGTGTCGGTCATGCCGGTGACGATATCGACCACGGCCGATTCATCGGGCTCCAAGGTGATGCGGTAGCGGATCGCGACGATCGGGTCCAGCACCGAACCCTCGGCGCCGGACAGCGGCTCCCTGTCCTGCATGGCGCGCGGCGCCATCGCGGTGTTGCCACGGCCGATAAAGCGCGAGCGGTCGGTTTCATACGACACACTGGCCACCGCCGCATCGTGCAAGGTCATCAAATGCAGCATATAGGGTGGATTTTCGCCTTTGGCGCGGGCCCGGCGTGTGCACAGGATGGCGGTTTCCTGCGGCAGAATTTCGGTCTGCACGAACAGCTTGCTGAACGCCGGGTGCGACGCGTCGGCGGCGGCCGGCGCCATCACCACTTCGGCAAAGCTGGTCACCTCGATACTGCGCTTGCGGTCGGATTTATTGGTGATGCGGGTGCGCCGCATTTCAATGTCATCTTCCGGCGACACCACCATTTCCGTGTACAGCTCCAGTTCGCGGTCGCTGCGGCGGAATTCGGCCCGGCCTTCGGAGAAGATCACTTCATATTTGCGCGGTTCGGCCAAGGTCGGCTGGTACGTGGTCGACCAATACGCGCCATCGTCCAGGTCGCGCACATAGCAGAACTGGCCCCAGTTGTCGCGCGTGCTGTCTTCGCGCCAGCGCGTCACGGCCAGGTTGTTCCAGCGGCTGTAGCTGCCACCGGCATTGGTCACCATCACGTGGTAGCGGCCATTGGACAGCAACTGGGTTTCCGGCACCGGCGTACTGGGCTGCGTCAGGATACGCATCGGCAGCATGCTTTGCTCTTGCGCCGTGCTGCGGCTTGCGGCCTGCTCCACCGTACTGGAATGGAACGCGCCGGCCTGCGGACTGCGCTCCTGCAGCACCAGCAGGGTCGCCTGCAATTGCGGGTCGGACTCGAAACGGCGCTGCATCGGCCGGTCGTGCAGCAGGTATGACAGCGCCAGCAAGCCCATGCCCTGGTGGTGCACCATGAACGAGCGGACCAGCGCATGACTCTGGCCACGCGGCAGACGCGCCGGGGTGTAATCGATGGCTTCATAGAAGCCATAGCGGCCCATGAAGCCCAGCGCCGCCATTTTCTGCAGGTTGGTGGTGGACGCTTCCGGATGCACCATCAGGCCCAGCATGGTGGCGTACGGTGCGATCACGAGGTCGTCGGCGAGGCCGCGTTTCAGCCCCAGTCCCGGCACGCCAAAGGCGCGGTACTGGTAATTGAGCGACGCGTCGGTGGTGTTGTAGCCGGATTCGGAAACGCCCCACGGCACGCTGCGCTGCTTGCCATATTCGATCTGCGCGGTGATCACTGAGCGATAGGTCTGGTCCAGCAGGGTTTCCGGGTAGGTCGGCATCACCAGCAGCGGCATCAGGTATTCGAACATCGAGCCGGACCACGACAGCAGCACCGGTTCGCCATTCAGGATGCACAACTGGCGGCCCAGCGCGAACCAGTGCTCCTGCGGCAGCTGGCCCTGCGCAATGGCGACAAAGCTGGCCAGCCGCACTTCCGACGCCAGCAAATCGTAATAGCTGGCGTCCAGCCGGCGTTCCGTGACGTTGTAGCCGATCGCCAGCAACTTCGTGGTGGGGTTGAACAGGAAGCCATAGTCGATCTGCGCGAACTGGCTGCATGCGCGCGCCAGTTCTTCCAGCTGCGCGATGCGGCTGCGCGCCAGCTTGGCGCCCTGCGCCACCAACCGCGCCAGCACATCCTGGCGTTCGCGTTCCGCCGGCGCCAGGTCCGATGGCACCGGCGCTCCGCCCTGCTGCTCCATGTCCGCCAGTTGACGCAAGGTCGGCATGCGCACCAGGTTGGCGTCGAACACTTCCCCGGCCGTGATCCACGGCGCCAACGCCAGCAGGTCGTCGCGCGCGGCGCGGCACTGGCTGCGCAACGCGGCGGCCCAGTACTGTACCGACGGCTCGGCGCCATCGGGCAAGTAGGCGTCGGCCGCGCGCACAGCGCGCTCCAGGCAGCCGTGCATGTCGAGCAGCGTGGACGGGAACAACGGTTGCAGGGCGGCGAATTCGCGGCCCATTGCCAGCAAAGTATCGGGTAACTGCGCCGCCAACTGCGCGGCGGCGGCACTGGAAGCCGGCGCGGGCGCCGCCGTGCCGGTCGCACCCGCGGCAGCGCCCGCGTTGACCACCGTGTCGGCCAGCACCTGAATGGTGGTCGCAATCCCTTGCATCAGTTGGGCGCCGGCAATCGGCTGGTCGATTTGATGCAGCAAGCCTTGCTGCAAGGTCAGCAAGTGGCCGGCGAGGTTGCCGCTGTCGACCGATGAAATGTAGACCGGGTGCAGCGGCTTCATGGTCACGGTGTCGTACCAGTTGTAGAAGTGGCCCAGATGGCGCTCCAGTTTCGCCATGCTGCCCAAGGTAGCGGAGGTGCGCGCAATCAGCTGCGCACCGCACAGATAGCCGAAATCGTGCGCGCTGAGATTGGCCAGCAGCGCCATGCCCATGTTGGTGGGCGAGGTGCGGTGGGCAATCACCTGGGTCGGCTGTTCCTGTACGTTATCGGGCGGCAGCCAGTTGTCGCCCGGGCCGACAAAGGTGTCGAAATAGGCCCAGGTGCGGCGCGCCAGCATGTGCAGGAACACGCCCTGCTCGTTCGACAGTTCCGCCAGTTCGCGCGGCTGCGGGCGGCTGATCCACCAGGCCACCAGCGGTGCGGCCAGCCATGCCAGCAACAGCGGCGCGGCGGCCGCCAGCGCGCCGGGTCGCCACAGCGCCAGCGCAACGCCGAGGGCCAGCGCCGTGACCGGCGCCATCCACATGGCGCGCCAGTAATCGGCCGGCGCATTGCTGGCGCGCGCCAGCGCCGAGGCGCGCCATTGCAGCAGGCGGCGCTTCGAGACCAGCAGGCGCCAGGTTGTGCGGCCGATCGCATCGAGGCTGACATAGGTTTCATAGGGCAGGCACACCATGGTCAGCAGCGCATGCGCGAAGTGCAGGCGGCTGCGCCACAGCGATTGCGCCATGTGCTGGCTCCACAGGGTGTCGCGCGGGGGCGTCAGCAAGTCATACAGGCTGGACGCCAGCGGCGGCACGAACACCACGGCCAGCACCGCCACGGTCCAGTACCACGGCGCCGGCAACACGCTCCAGGCCAGCAGCAGCGCCAGCGCCAGCACCGGCGGCACCAGGCTGCGGCGCAGGTTGTCGAACAGCTTCCAGCGCGACAGCCACGACAGCGGATTGCGTTCGCGCCCGGCCGGCCGGCCATCGACGCCGGGCAGCGGCGTGCGCGGCATCAGCCAGGACAGCAATTGCCAGTCGCCGCGGATCCAGCGCTGGCGGCGCAGGATATCGTCGCTGTAGCTGGCCGGATATTGCTCGTACAGTTGCGCATCGCTGAGCAGGCCGGCGCGCAGGTAGCAGCCTTCCAGCAAGTCGTGGCTGAGGATGCGGTTGTCGGGCAGGCGCCCGCCCAGCACCTGCTCAAACACGTCGACATCGTAGATGCCCTTGCCGATGAACGAGCCTTCGTAAAACACATCCTGGTAGACGTCGGACACGGTGCGGGTGTAGGGATCGATGCCCGGCTCGCCGCCGCACAGGCGCTCATAGCGCGACGCGTGTTCGCTGGGCAGACTGACCGCCACGCGCGGCTGCAAGATGCCATAGCCGTCGATCACGCGGTTGTGGCGCGGGTCGACGCGGGGCCGGTTCAGCGGGTGCTGCATCGAGGCCACGAACTGGCGCGCCGCATCGCGCGGCAGGCGAGTGTCGGTATCGAGCGTGATCACGTAGCGGATGGTGCCCAGGTCGGCGACCTCGCCCACCACCAGTGCAAAGCAGTCGCGCGCGCCGCCGCGCAGGTAGCGGTTGAGATCTTCCAGCTTGCCGCGCTTGCGCTCGCGGCCCATCCACACGCCTTCGGACGGATTCCAGGTACGAGGGCGGTGCAGCAGCAGGAAGGGCGCCGCCGGCGCATTGCCGGATGGCGGCGTGGCGTCCGCGCCCGCCGTATATTTGCCGTTGAGGCGGCGGATATGCGCTTGCGCCTGCAGCAGCAGGGCCGCGTCGCCCGGCAGGCTTTCCTGTTGCGCGTCGGCGAAATCCGTCAGCAGGCAAAAGCGCAGGTTCGGATCACGGTTGGCCAGGAAGCGCACTTCCATCTGCTCCACCAGTTCATCGACATTGTCCTTGCTGAAGATCAGCGTGGGCACCACCACCAGGGCCCGTGCATCGTCGGGAATGCCGTTGCGGTAATCCATGCGCGGCAATGGATTCGGCCGCGTCAGCAAGGTCGCGCCCCAGTTGGTCAAGGCCAGCGCCAGCTGGCTGCCCGCCGCCACCGCGAGCATGGCCAGCAGCACCAGCGCCCAGTGCGCAACGCCGTCGCGCAGCGCGCGCTCCACCGCCAGCCCGGCCAGCACCACGGTGATGGCCGCCACAGCGCCCAGGTAGGAAGTCAGCGGCGAGGCGCGCGAGGTCTGCTGCAGCGCGATCCCCAGCGGCCAGCGCACGCCGGCCTGTCGCTCCAGCAGCAGCACGCCGCGCCCGATCAGGTAATAACCGACGTGGCCCAGGCGCGCATCGGCCGCGAACTGGGCGCCGCTGGTGGGCGCGTTGTTGGGCGTGTGGGTGTGTGCGTTGTTGTGGGCGTTGCCATGCTGGCTTTGCGCCAGCGCCAGCGCCATGGCGGCAATCTGCTGCTCGCTGTGGGACGAACGGCGCGCCAGTTTCTCAATCACGTGGCGGTACTGGTCGCGCGTGGAAAAATCCATGTCGCCATACACGCCGGCCGGGTCCTGGCGCAGCGTTTGTTCGACCACGCTCATGGTTTCGACGAACTCTTGCCAGTCCATGGTGCCGAGGAAACGCAGGCTGCCGATGCTGTTGGCGATCGAGACCTGCTCCGCCGCCTGGATCTGGATTTCTTGCTGGATCAGTTGTTCGATGGTCATGCCGAATTCGGCCAGACGGTGCGTCAGCCACGTCAGCGCCAATGTCAGCGCCGGACTTTGCCCCTGCAAGCGACGCGCCAGTTCGGCCACGAAGCCGCTGGTCAGCGGCGGATTGGAGCGCGCCATGTCGGCCACCAGCAAAATCAGGCCGCTGGGGTTTTTATCGGCGATCTCCATCATCTGGTCGGCCCAGCTGTTGGCCAGGTCGCGCTGCAGCCGGTTGTCCGATACGCGCGCCGCCACGCGGCGCAGGTTTTCAATCAGCGCCAGCCGCAGCATGATGGGAATGGCCCACAATTCGCCCAGTTTCAAGGTCGCCACTTCCTGGTAGGCGTCGACAAAGCGGCACAGGCTTTCCGGATCGACCCGGCCATCGCCATGGGCAATGATTTCCAGCGCGATCTGGTACACGCGCGGCGTCCCGTCCGGCGCGCCCTGGGACAGGCGCGGCAATTCCTTGCTGTAGTCTTTCGGCAGGTGGCGCCGCGCGGTGCGGATCTGTTCTTCGATCAGGTAAGAATTGTCGAGCAACCATTCCGACGCCGGCGTGATCTGGCGTGACGATTTCACGGCGGTGGTCAGGTCATCGCATGTTTCGGCGATGACATCCGCATTTTCCCGCAGGCGCGCCAGCAGGCGATCGGCTCCCTGCCGCTTGCTCAAGGCATGGCTGGCGGCCAGCACTTTGCCATGGGCCGCCATTTGCTGCGCGCTGAACAATTCCGCACGCAACGGCGAGTCATCATCGGCGGCACTGCCTGGCACGGCGCTCGGCGCATCCTCACGGAAAGCAAACGTGAATTGACGCAAGAAATTCGGTTGCTCGTTCAACTTGGACCTCGCGATCTGCCCAGGGACTGGGAAGTGAAGTATGGTCCAAGCAATAGTACGGAGGCGCGCGGCAGCCTACTGTGCGCTGACGTACATAGCAGCCAGCAGCGCGTTTCCAGCCGGCAGTGTCACACCCTGGGGTCAGACCCCGATTGTGACAAAAGTGGACATTCCGCTAGAGCAATGTGACGCAGGGTGACATCAAGCGGCGTGGGCCAGGTCCGGCCACATGGTCAGCGCCATGCCGCCGACCAGGTCATACGCGTGCGGATGGCCCAGGCGGCGCAGGCAGGCGGCGGCCTTGGTGCTGCGGGCGCCGCTGCGGCAACAGAACACAATCGGCGCGCCGTCCTGCAGCCAGGCACCGATATGGCTGGTCAGGCGCGGCAACGGCACGTTCAGCACCGTGCGCCCGTCCGGGCCCGCCTGCGGCGCGCCGATGCCGCTGGCCGCGTGTTCGCCGCCATCGCGCACGTCCACCACCAGCGCATTCGGATAGCGCGCCAGCAACGCGCGCAGCGCCGTATTGTCGAGATGCATGCCGCTGCCGATATCACCCGGCTGCTGGCGCGTGGCACGCAGGCTGCTGCACAGCGGCAGGTGTTCATCGCGCGCGGCGCACAGCAAGGTGTCCTCATGCACCAGGGCGGCCACTTGCTGCGGTGGCGCGTCGCCGATAAAGGCGTGGCACACCGCCGCGCGCGGCAAGGCGCCGCCCATGCTCGCATCGAGATGCGTGTCGACAGGGGCGCCCAGCAGATACACCTGCCGGCCACCGCCGCCATCGGCGCGCTGCAGGCGCTGGCCACCCAGCACCAGCGCATCGCGTCCTTGCGGCCAGCCATGGCTGTCGGTATCGGCCACCGGCGCGCCCAGGCGCTGCGCCATGGCGCGCCATGGTTCCGGCGACACGCCGGCCGGCGCCGCATCGGTCGACAATACCGCCAGCACACGGCAGCCATGGCTGGCCACCTGCGCGGCAATCCGTTCTTCATGTTCGGGGCGCGGATCGATCACGATCGCGCCGCCACTGGCGCCGTCGAGCACCAGCCAGCTGCAGTCGGCACCACTGCCCAGTTGCAGCACCGTCGCAGCGGCGGCGCTGTCGATGCGCGGGTGATTCGTATCGACAACGCCACCGCACAGGATGGCGCCGCAGCGCTCGATCCGGGCACAGGCCTGCGTGATGGTGGCGTCGTCCGTCAACGGACCAAACGACAGGCGGATCGCGCTGGCGCTGCGCCAGGCCGGGATACCCATGGCTTCCAGCACATAGCTGGGCGCGGCCTTGGCCGATGAGCAGGCGCTGCCGGCACTGACGCGCATCCCGGCCGCATCGAACACGTCCATCAATTCGCGGCTGGTCAGGCCCGCGACGGAAAAATTCAGCGTGGTCGGCAAGGCCTGTTCCAGCGGCGCGTTAAAGACGATACCGGGCAAGGCGCGGCGCAGGCTGGCCACCAGGCGGTCGCGGAAGTCGCACAACTGGTCATGGCTGCGGAACACGCCGCCCTGCTCCAGCGCCGCCAACACCGCGTCCAGCGCGGCAATGCCGGCCATGTTTTCGGTGCCCGAGCGCAGCGCGCTTTCCTGCCCGCCGCCGACGATCAGCGGTGTAAACGGCGCGCCCTCGCGCACATACAGCAGGCCGATGCCTTTCGGCGCATACAGTTTATGGCCCGAGAACGGCGCGTAGTCGACGCGGCTGCGGGCCAGTTGCAAGCGGAATTTGCCCAGCGCCTGGACACAATCAACCATCCAGTAGGCACGGCACGCGGTGTCGTTCAGCACCGCTTCGATGCCGACGATATCGGACAGCACGCCGGTTTCATTATTGGCCGCCATGGTGCACACCATGGCCGCCTGCGGCGCCATGCGGCGCAGCGCATCGAGGTCGTGCAAGCCATCGCCATCGACCGGCAGCGCCACCAGTTCCAGGTTCAAGCCCAGCACCGTATTCCAGTGCGCCAGGCTGTGCGGCACCGCCTTGTGTTCGGTCGCGCCATACACCAGCAGCGTGCCGATCGGCTCGCCGGCGTCGCGCCGCGCCCGCAGCGCGCACAAGGCCGACAGCACGGCGGTCTGGATGCCTTCGGTGGCGCCGCTGTTGAACATCAGGCTGCCATTGCCAGCGCCGATCACGCGCCGCGCCCGCGCCCGCGCGCCATCCAGCAGCGCGCGTGCCTGCAGGCCGGCGGTGTGGGTGCTGCTCGGGTTGCCGTAGCAAATGCGCATCGCGTGGACGGCGGCATCGATGGCGGCCGGCAAGACCGGGCTGGTGGCGTTTCCGTCGAGGTAGAGTTCGGACGTCATGGTATGGATATTCGTCAAAGATTCGTCAAAGGCAGATACCCACCAGTTTACGTAGCCGGGCGAAACCATATATTCCAAACTTCCGTGGAATTTCCGCTAAACTTGGCATAACCATGCTATTTTTTGCGAAATAATAGAATGAATACACTCGATCACTATGATTACGCCATCCTCGGCGCGCTGCAGGTGGACGGCACCCTGTCGGTGGCGGAACTGGCGCAAAAGGTTGGCTTGTCCAGCACCCCATGCTGGAAGCGCCTGAAACGGCTGCAGGACGACGGTTACCTGGAGCGGCGCGTGGCCATAATCAACCGCCGCAAGACGGGACTGCCGGTGACGGTGTTCGTCAGCGTGCGCACCAGCGAACACGACGACAAATGGCTGGAGCGCTTTGCCCAGGCGGTGGAAGCGCTGCCGGAAGTCCAGGAATTTCACCGCATGAGCGGCGATATCGACTATCTGCTCAAAGTCGTCACCACCGATATCGAGGGCTACGACCGTTTTTACAAAAAACTGATCAAGGTGGCGCATTTGTCGGGGGTCTCATCGGCGTTCTCGATGGAACAAATCAAATACACCACGGCGCTGCCGCTGCACCTGGTCGCGCATGGCACCCCGAAGTAATCGCGCAAACCGTCAGGCGCACACCGTGGGGTC
>JAIENA010000075.1 GCA_019751755.1 Burkholderiaceae bacterium | reverse complement strand
CCAAACAGGGTGCGCACCAGCTGCATCAGCATCAGGCTGATGCCCCAGGTGGCCAGCAGGGTTTCCAGCGGGCGGCCATACAGCCAGCGGATCACCGTGCGCTCGAGCGCCATGCCCACCGTTGCCGCCACCAGGAACGACGCCGGCAGCGCGGCCACCAGGTACCAGTCCACCGCGCCCGGCCAATAGTGGCGGAACAGCGACTGGCAGCCATACGTGGTGTAGGCGCCGATCATCAGCAGTTCGCCGTGCGCCATATTGATGATGCCCATCAGGCCGAACGTGATGGCCAGGCCCAGCGCCGCCAGCAACAGCACGCTGCCCAGCGAAATGCCATAAAACAGGTTGCCAATCAATTCGGTGCGCGCGGCGCGCGCATCGATCGCGTCCAGCGCCGCCTTGGCGGCGGCGCGCACGGCGGGATCAGGCTCGGCATAGACGACGCCAGCGGCATCGGCGGCATGCGCCCCGTTCGCGGCGTTGACCGCAGGAACGGCATCACGCGCCAGCATCGCCTGCAGCATGCGCCGCGCTTGCGGATCCATGCTGTCGGCCAGCGCGGCGACGGCTTGCGCCCGGGTGGCGGCGTCCGGCGCACGCAAGTCCGCCATGGCCAGCAACTGGCGCAGCAGCGCGCCGATCTCCGCATCGGTTTCGCCTGCGGCCGCCTTGCGCAGCAAGGCGGTTTGTCCGGCGTCCGGCTCGCTGCCCTGCAGCGCACGCGCGGCGGCCAGCCGTTCGGCGCGCTGCGACGACAGCAACGCCAGGCCCGAGAGCGCGGTGTCAACCGCGCCACGCAAGCGGTTGTTGACGACGATGCCATCGAGGCCGGATTGATTTTCCGCCGATAGGGCGGCCGGTTTGCCGGTGGCGGCGTCCACGGTGGACGCGCCATCGACGATGTAGACCTTGCCGTCCGGCGTGGTATACAGCGTGTCGTTTTTCAGTGCCCGCAGCACGCGGGCCGCGTCGTCATCGGCTTGCGCCGCAATGTCGGACACGGCTTGCACGCGCGCATCGGGATCGTCGCCCGCCAGTGCCTGCAAGGCAGCGGGGGCGACAGCGGCATGCGCCATCGGCCCTACGCTGCTTTGCAGGACCAGCGCGGCACTGCACAGCAGGTAGCGCCAGGATTTCATCATTGTTCTCCGTCGAGTCACATGCTTTGCTTGCCTTCGTTACCCTTGATGAAAGGGCTCCAGGGCTGTGCGCGCAGCGGCTGCTTGGTTTTCCAGACCACGTTGAACTGGCCATCGCCCTTGATCTCGCCGATCATCACCGGCTTGTGCAAATGGTGGTTGGTGGCGTCCATGGTCAAGGTAAAACCCGACGGCGATGCGAACGACTGGCCCCCCATCGCGGCAATCACCTTGTCGGTGTCGGTGGATTTGGCTTTTTCCACCGCCTGCGCCCACATGTGGAGGCCGACATAGGTCGCTTCCATCGGATCGTTGGTGACGGCGCTGGCGGCGTTCGGCAGTTTCTTGGCGACGGCGTAGGCTTTCCACTTCTTGATGAATTCGACGTTGGCCGGGTTCTTCACGGACTGGAAGTAATTCCACGCGGCCAGGTGGCCCACCAGCGGCTTGGTGTCGACGCCGCGCAATTCCTCTTCGCCAACCGAGAACGCCACCACCGGCACGTCGGTCGCTTTCAGGCCGGCATTGCCCAGCTCTTTGTAGAACGGCACGTTGGAGTCGCCATTGATGGTGGAAATCACCGCGGTCTTGCCGCCGGCCGCGAATTTCTTGATGTTGGCGACGATGGTCTGGTAATCGGCATGGCCGAACGGCGTGTACGCTTCATCAATGTCGCTGTCCTTGACGCCTTTGCTTTTCAGGTAGGCGCGCAGGATTTTATTGGTGGTGCGCGGGTACACATAATCGGTGCCCAGCAACACGAAACGCTTGGCGCCACCACCCTCTTTGCTCATCAGGTATTCCACTGCCGGAATCGCTTGCTGGTTCGGCGCGGCGCCGGTATAGAACACGTTCTTTTCCAGTTCCTCGCCTTCATACTGGACCGGGTAGAACAACAGGCCGTTCAGTTCTTTAAAGACCGGCAGCACCGACTTGCGCGACACCGAGGTCCAGCAGCCAAAGACGGCTGCGACCTTGTCATTGGCCACCAGCTGGCGTGCTTTTTCCGCGAACAGCGGCCAGTTTGAGGCCGGGTCGACCACCACCGGCTCGAGCTTCTTGCCCAGGACGCCGCCCTTGGCATTGATTTCATCGATGGTCATCAGCGCCACGTCTTTCAGGGACGTCTCTGAAATCGCCATGGTGCCCGACAGCGAGTGCAGGATGCCGACCTTGATGGTGTCGGCGGCGTAGGCAGGCAATCCAGCCGCCAGCAGCGCGGCGGCGGCGGCAATGCGGGTAACGAAGGTACGACGTGCTTGCATGGTGTTTCTCCTCAGGTTCCGACAGTGGGGTGGATTAGTACTGCAGTTGCAATGCAACGGCGAATTTCGACAGGCTTGGCGCGCTGCTGGTCTTGCTGCGGCTGTACAGGGCGGTCAGTTGGGCGTTGTAGCCATCGATGATGTAGTGCAGGCCGGCGTCGGCCTGGCGAGTGTCGAGGTTGGTATCGGGCGAGAATTTCTGGTAGCGCACGAACGGCTGCAGCTTGCCGGCGCCGGCCGTGAACAGGTAGGCGGCGCCGGCCGAATAGGCCTTGCCCTGTTCGGACTTGATGACGCCATCGGTGTCATAGTCGTAGTACGCGGCTTCCACCGAGACGGCGCCACCGGGCACCCGCTTTTCCAGCAGGAAGTCAACGTTCCATGAAGAGTAGTCGCCGGTGCCGGCCGTGCTCAGCACGCCTTTCGATTGCTGGCGCGCCGCAAAACCGATCGCCAGGATATCTTTCGTGCCGAGGTAATTGCCGGTGCCGTAATAGCCGGGCTCCGCGTCCCAGAAGTCGTATTGCACCCGGCCTGCATACATCAGGCTGTCCGAGGCCTTGACGCCGGCCGCCTTGGCCTGATGCTGCGTCAGTCCACCGATGCCGAAGGTATGCCCTTCGAAGGCGCCGAACGAATAACCGAGCTTGCCGTCGGCGGCATTGCCCCATGCCACCACGCCATCGTCGCGGCCACGGAAAATACCGCCGTTATAGCCATAGCGTGACGCCACGCCGGCCCAGTAACCGCCGCCCAGAGAATAATAGGGACCGGCCATGTTGGCGCGGTCGCTGGGCGACAGCAGGCGCCCGGCCCAGATGTTGAGTTCCGGCGCAATCGCAAACTGGCCGACGGCGTCCAGCACGCGCACCTGGTCGCCATCCCATTCCGTGTTGAGCATGCCGCCGATCTGCTTGTTCAGCGAGGCGCCGAAGAACAGCCGGGCGCTGTCCAGGTTGAAGTCATTCGAGCGCGACGTGCCGTTCGGCGCGGCATCGTCCATGCTGGTATAGCTGGCGCGCATGCCAAAGCCGACACTGACCGACTGGCCATTGCCGAACGGGATGGTGGCGCCCGCCTGGGCGATGTGGGGCGCTGCGGCCAGCGCCGACAGTAACAGCAGGGACGCTGGGGATAACGGTATTGCCTTCATTCCGGGCCTCTCTCGTGTGGTGATGTAATGACACGAGATTAACCACGCAATGCTGCACTGCACATACGTCAACTGACGTATGTTGCCCTATCCGGTGGGCGGCCGGTCTGACGCCTGCTTAGAATCCGCAGACGCTGGCGACATTACTGAGCGATACGCCACTGGTAATGGCCCGGCCGGCGCAGCCGACCTTTTGCCAGCCATTGTCGGTCAGCGCGATGCTGCCGACGACCACGGCCAGGAACAGGCCGACCAGTATCAGGACACCTTTGAAGAGATCGTTATTCATCGGATATGCGCCTCAACACAACAAGGAAATCATGCGCCATGGGCGCGTTGGTCACGTCCCGCAGTGCTGGCACCCGCCTAGGCAATCGGCGCCAGCACATAGTCAAACGTGTAGTAATGCTTGCCGTCCGCGATACGGATGTCCAGCTGGCCGCTGAGCCCGGTCAAATCACCGCTGCCGGAATCCGGCACCACCAGCACACTGAGGCTGGGCGTGCCTCGGTCCATGATGCCGTTGTGCTGCAGCGTAAAGCCGCCTGTCAAGCCGTCCAGGACGCCTTCGACGCGCTCCATCGCGACATAGCCGGCCGATTGCGGGTGCGCCCCCCTAAAACTCAGCATTTCGCCATTGCCGCTGGCCGCCAGCGCACCGTGGTAGCGCTTGTCCAGCACCATGCGGCCCAGGCCAAAGCCGGAGGCGCCGACCGACATCCGTTCCGGCGTCATGGTGACGTCGAATTCTCCAGTAACTACAGGCATGGCAGGCTCCAAAAAACAGGGTTAAGCGGGCTCGCGGGCCATCACCCAGCCACTGGCCCATGGCCGACCTCGCGACATTACGCGCCGCAAGTATGCGGCAGATGGCATGCAGGCGGCGCGCCGCTTCGGCGGCGGCACGGGTCAAGTATGCAGGCGTGCATCGGCGTGCGCCTCGTGATGGGCGCTCTCGGCCGGTGTCTCGCGCGGAATGCGCAATACAAAACTGGCGCCCTCGCCCAGCACGCTGGTGACGGCAATGGTGCCGGCAAATTGCTTGGCGATCAGGTTAAAGACGATATTCAAGCCCAGGCCGGTACCACCCTGGCCGCGCCGCGTCGTGACGAACGGGTCGAACACCTTGTCCAGCATGTCGGGCGCGATGCCCTTGCCGTTGTCGACCACCTGCATTTCGATCCAGTCGCCGTCCGCCGTCACATTGATGCCGATATGGCCTTCGGTGTCCGCATCGAAGGCGTGTTCGACGCAGTTCAGGGTCAGGTTGGTGATGACTTGCGCCAGCGCGCCCGGGTAACTGTCGAGCACGATATCGGACGGGCAGTCGATATCGACCTGGATATGGGTCTTTTTCAGCTTCGGTTGCAGGCTGGACACGACTTCGCCGATATATTCACGCAATTCAAAGCGGCGCCGCGCCTCGCTGACCTGGTCCACGGCGATTTGCTTGAAGCTGTGGATCAGGTGCGCGGCGCGGTACGCGTTGTTCATGATCAGCCGCGTGCTTTCCTCGGCGGTTTCCAGGTACTTCAGGATATCGGATTTCTTGATGGCCCCGTCCGCCACGGACTTGTGCACTTTTTCCGTCGCTTCCATCAGAATCGACGCCGATGTCAGCGCGATGCCCACCGGCGTATTGATTTCATGCGCCACCCCGGCCACCAGGCTGCCCAGCGACGCCAGGCGTTCGGCCTGCAGCAGCGATTCCTGGGTGCGCTGCAAATCGGCCATGGCTTTGGCGGTGGCGGCGGCCGCGCGCCGCGCTTCATCTTCCGCTTCGCGGGTGCGGGCAATGATGGCCTTGACCCGCCGCTGGATCGCGTTGAAGCCGCGGATCACATCGCCCAGTTCATCGCGGCGGTTGTCAGGCAATTCGCCCACTTCATCGGAACCGCGCGTGGCCAGGTCGTGCAGCCCGTCGCGCAATTGCTTCAGGGGGTCAAACACGATGCGCAGGCTGAGCGCCAGCGCCGCCACCAGGATCAAGTCCAGCAGCAACACTTCAATGACTTTGCGGCGCACTTCCGCCGCCAGCGTGGCGTCGATTTGCGCGCGGCTGAAATTGACCACCACCCGACCGACGATCACGGGTTTCGGGGCATTGCCAGCCGCGCCCGCATCGCGGTAAGCGAGATCGGCCACCACCGCCGTGCCGGCCATTTGACCGTCCTGCTCGATGGCGACGATGGCGCCGCTGTCCTTGCGTAATTTGCCGGAAAACAAACCCACTGACGTATCGTAGACACGGATCGCCACCAATTCCGGCGGCAACATTTCAGCGGCAACAATGTTGTCGACCTTGGCTTTATCGAGGTCCCACAGGGCCGACGGCAGGCTCGTTTGCAGGCGGGTCAAGACCCCTTGGCGCAAGCGCAGGTTGCTGGTTTCCAATTCATGGCTCAGGCTGTACTGCGCGTAGGTCCCCGAAATCGCCAGGACCACGGTCACGATGACGACGAACAGGAATGTCAGCCTACCCTGGATACCAAACATCACGACTGCTCCCTGAGCCTATTTTATTGGCAAGGTCCCAATGTACCTGTAAGCCTAGCTTCTTGGCAAGATTTAACAGTGTGCGGGAACCTTGCAACGCCGCGTGCTTGCATCGAAGATACACCGCGAGACACAGGGTGAGACATACGGGGAAAGCCGATGGTAAGATCGGGCAAAGACCGAGGAGATCGCAATGACAGCCAGTTACCAGCACATGCCGCTGGCCCAGGTGGAGCCCGGCATGGTCCTGTCCGACGAATTACTGGACGTGCAAGGCCATGTATTGTTGCCACAAGGGACAGTCCTGACGCAAGCCATGATTACCTTGATGCCGCGCCATGGTATCGCCATGTTGCCCATTGCGGTACCGGCCGAACCCACGCAAGAAGAAATCGCCGCCAGCCAGGAGCGCCATCTGGTGCGACTGGCGCACCTGTTCCGCAAAAATGACCCGGATAGCGACCAGGACTGGGCCACCGCCCTGTTGCGCCGCTTTGTCACGGATTACCGCCTCGGCGCGCTGCCGGCTGAAGAATGAACTTATGCTGAATTACGACGACATTGTTAATAACCTGGAAGACTTGCCGTCATTGCCCGCCGTGGTGATGGAGTTGCTCAACAGCATAGACCAGGAAGACGTGGATATTTCCGTGCTGGCCAAGAAAGTCTCGCACGACCAGGCGCTGACCGCGAAAACTCTGCGCCTGGCCAATTCCTCGCTGTATGGCTTGCAAGTAAAAGTCACGACCATCCAACAAGCCATCACCTTCCTCGGTTTCCAGACCACGCGCAACCTGATTACCGCCGCCGCGGTCACCGGCTGCTTCGCGGAAAAACATTGCAAGGGCTTTGACCACAAGGCGTTCTGGCGCCATTCGATTGCCAGCGCCGCCTGCGCCCGCGTGCTGGCGCGCCAAATGCGCTTCAACCAGGATTACGCGTTCACCGCTGGTTTGCTGCACGACATCGGCCGCCTGGTGCTGGTGGCCTGCTTCCCGAAAGAATATGAAAAAGCGGTGCTCTACCGCGACGAGCATGACTGCTACATGATCGAAGCGGAACGGGCGGTGCTGGGGATCGACCACGTGGAAGCCGGCATGGCGCTGGCTGGGCACTGGAATTTTTCCGATACGATGCGACTGGCGATTGCCCACCACCATACGCCGGAAGCCCAGGGGGCGGGCTTCCTTTCCGCCATCATTCATGTGGCGGACGCGATTGCCCATGCACTGGACCTGGCGCAAATGCCGGACGGCCTGGTGCCACCGGTATCGACCGTGGCCTGGACCGCGCTGGGTCTGGATGAAGAAGTGTATCTGCAACTGTTCCGTGAAACCGAATTGCAGTACGAGGAAATTGCACTGGTACTGCTCAGCTGAGCTCAGCTGTGCTCAGTTGACCTCAACTGCCAGCCGGTCCAGCGGACCGGCCCTGGCAGCGTGGCATCGCACAGGCATGTCATGCCTCAATGCGACATGCCGCTGTCCGCCGTTTCCGGCTGTTCCTGTTGTTGCGGTTGTGGACGCTCTTCTGGTTTTGGACGGCCCTGTGCATCGGACAGGCGGTATTTGGTGCGGCGGTCCCCCATCAAATCGCGCAGATCGCGAATGCTCATGCCGGTCACTTCATGCATGCGGATCAGCAGCGAAGCGCCCACCGGCAAGCGGTGATGGCGGATTTTACTGATGACCGGCGGCGCCACTTCCAGGATGCGCGACAGTGCCGCGTCATTTTTCAGCTGCATTTTTCCGAGCAGCATGTCCAGCAAATGGTTTGGATTGTAGCTTTCCTGGGAAGCTAAAGCGTGGTGTCCCATGGTAGTCCTCGTCTAAGTGAGTGGTCGAGATTCTGGAGCGTATTGCAATTCAAATACTATGCTGACTCCAGCCCGTTTCAGCCAAGTCGCGACTAGCGGAAGTTGGGAGTACTCAACGATTCGCTAGAATTCTTAGCAACAATGCCATTTCAACACACCAGAATATTCCATGGCGCACGAAAGGATCGCAGGAAATTATCAGCGGGGAATGACAGCGCCGCGTGGCGAAACGCGGCACCGCTCAGGAAGGAAAATCAGGCGGTGGTATTGATGTTCTGGCCGATGCGGGAGGCCAGCGGACTGAGGGTCTGGCTGGCCAGCAGCGATTCTTGCTGTTGCTGCTGCTGACTAGAATTATCCGTCTCCTGCGACTGGCGGACCTGTTGCGCTCGCTGCGCCTCGGCGGCCTGCTGCGTTTGCTGCGTCGCATCGGCCTGCACCTGCTCGGTGCGCTGCTGTTCCTCAAGACGGGACTGGCGCGCCTGCTCGGCACGCTGGTCGCTGACGATGCTACTCACTTGTGTGGGGCTGTTGCCCACGCCTGAAATGGATCCGACGGCCATGGCGCTCTCCTTGTATATGTCGACTCTAGGGTATCTTGCGCGAAAGGCAATGCCAGAACATTAACAGGCGGGGAAAAAGATCCCGAATTGCGGCCTGCAGGGCGCTGTGGCCGCGCGGTTACGGTAAACTAACGCTTCGCAGTATAACCCACTCCCTCTTTTCCCTTTGAAAACCAAGACTCCCGTACAGCCGCATTACTTCATCCCCGAGCCGCTCGACAATACACGGCTGGCGCACCTGTGCGGCCCGCTGGATGAAAACCTGCGCCAGATTTCCGCAGCGCTGGATGTGACGATTTTCCGCCGTGGTGAAAAGTTCATCGTCAGCGGCACCAATGCCGAACGCGCGGTACAGATCCTCGAACAGTTTTACGCCGTGGCGCAAAAAGTGGTGCCGGTGGAAGAAGTGCAACTGGCGCTGGTGGAACAGCGCGCCGGCCTGGCGCCGACCATCGAACCGGACCAGGAAGCGCCGCCGTTCAATGAGCCGGACATCACCAGTCCAGTGCTGAAAACCCGCCGCAGCGACTTGCGCGGCCGCACGCCACACCAGATCAAATACCTGCGCAACATTCTCGATCACGACATTTCGTTTGGCCTGGGACCGGCCGGCACCGGCAAGACCTACCTGGCCGTGGCCTGCGCCGTCGACGCGCTCGAGCGCGACGCCGTCAAGCGCATCATCCTGACCCGCCCCGCCGTCGAAGCGGGCGAGCGCCTGGGCTTCCTGCCGGGCGACCTGGCGCAGAAAGTCGATCCCTATCTGCGCCCGCTGTATGACGCGCTGTATGATTTGCTGGGCTTCGACCGCACCCAGAAAATGTTCGAGAAAGGCGTGATCGAGATCGCGCCGCTGGCGTACATGCGCGGGCGCACCTTGAACCATGCCTTCGTCATCCTCGATGAAGCGCAAAACACCACGGTCGAACAAATGAAGATGTTCCTGACCCGGATCGGCTTTGGCAGCAAGGCCGTGGTGACCGGTGACACCACCCAGATCGATTTGCCGAAGCATGCCAAGAGCGGCCTGGTCGACGCCACCCACGTGCTGCGCGACGTGCGCGGCATCGCGTTCACGCAATTCACCAGCGCCGACGTGGTGCGCCACCCGCTGGTGGCCCGTATCGTCGACGCCTATGAAAGCGCGCACAATGCCAGCGCGGAAATCGCGCCCCTGCTCCAACCTGTTAAACCCGCCCTCAAAAATGTCCGAAAAAAATAAGCTGACTTTATCGGTGCAATACGCCGACACCCGCTTGCAGGCATCCATCACCCGCCCGCTGATCCGCAAGTGGATCAAGGCGGCGCTGTTCGCCCCGGCCGAACTGACGGTCCGCTTTGTCGACGCGGACGAAGGCCAGACCCTGAACCGCGAGTACCGTGGCAAGGATTACGCCACCAATGTGCTGACGTTCGCCTACAACGAAGGCGACGAATTGGGTAACCCCGTGGCCGACGACGAACCGACCCGCGCCGACATCATCCTGTGCACCGACGTGCTTGAGCGCGAAGCGCTTGAGCAAAAAAAATCGGTCGAGGAACACACCGCGCACCTGATCGTGCATGGCGTGCTGCATGCGCAGGGCTACGACCACCTCGATGACGAGGAAGCCGAGGAAATGGAAGGCATCGAGACCGAAATCCTGCAAGCACTGGGCTATGCGGACCCGTACGCGGAACAGCAGTAGGCTAGGATAATACTTGGCGGAAATGCCATTTCCAGACCGGCGGGGGCATTTAGTGTATGCTATAGCACTTTGAAACAACCGGCACCCGCCTGCCATGCAAGAGCACTCTAGTGGCGTCAAGACTGACGCCAAACCCCACCGGTCGCTGTTTGAGCGACTCACTGCACTGATCTCCCCCGAGCCCGAGAATCGCGCGGAACTGCTCGAAGTCCTGCACGATGCCCATGAACGCAACCTGATCGACGCCGATGCGCTGTCGATGATTGAAGGCGTGTTCCAGGTGTCGGACTTGTCGGCCCGCGACATCATGATTCCCCGCTCGCAAATGGATGTCATCGACATCTCCAAGCCGATCGAAGAATGGATGCCCGAAGTGCTGCACACGGCGCACTCGCGCTTTCCCGCCATCGACGGCGAGCGTGACAAAGTGGTCGGCATCCTGCTGGCAAAGGATTTGCTGCGCTACTACGCGGAAGAATCGTTCGACGTGCGCGACATGCTGCGCCCGGCCGTGTTCATTCCCGAATCGAAACGTCTGAATGTGTTGCTGCGCGACTTCCGCGCCAACCACAACCACATGGCCATCGTGGTCGATGAATACTCGGGCGTGGCCGGCCTGATCACGATCGAAGACGTGCTGGAACAGATCGTCGGCGATATCGAAGACGAATACGACTTCGACGAGGAAGAAGACAATATCCTGTCGATCAAGGAAGGCCGCCAGGGTCCGCGCTGGCGTGTCAAGGCGCTGACCGAGATCGAGCAGTTCAACGATGAACTCGACACCAGCCTGTCCGATGAAGATGCCGACACCATCGGCGGTTTCGTCGTCAAGCACCTGGCGCGCATGCCCCACAAGGGCGACAAATTCGCCATCGACAATCTGCGCTTTGAAGTCTTGCGTGCCGATGCACGCCAGATCCACGTGCTGCTGGTCGAAAAACTGCCGCCGTCGATCGACGAGCAGGACTGATGCGTTTCAGGCGCTCCGCTCCCGGCGAGATTTCCGCTCCCCGCTCCACCCGCAGCCGCATGGCCATCGCCGCACTGGCCGGCGCGGCCAGCGTGCTGTCGTTCGCGCCATTCGGCTGGTGGCCGCTGCAGTTCATCTGCCTGGCGCTGCTGTTTTACCAGGTCTTGCGCGCCGACACCCTGAAAGCCGGTGCACTGGTCGGCTGGGCTTTTGGCTTTGGCTGGTGCCTGGCCAATACCCACTGGCTGTATATCGCGCTGAACCGCTTCAACGGACTGCCCGCACCGGTGGCAGCGGCGGCGGTCACCTTGCTGGCCGCCGGCATGGGCCTGTATGCCGGCATGGCCATGTATGGCGCCCTGTGGCTGCGTCGCCGCTGGTCGCTGCCGCTGCCAGCCGCCAACCTGCTGGTATTGCCGGCCTTGTGGGCGGTGTTTGAATGGGTCCGTGGCTGGCTGTTTACCGGCTTTCCGTGGGCCACATCCGGCTATGCGCACAATGTGTCGCCCCTGGGCGGCTATGCGCCGCTTGTCGGCGTATATGGCCTCTCCATGCTGGCCGCGCTGTGCGCGGGCGCCCTGCTGCTGGCCATGCACCGCGTGCGCTGGGCTGCGCTGGGCACCGCCGCCGCCATCCTGCTGACCGGCTTCGCGCTGCGCGGCATGGACTGGACCCACCCGGTCGGCCAGCCGATCTCGGTGCGCCTGATCCAGGGCAATACGCCGCTGCTGCAAAAATTCGACGCCTCGCACACCGAAGCGACCTTGCGCCGCTACCACGCCACCATCACCGGCGAAGCAGCGGACTTGATCGCCACGCCGGAAACGGCGGTCATGCTGTTCCCGCACCAGTTGCCGCCCGATTACCTGCCGGCACTGGGCCAGTTCGCCAAGCGTTCCGGCAGCCATCTGGTGGTCGGCATGCCGCTGATGGACAGCCCGCTGCAGTATTCCAACAGCGTGGTCGGGATTCCACCGGAATCCGGCCTGCCGACCTACCGCTACGACAAGCACCATCTGGTGCCGTTTGGCGAATTCATCCCGCCCGGCTTCCGCTGGTTCACCAACCTGATGCAAATCCCGCTGGGCGACCAGACCCGGGGCAAGGCGCTGCAAGCGCCGTTCCAGGTCAAGTCGCAGCGCGTGCTACCCAATATTTGCTATGAAAACGTGTTTGGCGAGGAAATCGCCGACCAGTTGGCTGCCGATCCGCAACCCGCCACCATCTTGCTGAACGTGTCGGAACTGGCGTGGTATGGCGAATCGATCGCGATTCCACAGCACGTGCAAATGTCGCAGATGCGCGCGATGGAAACCGGCCGCCCGCTGCTGGCCTCCACCAACAGCGGCGCCACCGTGGTGATCGACAGCCATGGCGCCATCACATCGAGCCTGCCGTATTACCAGGCCGGCGTGCTGAAAGCCACGGTGCAGGGCATGGCGGGCGCCACGCCGTACATCATTATGGCCAATAAACTGTTCCTGTTGCTGGCGGCGCTGGCACTGGGCGGGGCCTGGTGGTGGAGCCGGATCGCGGCCCGAAAATCCGCAAAAAACCACGTAACGGGGACCTGATCCCTTCGGTCCCATCCGCAAAACCTGTTAAACCCGCTAAAATTAGCCGCTTTGGCGATTCAACAACGCTCGCAACCGTCCAGCGCAAAGATTAAACACGATGCTTACCTTTCAACAGATTATCCTGACGCTGCAATCCTACTGGGACAAGCAGGGCTGTGCCCTGCTGCAACCCTATGACATGGAAGTCGGCGCCGGCACCTTCCACACCGGCACCTTCCTGCGCGCAATCGGCCCGGAGCCATGGCGCGCCGCCTATGTCCAGCCATCGCGCCGCCCGAAAGATGGCCGCTATGGCGAAAACCCGAACCGCCTGCAGCACTACTACCAGTACCAGGTGGTACTGAAGCCGGCGCCGGAAAATATCCTGGACCTGTACCTGGGTTCCCTGGCGGCGCTGGGCCTGGACTTGAAACAGAATGACGTGCGCTTCGTCGAAGATGACTGGGAAAGCCCGACGCTGGGCGCCTGGGGCCTGGGCTGGGAAGTCTGGCTGAACGGCATGGAAGTGACGCAATTCACCTACTTCCAGCAAGTCGGCGGCCTCGACTGCAAGCCGGTGCTGGGCGAAATCACCTATGGCATCGAACGCCTGGCGATGTACCTGCAGGGCGTGGAAAACGTCTATGACCTGGTCTGGACCGAGTGGGAAGAGAATGGCCAGACCAAGCGTCTGACCTACGGCGACGTGTTCCACCAGAACGAAGTCGAGCAATCGACCTACAACTTCGAACACGCCAACACGGACCTGCTGTTCGCGCAATTCGCCAACCACGAATCCGAAGCCAAGCGCCTGATCGAGCTGCAACTGACGTTGCCAGCCTATGAACAGATCATGAAAGCGTCGCACAGCTTCAATATGCTCGACGCCCGTGGCGCCATCTCCGTGACCGAGCGCGCCGCCTACATCGGCCGCGTGCGCACCCTGTCGCGCCTGGTCGCGCAAGCCTACTACGATTCCCGCGAACGCCTCGGCTTCCCGATGCTGCCGAAAGAGTAAGAATATGAACCAGACCCTGTTAATCGAACTGCTGACCGAAGAATTGCCACCGAAGGCGCTGTCCAAACTGGGCGCCGCGTTTTCCACGGTGATCGTCAACGGCCTGAAAGCACGCGGCTTCCTGGAAGACGGCAGCGTGGCCACCACCTACGCCACGCCACGCCGCCTGGCCGTTGCCATCTCGGACGTGCGCGCCATGTCGCCCGACAAATCGATCCGTGAAAAAGTGTTGCCGGTGACGGTCGCGCTGGACAAGGATGGCAACCCGACCGCGCCACTGGCCAAGAAACTGGCCGCGCTGGGCTTCCCCGACCTGCAAGTGTCGGACCTGGAACGCGCGCAGGACGGCAAGGCCGAGAGCTTCTTCCACACCTACACCGCCCCCGGCGCGAAGCTGGAAACCGGCGCCCAGGCCGCGCTGGAAGAAGCGCTGGCCAAGCTGCCGATCCCGAAAGTCATGAGCTACCAGCGGCCAGACGGCGCCACCGTGCAATTCGTGCGCCCGGCCCACAGCCTGATCGCACTGCATGGCGAGACCGTGCTGCCACTGTCCGTGCTGGGATTGACGGCCGCGAAAGTCACCGAAGGCCACCGCTTCCTGACCGCACCGGGCCAGCGCCAGGTCGAAGTGCCGCATGCCGACGCCTACGCCGCCACCTTGGCGGACCAGGCCAAGGTGATTGCCGGCTTCGACGATCGCAAGGAACAGATCCGCAGCGCGCTGCTGGCGCAAGCCGGTGATGACCTGGTCTTGATGCCGGAAGCGCTGCTGGACGAAGTGACGTCGCTGGTGGAGTGGCCGGTGGTCTATGCGTGCCGCTTCGAGGAAGAATTCCTGGCCGTGCCGCAGGAATGCCTGATCCTCACCATGCAGACCAACCAGAAATACTTCGCGCTGACCGACCAGGCGGGCAAGCTGCGTTCGCGCTTCCTGATCGTGTCCAACATCGCCACCGACACGCCAGCGGCCATCATTGGCGGCAATGAGCGCGTGGTGCGTCCGCGCCTGTCCGATGCGAAATTCTTCTTCGAACAAGACAAGAAGAAAACCCTGGAATCGCGCCTGCCAATGCTGAAAAACGTGGTTTACCACAACAAACTGGGCACGCAGGCCGAGCGCAGCGAACGTGTGACGGCACTGGCCGGCGCCATTGCCGGCAAGCTGGGGTCGGATGTGGCGCTGGCGGAACGCGCCGCGCGCCTGTCGAAGGCCGACCTGCTGACCGACATGGTGGGTGAATTCCCTGAGTTGCAAGGCATCATGGGCACCTACTATGCGCGCCACGATGGCGAGCATGACGAAGTCGCGCTGGCGGCCAGCGAGCACTATCAACCGCGCTTTGCCGGCGATGCCTTGCCGGCGTCGAGCGCAGGCCTGGCCGTGGCGCTGGCGGACAAACTGGAAACCCTGGTCGGCATCTGGGCCATCGGCCTGCAGCCAACCGGCGACAAGGACCCGTTCGCACTGCGCCGCCATGCGCTGGGCGTACTGCGCATGCTGATTGAAAAGCGGTTACCACTGACGATCTCCGGCCTGCTGGCCGACGCCGTGGCGCAATTCGGTTCCGTGGCAGGCTTCAAGGACCCATCCACCGAAGTCACCGCCTTTATGCTGGACCGCCTGCGCGGCATCCTGCGCGAGCGCGGTTTCACGCCGAATGAAATCGAAGCCGTGGTGGCGCAGAACCCGGACCGTCTGGACGATATCGTGCAGCGCCTGGAAGCGGTGCAAGCGTTCGCGGCCTTGCCAGAGTCGGCCTCGCTGGCCGGCGCCAACAAGCGCATCACCAACATTCTGAAAAAGAACGAGGAAGCACTGGCGCAAGTGGCTGGTGGCGTAAAGGCCGAACTGCTGCAGGACACGGCCGAGAAGAACCTGTACGCGGCAATCACCCGCGTCCAGCCGGAAGTCGACGCCGCCTTTGTCCAGGGCGATTTCGCCGGCACGCTGAAGACCTTGGCGCAACTGCGCGACGATGTTGATGCCTTCTTCAACGACGTGATGGTGATGGCGGAAGACGTTGCACTGCGCAACAACCGCCTGGCCTTGCTGTCGTCGCTGCACGGCATGATGAATCGCGTGGCCGACATTTCCAAGCTGGCGGCCTGACATGGGCGTGACGATGAAGTTGATCATCCTGGACCGGGATGGCGTGATCAACCATGACTCCCCGGACTTCATCAAATCGCCCGCCGAGTGGATCCCGGTGCCGGGATCCCTGGAAGCGATCGCGCGCCTGAACCAGGCAGGCTACCGCGTGGTGATCGCATCGAACCAGTCCGGGATTGCCCGTCAACTGTTCGATATCACCACCCTGAACGCGATCCACCAAAAGCTGCACACGCTGGCACAGCAAGCGGGCGCCGAGATCGAAGCGATCTTCTTTTGCCCACATTCGGCGGCCGACAATTGCGATTGCCGCAAGCCAAAACCTGGTATGTTCGCGGAAATCGCCAAGCGCTACCAGGTCAGCCTGAAAGGCGTGCCGACCGTTGGCGACTCGCTGCGCGATTTGCAGGCGGGCTTCGTCAGCGGCTGCACGCCGTACCTGGTGTTGACCGGCAAGGGTGAAAAAACCCATGAAACCGGCGGCCTGCCGCCCGGCACCAAGGTCTTCCCCGACCTGGCCGCCACGGTCGACTATTTGCTGAAAGCCCCTCACGGGGTCAATTGATTGATCGATTTACCGATTTACCGGAGAACCGCATTGCACCAAGCCTCACTTTTCCTGCGCTCCCTGCTGTTTACCATCATCATGGCCATCGCCACCATCATCTGGTCGGGCGTGTGCATGCTGGTGGCGCCGCTGCCTTATAACAAACGCTACTGGGTGGTCTCGCGCTGGAACGTGTTTATCATCTGGTGCGCAAAAACCATTTGCGGCATTGAATACGAAATCAAGGGCGCGGAAAATTTCCCCGACACGCCGGCCATCGTGCTGTCGAAACACCAGTCGGCATGGGAAACCATTTTCCTGCTGGCGAACCTGCCACGCCCGCTGGTGTTCGTGTTCAAAAAAGAGATCCTGTATATCCCGTTCTTTGGCTGGGGCATTGCCATGCTGCGCATGATTCCGATCGACCGCAAGGCCGGCAAGCATGCATTTAAACAGGTCGTTGCGCATGGAAAGCGCCGCCTGAAAGACGGCCAATGGATTATCATGTTCCCCGAAGGCACGCGCATCCCGGTCGGCCAGGCCGGCAAGTACAAGAGCGGCGGCACCCGGCTGGCGGTCGAAACCGGCGCCTGCGTGGTGCCGATCGCGTTGAACTCGGGAGAGTGCTGGCCCAAGAATTCGTTTATCAAGCGGCCGGGCAAGGTGACGGTTTCCGTCGGCAAGCCAATACCGTCCGCAGGTGAAACAGCAGACAGTCTGATGGAGCAGGTGGAACAGTGGATCGAATCAGAAATGCGCGTCATTTCGCCCCACGCTTACAGCGCTGGCTAGACAGCCTCTCCGGCTCGTCGCAGCCGCCTGCCAGTACGGGCAACCAGCTTGACCTGTTCGGCGCCGCAGCACCGGCGCCGACGTTGCCTATTTGTTCTTCATCCCGCCCGGCGCCACCGCATCCTTCGACCTGGCAGGCGCCGCATTCCAGTACGCCAGTCCCGCCCCTCGCTACACCAGTCACCTTGGCCTCGACTCCCGCAGCAGCAGCGCGATTCGGGTCACATTCTGAGCCGCATTCCGCGCCGTCCCCCACCGCGCCGCTCGCCTCTCCTTCCGCAGCATCCACCCATACCGCTTCACCACCACCGCTGGCGCCGCCGGTGCCGCTGCGCGCCCCGACGCCCGCAGCTCCACCGACCGAGCAACTGCCACGCCGCCAACTGCTGGTGGGCGGTTATGTGCTGGAATATGCATTGCGCCGCTCAACACGCCGCTCGATCGGCTTTATGGTCGATGATGACGGCCTGCGTGTGACGGCGCCACGCCGGGTGTCGCTGACCGATATCGACAACGCCATCCGCGCCAAGCAACACTGGATCCTGTCGAAGCTGGAAGAGCGGCGCGAACGGCGCGCGGCACGACTGCAAAAGCCGCCGATGGAGTGGGTCGACGGCGCACCACTGCCCTACCTGGGCACGGACATCACTTTGCGGCTGTACACCGCCACCCGCAACCGCACCGATTACAACCCGGACACGCGCGAATTGCATATGGGTCTGGTGCAAGGCGCCACCGAATTACTGCTGAAGGAAAGGGTCAAATCGTGGCTGCAGCAACAGGCGAAAATCCTGTTTGAACAACGCATGGACCTGTATGCGGCGCGGCTGGGTGTGCAGTACAGCGCGTTCGCGCTGTCGTCGGCGGGGTCGCGCTGGGGTTCCTGCACGGCGCAGCGCATGATCCGGTTGAACTGGAGACTGATTCACTTCTCGCTGCCGCTGATTGATTACGTGGTGGCGCACGAACTGGCGCACATCCTGGAGATGAACCACAGCCCCCGCTTCTGGGCCGAGGTGGGCCGGATTTACCCGGCGTACGACGAGGCGCGCGAATTGCTGCGCAAACGCGCGCAGGAATTGCCGCCGCTATTCAATTAGCCCGCGCTATGGCAGCTACAGCGTGATCCCATAGGGCGGCTTGGTTTCATCAAGCCGCCCTGCACGCTCCGCCACCAGCTTGGCCATGCAATACGGCACGATACATTGTGCTGCGCTACGACTGTCACGCCGCCGCGGGTATCAGCGCCGGCAACAGCGCCAGTGTGCGCTGCGTGGCGCCTTTGTGCTGGCCCGCGAAATCACGCGCCCGCGCGCCCATGGCCAGGCGCTCGCCATCGTCGTGCAACAGGCGCGCGGCCTGCGCCATCAACGCATCGGCGCTGGCGATCCGCAATGCGCCGCCGGCCGCCAGCGCATCTTCCGTTACTTGCGCAAAATTGAAGGTGTGTTCGCCGATCAGCACCGGCTTGCCCAGCGCGGCCGCTTCGATCAGGTTCTGGCCACCCAGCGGCTGCAGGCTGCCGCCAATGAAGGCGACATCGCACAGCGCGTAATAGGCGAACATTTCCCCCATCGAATCGCCCAGCAGCACCGCCACAGCCGGGTCGACGGCGTCGCCCCTGGCCAGCGCGCTGCGGCGCTCGATGGCCAAGCCGCGCTGCGTCGCCATCTGCGCGACGGCATCGAAACGCTGCGGGTGGCGCGGCACCAGCAACAGCAGCACATCGGCAGGCAAGACCTGCGCCTGCAACGCGCGCTGGTAGGCATCCAGCAGCAGCTCCTCCTCGCCTTCGCGGGTGCTGGCGCACAGCAAGACAGGCCGCGCGCCAACCTGGGCCCGCAGTTGCGCCCCCAGCACCAGCGCGCTTGGCGGCACCTGCACGTCGAACTTGATGCTGCCGGTGACATCGACATTGGTCACGCCCAGCGAGCGTACCCGGCCGGCATCGGCTTCGGTTTGCGCCGCCACCAGCGCGATGCCCTGCGCGGCGCCCCGCATCAAGCCGCCCAGGCGCTGCGCCTTGCGCAGCGACCGTTCGGACAGGCGCGCATTGGCCAGCACCACGGGAACGTGGACCTGGTTGCAGCACGCGATCAAGGATGGCCACACTTCGGTTTCCATCAAGATGCAGATGCGCGGTTCAAAATGGCGGATAAAGCGGCGCACCATGCTGAAGGTGTCATACGGCAGGTACGATTGCACCACCCTGGCGCCATGCTTGCCGAACAGTTGCTTGCCGGTGGCGCGCCCGGTGGGCGTCATGTGCGTCAACAGGATACGGCTGCGCGGATAGGCCGCCAGCAGCGCTTCCACCAGCGGTTCGCTGGCGCGGGTTTCGCCGACCGATACCGCATGCACCCAAATGGTGTGCGGCTCATCGTTGGCGGCCCGCTTGCCGTACAGGCCAAGGCGCTCATTCCAGTGCAGGCGATAGCCGGGTTCCTGCGCGCCGCGCCGCCACAGGCGTCCCAGCGCCAACGGCATGGCCAGCCACCACAGCAGCGAATACAGTCGGACCATACGCGGCTCCTCAGTGACGGCCGGCGGCCAGCAAGGTGCGCGCGGCAGCCAATACGTCGGCCACCGGCGGCGGCGTGCCGCGATCGCCCAGATTGATGATGTTCGGCGACCAGTTGCCCTCGGTCTTCCAGCGTGGCGAATCGGCATAGATTTCCACGGTGGGACGGACAAAGGCGGCCGCGATATGGGTCAGGCCGGTATCGACGCCGACCGCCAGCGCGGCATGGCGCGCCAGCAGCACGGCATCGGCCATCGGCAAGGCCGGCAGCACACGCGCATTGGGCAGGCTGGCCGCCAACGCTTCGGCTTCCTGCTTTTCCTTGGGCGAACCCCAAGGCAGCAGCACCGGCATCGGCGCCAGCGCGGCACCCAGTTCAATCCAGTTGGCGGGCGCCCACTTCTTGGCGTCACGCGCGGTGCCATGGAAGAAGACGCAATACGGCCCCGCCGGCATCCAGTCCGGACGCGCATCGTTCGGCGACACACCCGGCAAGCCGAAGTCGGCTGGATCATCGACGTTGTAACCCAATGCCGCGCCCACCACCAGACGGCCGCGCGCCACCGCATGCGTGCGCGGATCGAGCTTGACGCTGCGGGTATGGAACACGCGTGAAATGCCTTCGTAACCCGAACCTTCGCTGCCGTTGCCCAGGCCCACCTTATGGCGCCCCTTGGCGGCGCCCATGATGATGCCGGTCTTCAGTAAGCCCTGGGTATCGAACACATAGTCGTAGCGCCGCGCGCGCAGGGCGGAAACGAATGCCTTGATTTCCGCGCGGGTGGCCGGATTGCCCAGACTTTTGCGCCAGCGCCGCAACGCAAACGGGATGATGGTGCGCACCCGCGCATTCATGCGCACCAGGCTGACGTAACCCTCTTCCACCACCCAGTCGATCTGCGCGTTCGGGTAATGGCGCGCGATATCTGCCACGATCGGCATGTTGTGCAACACGTCACCCAGCGAGGAGACGCGCACCAGTAAGATATTCAACGGCTGCATACCATCCGAATTGCCCCGGCTATTCATCGGATCAGAATGGCAGTTCGGCGTCCGGCTTGGCCGCCAGGATCACATCACGGAACTGGCCCTGGATACGCGCCAGCGCTGCCGGAGTCTCCGCTTCAAAGCGCATCACGATCACCGGCGTGGTATTGGACGAACGCGCCAGGCCGAAGCCATCCGCGTATTCGACCCGCAAGCCATCGATATCGATGATGCGCTCGTTGCCCGGGAAGCGCGCATCGCTGCGCAGCTTGTCCATCAGGGCAAAGTTTTCGCCCTCGTTCAGGTGCAGGTGCAGTTCCGGCGTCGAATCCGATTGTGGCAGCGCGTTCAGCAGCGCCGACGGATCGGCATGTTTGGTCAGGATTTCCAGCATGCGCGCGCCGGCATACAGGCCGTCATCAAAGCCATACCAGCGGTCCTTGAAGAAGATATGGCCGCTCATTTCGCCGCCCAGCGGCGCGCCGGTTTCCTTCAGCTTGGCTTTTACCAGCGAGTGGCCGGTCTTGTACATCAACGGCACGCCACCGCTCTTTTCAATGTACGGCGCCAGGTGGCGCGTGCACTTCACGTCATACAGGATTTGTTCGCCAGGGTGACGCGACAGCACGTCTTCGGCGAACAACATCATCTGACGGTCCGGGAAAATGATCTGGCCATCCTTGGTGACGATGCCGAGGCGGTCGCCGTCGCCGTCAAAGGCCAGGCCGATTTCCGCATCGGTCTGCTGCAGGCAGCGAATCAGATCTTGCAGGTTTTCCGGGTGGGCCGGGTCCGGGTGGTGGTTCGGGAACGTGCCATCGACGTCGCAGAACAGTTCAATCACCTCGCAACCCATGCCACGGTACAAATCGCCGGCGAAGGCGCCCGCCACACCATTGCCGCAATCGACCGCGATCTTGATCGGACGGGCAATTTTTACATCACCAATGATGCGCTGCAGGTACTCGGCCTTGATGTCGTGCGTGCTGTACGCGCCCGGCTCAGCGGCCAGTTTGTCGCCATCGGCCAGAATACTGTCGTACAGGCCGGTGATGGCGTCGCCATAAATCGCTTCGCCCGCCAGCACCATTTTGAAGCCGTTATAGTCCGGCGGATTATGGCTGCCGGTGACCATGATGCCGGACGGCGCGCCCAGCACTTGGGTACCAAAATACACCATCGGCGTGGCCACCACGCCCAAATCGATCACATCCACCCCCGCCGACTGCAAGCCTTGCGCCAGCGCTGCCGCCAGTTCCGGGCCGGACAGGCGGCCATCGCGGCCAATCACGACTTTGGCCTGATCCTTGGCCCGCGCCGCCAGCCCGAAGGCATGGCCGATCTGGCGCGCGACATTGGCATCGAGCGTTTTACCCACGATGCCGCGGATGTCATAAGCTTTGAAAATCGATTTCGAGAGTGTAGTCATAATCGTGATGAAGACGCGCCCGCGTCCGGCGCCAAGGCGCGAGACGGCGGAGGTATGCTGTGGGATGGCGGCTGGCGGGATGGCCCAGCCGTAAACTACGGGTATAGTAAGTGCGATAACTGTGGCAGGCAAGCCCTGCCTGCCCTGCTGGCCTTAACGCCCGGATTTAGGCGGCGATCCGCAGCCCTTCAATATCGTTGCCGGCGTCGACCCAATCCTTGACCCACTTCGGTTGCCGGCCGCGACCGGTCCATTGCTGGGCGCCATCGGCAGGGTTGCGGTAGCGCGGCGCCACTGCCACGCCCGGTGCCTTGGCTCCCGCCTTGACGCCCGCCATCAATTCTTCCACGGTGGAGCCAACGCTTTTTGCAATCGCCTGGATTTTTTCAATGGCTTGCGCCCGCTCCTGGGATTCACGTTGCGTCAATTCCTTTTTTAATTGCTCTTGCAGTTCACGCAATTGAGCGACGGACATATTCGACAGATCCATAAATATCCTTTAAAAAAGTGAGGTTGGAATTCTGACCGAAATATACACGAAAAACCGGCCATGTCAGGGTTTCTTGTGACGCATCATCCAGCGCGGCGCTTTGAAGCGCACGATCCGCGCATATAGCCACAAGTAGGTCACCACAAACAGCAGGCAAAATATCATCAGCAGCGATGTATTGTTCCAGAACAGGGTGGCGGGGATCACGGCCATCAATGAAAATGCCCACAAATACGGCGAAGTCAGGGAATTGCGGCGTAACAAGGCACGTCCATCCTTACGCCCGATCGCCCATTGCACGATACGGCGGTAGATCAGACTATGCAAATGGATCCCATCGGGCATGGTGGGCGACTTACCCCGCACAAACATGCGGCGATAAGCGGAAAACAGGGTTTCAAATGCCGGATAGATCAACAACAGCGCGGCGTACCAGGTTGACACCTGTGGATTACGAATTACCAGCAGCAACGCCAATTCACCCAGCATAAATCCGATGAAATACGCGCCCCCATCGCCGAGGAATATCAATCCGACGGGATAATTCCAGACTAGAAAGCCAGCCGTGGCCCCCGCCACGATCAATGCCGCCACCAAGACAAACATATCATTGACTTGCAGCGCCACATAACCGAGCGACAGTAGCATGCAAATCGTGACGACGCTGGCAAGGCCATTGAATCCGTCAATGATATTGACCGCATTGGCAATACCGGCCACCGCCAGCACCGAAACGGGCAAGGCCAGCCAGACCCATGGAATGGTCCAGGTCGAGAATGGCAGGTCGATACGGTCGATACGGGCATCGAGCAGGAAATAAGCCGCCAGTCCTGCGGCCATGGTCAGCAGCAAGCGCCGTGCCGCACTGACATTCCCGGTGTAATCTTCCACGATGCCACCGGCAAATGCGATCAGCGCGCACGCCAACAGCGACATCATCCAACTGGTCATGGCCGGCACGCGCCAGATCGAAATGCAGGCCGCCAGCACCACGGCAAAGAAAATGGACAGGCCGCCGATACGGGACACCGCGTGCGCATGATTTTTCTGCACGCCGCGAAAATCGGTGTCCATGGCAGGGCCATGCAGCTTGGCTTCCTTGATCACCAACAGGGTCAGCAGTGCGGAAGCAACGAAGCTTATAAGGAAAGAAAACATTTTTTATTATCAATTAGGGCCGGTAACACAAGGTACGGACCCTGCGAGGCTGGGATTTTAGCAAATCCCACCGCCCCGCTCAGCCATGCTTACGGTTTGAAACAGCTCAACGCATACACAGGCGTAACGCATCGCGCCAATGCGGCAGGGCGCACAGGCTGTCCACCAGTTTCTGCGACGACATGACGGAGTATGCTGGCCGCGCCGCCGGGGTCGGATATTCCGCGCTGGTGATGGGTTCCAGCTTGCACGTAATCGCCGCTTCTTCCAAGATGGCTTGGGTGAATTCAAACCACGTGGTCTGGCCCTGGCTCGACAGGTGATACGTGCCGCCGTGCGCCTCCCACCATGCGGCGCCGCCTGCCCTGGCCTGGGCCAGCACCGTGGCCGTACTGTCGGCAATGGTGCGGCTCCACGTGGGGGCGCCATGCTGGTCCGCCACGATGCGCAGCATATCGCGCTCGCGTGCCAGCTTTTGCATCGTCAACAGGAAATTCTTGCCACGCATGCCATAGACCCAACTGGTACGGAAAATCAGGTGGCGTACGCCGGCTGCCGCGATCGCCTGTTCGCCGGCCAGCTTGCTGGCGCCATACACATTGACGGGACCGGTCACGTCGGTTTCCACCCGGGGCGCCGGATCAGTCCCGGGGAAGACATAGTCAGTCGAGTAATGCACCAGCGCCGCATCGAGCCGTTTGGCTTCCTCGGCCATCACGGCCGGAGCTTGCGCATTGATGCGGTAGGCCAACTCCGGCTCGCTTTCCGCCTTGTCGACCGCCGTATACGCGGCGGGATTGACGATCAGGCCGGGCTGGACTTCGCGGATCACCGCCCGCACCTGATCCAGGTTGGCCAAATCCATGCGCGCGCGGTCGACCGCGATGACTTCGCCCAAGCCCTGCAGGCTGCGCTGCAGTTCATAGCCGACCTGGCCGGAACACCCCGTCAACAGGATCTTCATGCGAATACCTCGGCCTCGGCCAGCGGTACACCCGCCTTGTCTTTGGCTGACAGCAGCGGTTCGCCATCGAGCGGCCAGTCAATGCCGATGGCCGGGTCATTCCAGATCACAGACCGTTCATAGGCCGGCGCATAGTAATCGGTGGTCTTGTACAGGAATTCAGCGACGTCGCTGGTCACCACAAAACCGTGGGCAAAGCCGGCCGGTATCCACAACTGGCGCTTATTTTCAGCCGACAACTCCAATCCATACCACTGGCCAAAGGTCGGCGAGCTTTTACGCAGATCCACCGCCACGTCAAATACCGCGCCGGTGGTCACCCGCACCAGTTTGCCTTGCGCCTGCTGGATCTGGTAATGCAGGCCGCGCAACACGCCCTTGGCCGAGCGCGAATGGTTATCCTGCACGAACTCGACCGTCGCGCCGGTTTGCTCGGCAAACCGCTGGGCATTAAAACTCTCATAGAAAAAGCCGCGCTGGTCGCCAAAGACGGTGGGTTCAATCACCAGCAAGCCATCCAATGGCGTTTTGATTACATTCATCGAGGGACCACCTTATCTTTCAAAATTTGTAACAGATACTGGCCATAGTTATTTTTCTTCAGTGGCTCGGCGAGTTTCGCCAATTGCACCGCATCGATATAGCCTTTGCGGTAGGCGATTTCTTCCGGGCAAGCGACTTTCAAGCCCTGGCGTTTTTCAATGGTGGCAATAAATTGCGATGCATCGAGCAGGGATTCATGGGTGCCGGTATCGAGCCAAGCCATGCCGCGTCCCATCAACTCCACCTTTAACTGGTCTTGTTGCAGGTAGACGTTATTCACATCGGTAATTTCCAGCTCGCCGCGTGCCGATGGCTTGATGCTGGCGGCAATATCACACACTTGGTGATCGTAGAAATACAGCCCCGTCACCGCATAGTTTGATTTCGGCGCCTTCGGTTTTTCCTCGATCGTCAATGCCTTGCGATCAGCATCGAATTCCACCACGCCATAGCGCTCAGGATCCTGCACGTGATAGGCAAACACGGTGGCGCCATCCGGACGCATGGCGGCGGAACGCAGCAAGGCATCGAGGTCGTTACCGTAATAAATGTTATCGCCCAGAATTAATGCCGACGGATCGTTGCCGACAAATTCACGGCCAATAATAAACGCCTGCGCCAGGCCATCGGGCGACGGCTGCACCGCATAACTGAGCTGCAAACCCCACTGGCTGCCATCGCCCAGCAACTCCTTAAAACGCGGGGTATCTTGCGGGGTCGAAATGATGAGGATTTCACGCATGCCGGCCAGCATCAAGGTGGTCAG
>JAIENA010000436.1 GCA_019751755.1 Burkholderiaceae bacterium | reverse complement strand
CCTTCCAGACTCTGCACGCCCATCCCCGGCGGATTCTCCGCGTAGTAATACTCGCCATCGACCACCATCATGCCTTCCGGCACGGGACGCTCCTCGATCGGGATGTTCTTCAGCGCCTTCTGCATGTAGCCGATCCAGATTGGCAGCGCCAGGCCGCCGCCGGTTTCCTTGTTGCCCAGGTTGCGCGGCTGGTCGAAGCCGATCCAGGCCACGCCGACCAGTTTCGACTGGTAGCCGGCAAACCAGGCGTCGATCGAATCGTTGGTGGTGCCGGTCTTGCCCGCGATGTCAGGGCGCTTCAGCGCCAGCGCCTTGGTGGCGGTGCCGTATTTGACGACGTCCTTCATCATCGAATCCATCAGGAAGGCATTGCGTTCGTCGATCACGCGGTTGGCGGGATCGCCGGCCTTGTCGGGCGCGGCTTGCGACAGCACTTTGCCGTTGGCGTCGGTGACCTTGGAAATCAGGTACGGCGTGACTTTATAGCCACCGTTGGCGAACACGGCGTAGGCGCCCGCCACCTGCAGCGGCGTGACCGCGCCGGCGCCCAGCGCCAGGGTCAGGTACGGCGGATTTTTTTCCGCATCGAAGCCGAAGCGGGTGGTGTATTCCTGACCATACTTGGCGCCGATGCGGTGCAGGATGCGGATCGAAATCATGTTTTTCGACTTGGTCAGGCCGCGCCGCATCGTCATCGGGCCTTCATATTTACCGTCGTAGTTCTTCGGTTCCCACGCCTGGCCACCGGTCTGGCCCGCGTCGAACGAGATCGGCGCGTCATTGATGACGGTCGCGGGCGACAGGCCGCGTTCCAGCGACGCCGAGTAAATAAATGGTTTGAACGACGAGCCGGGCTGACGCCATGCCTGCGTCACGTGGTTGAACTTGTTGCGGTTGAAGTCGAAGCCGCCCACCAGCGCCTTGATCGCGCCATCTTCCGGCGAGGCCGACACGAACGCCGATTCGACTTCCGGCATTTGCGTGATTTCCCAGTCCTTGCCTTCCTGGTGCACGCGGATCACCGCGCCGCGGCGGATGCGTTTATTCGGCGCCGCTTTTTCCGCCAGCCATGAACGGGCCGCTTCCAGCCCTTCGCCGACAATCGTGATTTCCTCGCCGGACGCGGTCACCGCCACCACCTTGGTGGGCGATACTTGCAGCACCATGGCCGCCACGATGTCGTCGCTGTCCGGACGCGCCGCCAGTTCGGCTTCAATCGCCTCGTCGGCTTCTTCCTTGTTGGCCGGGATATCGATATACGCTTCCGGGCCACGGTAGGCGTGGCGCTTTTCATAGTCCATCACGCCCCGGCGCAGCGCCAGGTAGGCGGCGTCCTGGTCGGCCTTGGTGATGGTGGTGAAGACGTTCAGGCCGCGCGTATACGTATCTTCCTTGAACTGTTCATAGACCAGCTGGCGCGCCATTTCCGCCACATATTCCGCGTGCACGCCGAAATCGCTGCTGTCGGTCTTGGTCTTCAACTGTTCGGCTTTGGCGGCGTTGAATTGGGCCGTCGTGATATAGCCCAAGTCATGCATGCGAATCAGGATGTATTGCTGACGGGTGCGGGCGCGTTTCGGATTGACCACCGGGTTGTAGGCCGACGGCGCTTTGGGCAGGCCGGCCAGCATGGCCGCTTCGGCCACGCTAATGTCTTTCAGATTTTTGCCGAAATAGATCTGGGCGGCGGAAGAAAAACCGTAGGCGCGCTGGCCCAGGTAGATCTGATTCATGTAGACCTCGAGGATTTGGTCCTTGGTGAGGTTTTTTTCGATCTTCCAGGCCAGCAGCATTTCATAAATCTTGCGCTTGAAGGTTTGTTCGCTGGAAAGGAAAAAGTTGCGGGCCACTTGCTGTGTGATGGTCGACGCGCCCTGGCGCGCGCCACCGGTGGCATTGTGGAATGCCGCGCGCAAGATGCCGGTGTAGTCGACGCCGCCGTGTTCATAGAAGCTGCTGTCCTCGATGGCCAGCACGGCTTTCTTCATGACGTCGGGGATGTCCTTGATGCGCACCAGGTTGCGGCGTTCTTCGCCGAACTCGCCGATCAGCACACCGTCGGCGGAAAAGATTCGCAGCGGCATTTTGGGACGGTAATCGGTCAGGGAATCCAGTTCCGGCAAATTGGGGTACGCCAGCGCCAGACCGAATACCAGCAGCAGCACGCCGGCCAGCACCAGGCCGGCAACGGAAGCAATGAGGGTAAACAGCAGGCCGCGCGAGCGCGCCGGATTGTCGTTGGCAGCAGTGGTCATGCAAGTAATCTTTCTCTTGAAGATCGGGCCATTATAAGCGAGGCCTGATAGCTTGCGGCGTGCTTAACAGTGCGACAACAGCTGTGAAATATTTACTATGAGCAACTAAATAAGTGAGTTGAAAGCCTGGCTACAGAGTGGATTTCAAGTGTGGTGTGGGGTGCACAAAAGAGCAATTGTGCACGGCAGAAATACCTTTACACTCTCTTGGCCTTATTGCTAGCATCTGATGTACTGTCTGGTTCTTACCCTCAATCGCCCTCAACCGCAGGCACCCAATCGAGTCTCCTTATGCGATCAACAACGGTGTGTAACCAGCTGCAACATGGCGGGAAACCGTTATGAACCTGGACCTGAGCACACTGTTCGGCAGAGGCAATGCACCCCTGGTGGGCGTTGACATCAGCACGTCCAGTGTTCGCCTGGTGGAGCTGGCCCAGGCCGGTAAGGACGGACTGCGGCTGGAGCGCTATGCGTCGGAGCCGCTGCCGCGCGGCGCCGTGGTCGACGGGAATATTGAAAACCTGGACCAGGTGGTGGAGGCGCTGCGCCGGGTCTGGAAGAAGAGCGGTACGCGCGCCAAGCTGGTGGCGCTGGGGATGCCGCCGGCCTCCGTCATCACCAAGAAAATCACTTTGCCGGCTGGCATGTCGGAAGACCAGCTGGAAGTGCAGGTCGAATCCGAAGCCAGCCAATATATTCCGTTTGCCCTCGATGAAGTGAGCCTGGACTTCGACGTGATCGGCCCGTCGCCCGCGTCCGACGACGATGTTGAAGTCCTGCTGGCCGCGTCGCGCCGTGAAAAAGTCGAGGACCGGGTGGCGATCGCCGAATCGTCCGGCCTGAAGGCGGCCGTGATGGATATCGAATCGTATGCGGCGCGCGCCGCGCTGGACCGGGTGCTGGCCCAGGCGCCGGGCGCCAGCGCGGGCCAGATCGTGGCGCTGTTCCAGATCGGCGCGCAAGTGACGCATATTTCCGTGCTGCTCGATGGCGTCGCCATTTATGAGCGTGAACAGCCGTTTGGCGGCAATACGCTGACGCAGGATATCGTGCGCGCCTATGGCATGGCCTATGACGAGGCGGAAGCGAAAAAGAAATCCGGTGATTTGCCGCACAACTATGCCAACGACCTGCTGGGGCCATTCCTGGAAAGCGCGGCGCTGGAAGTGACGCGCGCGATCCAGTTCTTTTACACTTCCACGCCCTATACCCGGGTTGACCAGTTGTACCTGGCCGGCGGCTGCGCCCTGATCCCCGGCCTGCTCGACATCGTGGCCAGCCGCACCAAGATCAATTCCGCCGTGATTTCCCCCTTCAAGGGCATGGCGCTGGGCGCCGGCGTGCGGGAACAGGCGCTGCGCAGCGAAGCGCCGGCCTACCTGGTTGCCTGCGGGCTGGCGCTGCGGAGGTTCGGCTGATGATCCGGATCAACCTGCTGCCGCACCGCGAGGAAAAGCGTAAACAGAAAAAGACCGCGTTTTACGCGCTGATGGTGTTTGGCGTGCTGATCGGCGCCGCCATCGTGCTGGTGGTGGGCGGCTATAACGCCCGCGCCATCGCGATCCAGGACCAGCGCAACAAGGCGATCCAGGATGCCATCGCGGTTCTGGACAAGAAAATCGCCGAAATCGCCACCTTGAAACAAGAGATCGAAGCGCTGAAAGCGCGCCAGCAAGCCGTGGAAGATTTACAGGGCGACCGCAACCAGCCGGTCTACCTGCTCGACGAACTGGTTAAGCACACCCCGTCCGGCGTGTACCTGAAGAGCTTCAAGCAGGATGGCCAGCGCGTCATCGTGCAAGGTTATGCGCAATCCCAGGAGCGGGTCTCGGAATTGCTGCGCAATGTGTCGAGTGTGTCGCCCTGGCTGGAAAAGCCGGACCTGGTGGAAGTCAAGGCGACCGGCTTGGGGCAGGGCAAGACCGCCAAGAAAGTCGTGGAATTCAACATGATCGTCGGCATCAAGCGCCCGCGTGACAAGGACCAGCCGGATGAGGGCATGCCGGGCAAACCGGGCAAGCCCGGTAAACCTGGCGAGCGCAAGCCCTGAGCAGAGAACCCTATGGCTATCGACGTCAAACAATTAAGTGATGCGCTGCAAGCCCAGTTCCAGGGCTTGAATGGCCGCCATCCGGGCCTGTGGCCGATCGCCCCCCGCATCCTGTGTACGGTGGGCGTGGTGCTGGGCGTGGTGCTGGCCGGCTATTTCGGCTACTGGAGCGGCCAGTTCGAGGAACAGGAAGCCGGCGCCGCCAAGGAAGCCAAGCTGAAGTCTGAATACACGGAAAAGTCGCAGCAAGCCGTCAACCTGGCCGCGCTGCGGGCGCAAAAAGTCCAGGTCGACCAGTATGTCGAGCGCCTGCAAAAGCAATTGCCGAGCAAGGCGGAAATGGCGGCGCTGCTGTCGGACATCAACCAGGCCGGCCTCGGCCGTGGCCTGCAGTTCGAACTGTTCAAGCCGGGCCAGGTGGTGGTCAAGGATTATTACGCCGAGCTGCCCATCAATATCAAGGTGACGGGCAATTACCATGACATCGGCGCCTTTGCCAGCGACATGGCGAATTTGCCCCGCATCGTCACCCTGAACAATATGCAGCTGTCGGCGCCGCAGGCGGGCGGCACGCTGCTGACCCTCGACGCGGTAGCCAAGACCTTCCGCTATCTTGATCCGGAAGAGGTGGCAGCGCAGCGCAAGGCCGCCGCCGACAAGAAGAAAAAGGGGGCGAAAAAATGAAGCGCTGCCTGGTGGTATTGCCGGTATGGCTGGCGCTGGCGGGATGCGGCGACAGCGACGTCCAGGAAGTCCGGGACTGGATGAAGAAAACCGACAGCCAGGCCACGGTGAAGGTGAAGCCGATCGTCGAACCCAAGACCTTTGTGCCGTTTGCCTACAGCGCGAGCGGGGAGATCGATCCCTTCAACCAGAACAAATTGCTGGCCGAACTGGCGCGCCAGGCCAATGCGGGGGGCGGCTTGCGGCCCGACACCACGCGCCGCAAGGAATTCCTCGAAGGTTTCCCGCTCGACACCATGAAGATGGTCGGCACGATCGAGAAGTCCAAAACCATGTTTGCCTTGCTGCAAATTGATAAATCCGTCCACCAGGTCCGACCCGGCCAGCATCTCGGCCAAAACTTTGGTTTGGTGACGGCCGTGACGGACGATGCCATCAGTGTCAGGGAGATTGTGCAGGACGCCACGGGCGACTGGATCGAACGCCTGTCCAAGTTGGAGTTGCAGGAAAGTAAGGAGAGCAACAAATGAGCCCCCTCATCCCTTCCGCCGCGCCGCCCCCGGCCTGGCCAGCGTGGCCTAAGTTGCCTGCATTGCCGACATTGCGTTCTGTGTTGGCCATGGCGCTGCTGCTGGCCCAGCCATTGCTGGTGTCGCCGGCACGGGCGCAAGCGCCCGTCGCCGTCACGGCGGCCCAGCCTGCGGCGATGGCCACGGCGACCAATGGCATCGACTCGGTGACCGTCAACCAGCAGGGTGCCAACGTGATCGTCAAGATCGCGATGAAACATACGCCGGAC
Organism: Burkholderiaceae bacterium; assembly: GCA_019751755.1. Lineage (GTDB taxonomy): Bacteria > Pseudomonadota > Gammaproteobacteria > Burkholderiales > Burkholderiaceae_D > Rugamonas. Next base: position 20,074 of record JAIENA010000436.1, on the reverse strand, counting down.
AAATTGCCGATCGGCTTTTCCATCACCAATCCCGCGCGCATCGCGTTGGACTTTGGCGCCACGCTGAACTTGACGGGCAAAAATACCTTTGAATTCAACCAGGGCGACCTGCGCAGCGTGAACGTGGTCCAGGCCGGCGAACGCGCGCGTCTGGTGCTGAACTTGAAACGCACCTTGAATTACGCCACCGCCATCGATGGCAATGCCGTCATCGTGACCATCGACGGGTCTGGCGGACTGGCGACGGCGGTCGATTCGACCGGCTTGCCGGTCGCTCCGGCCGCCAAGGCGCAAAAACAATTGCTGCGCGACCTGGATTTCCGCCGTGGCTCCAATGGCGAAGGCCGCGTCGTCGTGGATTTGCCGAACAGCCAGGTGGCGGTCGATGTGCGGCCCAACGCCAACGGCCTGGTGATCGACTTCCTCAAGACGGGATTGCCGGAAACCCTGCGCCGCCGCCTCGACGTGACCGATTTCGGCACGCCGGTGTCGCACATCACCACCGTGCCGCAGGGCGAAAACGTGCGCATGACGATCGACGCCAAGGGCTTGTGGGAGCAAAGCGTCTACCAGAGCGACACGCAACTGGTGGTGGACGTGCGGCCGTTGAAGGAAGACCCGAATAAGCTGACCCAGGGCACCCAAGGCTACCGTGGCGAAAAGTTGTCGTTCAATTTCCAGAACGTGGAAGTGCGCGCTGCGCTGCAGGCGATTGCCGATATTTCCGGGCTGAACATCATCACCAGCGACAGCGTCTCCGGCAACCTGACCCTGCGCCTGCGTGAAGTGCCATGGGACCAGGCGCTGGACGTGGTATTGCAGGCCAAGGGACTGGATATGCGCAAGAATGGTTCGGTGCTGTGGATCGCGCCCAAGGAAGAATTGCTGACCAAGGAAAAACTGGAACTGGAACAGCGGGCGCAAATCGCCGACCTGGAACCGTTGAAATCGGAAATCTTCCAGCTCAATTATCAGAAGGCCGAATCATTCAAGACCGTGTTCGGCCTCGATGGCGGCGATGCCAAGAACCGCGTCCTGTCCAAGCGCGGCAGCGCCATCATCGAGCCGCGCACCAACCAGTTGTTTGTCACCGATATCCCATCCAAGCTGGAAGACATCCGCAAGCTGATCGCCCGCACCGACGTGGCCACCAAGCAGGTGCTGATCGAGGCGCGCATCGTCGAAGCATCCGATTCCTTTACGCGCAACCTCGGCGCCAAGCTGGGCTTTGCGGATATGCGCACCTTGCGCGGCGGCGATTCGGGCTACCAGATCGGCAATTCCAACAGCCGTGTCGCCATCGGTGGCAACCTGACGGGCGTCGGCCAGATTACCGGCCAGACCCCGGACAAGGGCGATGGCTATACCAATAGCACGCTGCTTAATTTGCCGGCCGCGCCGATCAATGGCTTGTCTGCGGCGAACCTGGCCGTCAGTCTGTTTTCGTCGGCCGCCAACCGCTTCCTGAACCTGGAATTGTCCGCGCTGGAAGCCGATGGCAATGGCAAGATCATTTCCAGCCCGCGGGTGGTGACGGCCGACAAGTCCCAGGCCACGATTGAACAGGGCCTGGAATTGCCTTACCAGGTGGCCACCAGCAGTGGCGCCACGTCGATTGTGTTCCGCAAGGCGAATTTGCGGCTCGAAGTGACGCCGCAAATCACGCCCGACGGCAATGTCGTGATTGACGTCGACGTCAACAAGGACAGCGTGGGGCAGGAAACCCGGGCCGGTTTCGCCATCGACACCAAGCATGTGAAGACCCAGGTCATGGTGGAAAATGGCGGCACGGTGGTGCTGGGCGGGATTTACCAGCAAATCGAGCGCACCACGGTGTCCAAAGTACCGGTATTGGGCGATGTCCCTGTGCTGGGCATGCTGTTCAAGAACACTGGCCGGACCAATGATAAAACCGAGCTGCTGGTGTTTATTACGCCGAAGATTGTCGCCGAACGTCTTTCAGCCCGATAATGCAGGCAATGGAGAGGATTTTTATGTATAAAACGACAACTGGTTTGATGGGCGCATTCCGCGACTGGCTGGCGCTGCTGTGCTGCGCCGCCTTGCTGGCCGCATGCGGCGGCGGCGGCGGCAACCCGGGTTCCACCACCGGCACGACCGGCCCCAGCACGACGCCCAAGGTGACCAGCGTGGTCTTGATTTCCTCCGCGGAGACCATTGCGTCGTCCGGCGCGGACGGCACCGAGGTGACGCTGTCGGCGCTGGTCAAGGATGCCAATAACCTGGTGATGGAAAACCAGACGGTCGATTTCAAGGCCAATTCCGGCAATATCGTGGTGGTCAGCAAAACCACCGACGCCACCGGCACCGCCACCGCCAGGCTCAATGTCAAGGGTGATGCGTCGTTGCGCACCATTACCGTGACCGCCACGGTGGGCACCATCGCCGCCACCAAGAACATCCAGGTGGTCGGTGTGGTCGCGCCGACCGTGCCGACCGCCACCATGACGCTGCTCAACAGCACGGGTGCCGCCAGCAATGCGCTGTCGTCGGCCACGCCGCTGACGGCCCGCACCACCGTGCGCGACAAGGACAACAAGCCGGTCGCCAATGCGCTGGTGACATTTACTGCCGACGCCAACCTGGTGGCGCTCTCGCCATCGGTCGGCACCGCGCTGACCGACGCCAACGGCCAGGCCGACGTCATTTTGCGTCCAGCCAGCCTGTCGGTGTCCGGCGGTGGAACCGTCAATGCCGCCGTGTCGGTGGCCGGAAACACGCTGACGACGTCGGCCAACTTCAGTGTGGGTGCCACCGCCCTGAGCTTGAGTCCACTGAACCTGTCGTCCACCAGTATTGCTGCTTATGGTTCCACCACCATTACCGTTGATGTCATGGCTGGCAACGCCAAATATACGGATCAGCAACTGAACATTGCGTTCACATCGAATTGCGTCACAGCCAAAAAAGCCACCCTGGCGGCGACCGTGCCGACCTCCAACGGCACGGCGCAGGTGGTGTACCGCGACCAGGGCTGCGGCAATATCGATCAGATTACCGCATCGGCGTCCGGCATCAGCAAAGCCAGCACAGCCAGTCTGAACATTGCCGCGCCGAAGGCCGCCTCGATTCAGTTCTCGGCCGCCACGCCGGTCGACCGCTCGATCGTCATCCAGGGGCAGGGCGGTATCGGCCGTACGGAAACCGCGACCCTGACGTTCAAGGTATTTGATACATTCGGTAATGCCCTGCCTGGCCAGAAAGTGACGTTCACCTCCACTACCACCAACGTGACCATCAACAAGGACAGCGACAGCACCGATGCCAACGGCGAAGTGATCACCACCGTTAATTCCGGCAAGGTGCCGACCTCGTTCCGTATTGTCGCGTCCCTCGCCAACGGGGCATCGACGACCTCCGACTCCATCGTCGTGACCACCGGCGCCCCGGTTCAGCGCGCATTTTCGGTGTCGCTCGGCAGCCCGAACGTGGAAGGCTGGTCTTACGATGACGTGGCCGCCACCACCGTCAGCGTACTGGTGGCGGACCAGGCCGGCAATCCGGTGCCCGATGGCTTGCCAGTGGTCTTCCAGACCAATCTTGGCGCGATCGGTTCGTCCGATAAAGGCGCCTGCAACACCACCAATGGCGGTTGCTCGGTCGCTTACCGTGCCCAGGCGCCGCGCGTTGTGACCGATCTGAATTCGCCGGCCACGCCGTGCAATACACTGGCCACCGGCGCCGAGAAAAATGACTCGCTCCGCCGCGGCCTGGCCACGGTTTGCGCCAGCACCACGAATAGTACGGAGACGCTCTACCGGAAGCTGGGCATTTTCCTGTCCGGCAGCAAAGCCGAGAACGTGTATCTGTCGACCGCGACCGGTGCAGTGAAGCTGAGCACGAACAACATCACGGACCTGGGCACGGTGAGGTCCACCGAATCGCGGGTTTTCATTCTTCAACTCAATGACGTCAACAATAATCCGATGCCTGCTGGCACCACGGTGAAAATCACCAGCGTGGTCAATGCGGTGGGCGGCGGGGTGGCGCCGGCGATCGTACAAAATGTGTTCCCGCATACTGATACGGTCGATGTCGTCGCCGGCCTTGGACTGGATGACAACAACCTGCGTCAGGGTTCGTACCATCAATTTTCGATTGGCAGCGCCCAGGCAAAACCATGCCTGACTGCGCTTGACGGCACATTCAGTGTTGAGGTAACCACGCCTAAAGGGAATGTGACTTCGTATCCGTTTAAACTGGCGTTCTCGTGTCCATAAGCATGTTCATAAGACAGGATCCGTAAAACGCACCGCGCGCCGGCCTCGAGCCGGCGTTCGTGTTTTCAGAAAAGTAGATTCAAGTGGCTGAAACTTATCTAGGTAACATCTTTTTAGTGGGGCTGATGGGGGCGGGAAAGACCACCATCGGACGCCTGCTGGCGCGCAAGCTGGGCCTGCAATTCATCGATTCCGACCATGAAATCGAAGCCCGCACGGGCGCGTCGATTCCATGGATTTTTGAGATCGAAGGCGAGCAAAGTTTTCGTCGCCGCGAAGCGGAAGTGATCCGGGAGTTGTCGGCGCAGCCCGGCATCGTACTGGCCACGGGTGGTGGCGCGATCCTGGATCCGCAGTCGCGCCATTACCTGCGCGAGCGCGGCACCGTGATTTATCTGCGCGCCAGCATCAACAGCATCCTGCAGCGCACCGCGCACGACAAGAACCGGCCATTGCTGCAAACCGCCGATCCGCGCAAGAAGCTTGAAGAGCTGATGGCGCAGCGCGAACCGCTATATGAGGAATTGGCGCACCTGGTCGTCGATACCGGCCGACCTAACGTACAATCGATGGTTCACATGATTTTGAACCAGCTGGATACGCGCGCCTGCGAGGCCGCGCCCCACTGCCTGACGGAAGCACAACCATCGATGACTGAACAAACCACCCTTCTTTTGAACGTTGACCTGGGCGAGCGCAGCTATCCCATTTCGATCGGACCGTCGCTGCTGGACGATGGCGCGCTGCTGGCGCGCCACGCTGTCGGCAGCAAGGTGGCCATCGTCACCAACACCACGGTGGCCCCGCTGTACCTCGACAAAGTGAAAAGCGCGCTGCTGGCCGAGGGCAAGCAGGTGATCGAGATCATCTTGCCCGATGGCGAAGAGTACAAGAACTGGGCCAGCCTGATGCAAGTGTTCGACAGCCTGCTGGCCAACAAGGTCGATCGCAAGTGCACGTTGATTGCCCTGGGCGGCGGCGTGATCGGCGACTTGACCGGCTATGCGGCGGCCAGCTACATGCGCGGCGTCGATTTCATCCAGGTGCCGACCACCTTGCTGTCGCAAGTCGATTCGTCGGTGGGCGGCAAGACCGGCATCAACCACCCGCTCGGCAAGAACATGATCGGTGCGTTTTACCAGCCGCGCGTGGTGATTGCCGATACCTCGACCCTGGAAACCTTGCCGGACCGCGAACTGTCGGCCGGCTTGGCCGAAGTCATCAAGCACGGCGCCATCATTGACGCGGCATTCTTTGACTGGATCGAAGCGAACATCGAAAACCTGGTGGCGCGCGACAAGGCATCGCTGGCGTATGCGATTGCCCGTTCGTGCGAAATCAAGGCCGACGTGGTGCGCCAGGATGAGCGCGAAGGCGGCTTGCGCGCGATCCTCAATTTCGGCCACACGTTTGGTCACGCGATTGAAGCGGGCCTGGGTTATGGCGCCTGGCTGCACGGCGAAGCCGTCGGTTGCGGCATGGTGATGGCGGCCGACCTGTCGTACCGCATGGGCCTGGTCGATGCGGACACCGTGGCGCGCGTGCGCCAGCTGGTGAAGGCGGCCGGACTGCCAACCGTGGCGCCGGACCTGGGCGCCGCGCGCTGGCTGGAACTGATGGAAGTCGACAAGAAGAACGAAGGTGGCGCCATCAAGTTCATTTTGTTGAAACCATTGGGCAAACCGTCGATCACCAACGCGCCGCAGGAATTGCTGCTGGCGACGCTGGCGGCCTGCACGAAGGAATAACCAGGAGTCTTGCATGAGCTACGAAAGCCACCTCGCCCCCTATGCCGTACAGTCGGACAAGGACGCGGGGCGGCGTTTCGATGAAACTCCGCACGCCTCGCGCAGTCAGTTCCAGCGCGACCGCGACCGCATCATCCACTCGACGGCGTTCCGCCGGCTCGAATACAAAACCCAGGTCTTCCTCAACCACGAGGGCGACCTGTTCCGCACCCGTCTCACGCACAGCCTCGAAGTGGCGCAAATCGGCCGCTCGCTGGCGCGCAACCTGCGCCTCAATGAAGATCTGGTGGAAGCGGTGGCGCTGGCGCACGACCTGGGCCACACTCCGTTCGGCCATGTGGGGCAGGACGTGCTCAACGAATGCATGGCGGAGCACGGCGGCTTTGAACACAACCTGCAAAGCTTGCGGGTGGTCGATGATCTGGAAGAAATGTATGGCGCGTTCGATGGCCTGAACCTGATGTTCGCCACCCGCGAAGGCATTTTGAAGCACTGCTCGCTGAACAATGCGAAGTTGCTGGGGCCGGTGGCGCAGCGCTTTATTGACCGCACGCAGCCGTCGCTGGAAGCGCAGTTGACCAACCTGGCCGATGAAATCGCCTATAACAGCCATGACATCGACGATGGCTTGCGCTCCGGCCTGATCACCATCGAGCAATTGGAGCAGGTCGATTTCTTTGCCCGCATCTGGCATGACGTGCAGCGCAGTCATCCGGGGCTGGCGGGGCGGCGCGCGATTTATGAAACCTTGCGCCGCGTGATCACGGCGCTGGCCGATGATTTATTGGTGACGTCGCGTGAGTTGCTGCTGGACGCCGCACCCCAAAGTATCGACGACGTGCGCGCGGCGCCGCCGTTGATCCGCTTTTCGCCGCAAATGCGCAAGGATGCGACAGAGTTGAAACGCTTTCTGCGGGCCAACCTGTACCGGCATTACAAGGTCAACCGCATGCGCGTGAAGGCCAGCCGCATCATCCGCGAACTGTATCAAGCGTTCATGCACGACCCGGTACTGCTGCCGCCCGATTATCAGGACACCTCGGGCGATGTCCATAAGCAGGCGCGCAAGATTGCCGATTACATTGCGGGCATGACGGACCGGTATGCGTTTAAGGAGTACCGGCGGCTGTTTGCGATGGATGAATTATGAGTCAATGCGCGCGATGGTTTGCCGTCGGCTTGCTGGCGTTGCCGGGACTGGTTTGGGCCGGGGGGCCGGCGGACGCCTGTCCGGCAGGTGTGAGCTGGGAAGGTTTCAAAGCCATTTCGATAGAAATCGATGGCGGCAAGGCGCGGGTCGATCTGCGGCGGCATACGGACGGTAGCGTGGTTTGGAGCGAGGAAGCGGGAAAATTGAGGGGGTTGGTTGAATTGCAGGATGGCTGGCGCCTGGTGAAAGGCTATCCAGCGAATAGCCCGCTGGCCTTTGTTGGCACCGACATGGTGATCGGTTTGCCGCTCCACCTACTTCAATACCGCTTTGCCTATCCGTGCGATACGGAAACGCTGGAGCGGTTCGAATACGACCTGGCGGCGGGCAATCAGCTTGGCATGCAACCGGCGCACGTGTCGGGCACCGTGCGCCGTGATGGCGCGGTGATTGCCTATGACATCCGGCTGGACGACGCCAAGGGCCGGGGTTCACGGCAACTGCGTGGAGAATGGCGCGGCGGCGGCGTCTTGCAGCCGGTGGCCGCCGACATGCGCATCACTGGCTGGGACGTCTACTGGAAAATGCGGCAACTGCCCGCTGACGCATTGGCGCCGATTGGCACCCTGCAGCAGTTGCGCGACAGCGGGCTCGGTATTGATCCCTGAGATCTCCCCCTGAGATTCACACCGGGTGTCGTCAAAACATGCGCCGCTGCGGCTGGTCCGCATTGGCCATCAACTCCAGCAACAGCTTCTTGACCGGCGCCGGCAGCGCGGCGTCCGCCACTTTATCCGCGTCGAGCCAGACGTGGCGGCCCTCGCCAGCAAACGGCGCGCGCTGCCGCAACGTCACCAGCAGCGGCGCGATATGCAGCTTGTAGTGCGTGAACACGTGCGTGACATTCAACAGCCGCTCATGCGTGTCGATCACGCCGAACGGCTGCACGGCCGCCAGCAGCGCCGCATCATCGACCGGCGCGATCGCGTCGTCCTCCGCCAGCACATGGCCATCGAGTTCCGGCAGCGACAGCAAGCCGCCCCAGATGCCGGTGGCGGGGCGCTGTTCCAGCAATACTTGCCCGTCATGCACGATGGCCAGCATCACCGCCTGCTTTTCCGGCGACGCTTTTTTCGGCTTGCGTACTGGTAAATCTTTCACGCGGTCGGTCGCATGGGCCACGCAGCGCGGCTGCATCGGGCAGCGCGTGCAATCGGGGCTGGAGCGTGTGCACAGCGTCGCGCCCATATCCATCAAGCCTTGCGTGTACGACTCGATTCCCGCTTCCGGCAACAGCGCTTCGGCGCGCAGCCACATGGCCGCTTCCGTTTTTTTCTCGCCGGGGAAGGTGTCGATGCCGAATACGCGGGCGAACACGCGCTTGACGTTACCGTCCATGATGGCCGCCCGCGTGCCATACGAAAATGCGGCAATCGCGGCCGCCGTCGAACGCCCGATGCCGGGCAATTCCGCCAGCAGCACCGGATCGGACGGGAACACGCCGCCATGTTGCGCGACGACTTGCTGCGCGCATTTGTGCAGGTTGCGCGCCCGCGTGTAGTAACCGAGGCCGCTCCATTGCGCCATCACGTCTTCCACCGGGGCTTCTGCCAGCGAGTGCAGGGTCGGAAAACGCTCCAGGAAGCGCGCGTAATACCCGAGCACTGCGGACACTTGCGTCTGCTGCAGCATGATTTCCGACAGCCACACCAGGTAGGCGTTGCGCGTGTTTTGCCATGGCAGCGTGTGGCGGCCATGTTGCTGTTGCCAGGCGATCAGGGTGGCGGAAAAGGTGGGATCAAGGTAATCGGTCGCGCTGGAACCGGCGGCGGCCAGCGGGTGAGTCTGTCGTTTCATGCCGTCATTTTACGCCGCCGCGTCCATCTCCACGAACTCCGCGTTGATGGCGATGCTGATGTTGCCCGCCAGTTCCGCCAGCCGCACCTTGAGCTGGTCCAGTTCCGCCTGGCCCTGTTCGAAGGCGTCGATTTTCTGTTCCAGGTCGTCGGTCGCGTCATGGATGCGCTGGATCGAGGCTTGCCGGTGTTTTAATTGTTCCTTGTGCTGGCGGATTTGCGTTTCCAGCGGCGCCATGATGACTTTCAGCCAGGCTTCGGCATCGGCGTTGGCGGCCTTGAAGCAGCGCTTCACGCTGGACGCGATGGAGTCGAAAAAGCGTTCGATCAGCACCACGCGGCTGGTGGTCAGCAAGGTCATGGTGCCGAACTGCTTGTCATAGATCGCTTCGATGTCGGCGATGTCATCGCGGTAGCGGCCGAGCGTGAACGGCATCGGCGGCGCCAGCGACAAGCCGTGTTCGGCTGAAAACTTGCGGTACATGACGTCCATCATGTCGCGGATTTCATCGATCTTGTGTTCGGACGCGTGCAAGTCCTGGCGGATGCTGGCAAAGAAGGCCTTGACGGCTTCGCGCATGCCCAGCGTAAAACGGCTGCGGGCCATGGCGTCGCGCACCGCGTGGACGTGGTCGCGCAGAATATCCATGCCCATGTTGGTATAGAGCTCGGTCGACAGCCGCGTAAACACCGCGCGGGTGGCCTGCAGCTTGAACAGGCTGCTGTCGAATTCTTTCTTTTCCGCTTCGACCCGCTTGACCATGTGCGCGATCACGCTCTGGTTCTTGCCCCGCAGGCTTTTCAATTCATGCAATTGTTCGACGATGCCGCGCATGCGCGCGCCGATCAGCGCTTGCTGCGCCGACGACAGCGTTTGCAAATCCTGCGCCAGCTGTTTGCGCACGATGTCTTTTTTTGCCGGGATCAGTTCATTGAACAGCGCCCGTTCCAGTTCACCGAGCCGGCTCTTGTCCAGCAGCTTCGCATCATTGGTGATTTTCGCCACCAGCGCTTTTTGCGCCGAGACGGGAAACACCTGGCGCGGCTCCAGCGACAGCATGTGCGCCGCCTGTTCCTGCTGGCGGCGGATGGCGCCATTAACTTCGTCGTCGCTGCGCAATTCGTCCCACATGCTGTCGATTTTATTGAGCACCACCAGCCGGCCGGCGCCGCCGCCGATGTGCTGGCGCCAGACTTCGATGTCGCTCTTGGTGACGCCGGTGTCGGCGGCCAGAATGAACAGCACCGCGTGCGCGTGCGGAATCAGGTTTAGCGTCAGTTCCGGTTCGGTGCCGATCGCGTTCAGGCCTGGCGTATCGAGGATGACCAGGCCTTGCTGCAGCAGCGGATGGGGGAAGTTGATGATGGCATGGCGCCACAGCGAGATTTCCACCTGGCCGTCGTCATCCAGTGTGGCGGCCATGTCCGGATCGTTTTCGTCATACAGGCCATAGCGCTTGGCTTCCTCCACGCTGACATGGCGCGTCATGCAGACCTGGCGGAACACGTCGTGCATCGATTCCGGCGTGCCCAGGTCCAGCGGCAGCATGGTCCAGGCCGAGGCCTGTTCGCGGTAGTCGCTGGTGGACAGGTTGTCCGCCCGCGTTTCAATCGGCAGCAGGCGGATGCATGGTGGCCAGGCCGGGTCATACAGTAATTCGGTGGGACACATCGTGGTGCGGCCGGCGGCGGAGGGCAGGATGCGCTGGCCGTAATCGGCAAAGAAGATCGCGTTGATCAGTTCGGATTTGCCGCGCGAGAATTCCGCCACGAAGGCGACGGACAGCTTGTCATCGGACAGTCGCGCCAGCGTGCGGACCAGGCGCTGTTCGGTGGCGGCGTCGGCCAGTTCGGCGCCGGCGATCCATGCCTGGTACTGCTTCAGGGCCGAGATCACGCCCAGGCGCCACGCGCTGTATTGTTCCAGGTCCCTCACCACCATGCTTAACCTTTCACTTTCAGATCGGCGTCATTTTTGGCACTGTACGCAATAAAACGTCGAGCGCTGCCCCTGCTTGATTTGTCGCACCGGTGTGCCGCACACGCGGCAAGGGATGCCGGTACGATCATAGACGAAATAAGTCTGCTGGAAATAGCCGGACTGTCCATTCACGCTGATAAAGTCGCGCAAGGTGCTGCCGCCCTGGACAATGGCTTCCGCCAGCACGTCGCGGATGGCTTGCCCCAGTTTCAGGTAGCGCGCCAGGCTGATGCGCCGGGCCGGGGTTTTCGGGTTGATCCCGGCCCGAAATAAACTTTCCGAGCAATAGATATTGCCGACGCCGACCACGATATCGCCCGCCAGCAGCACCTGCTTGACGGCGGCGCTGCGCTGGCGGCTCTGCTGATGCAGCAGTTGGCCGGTAAATCCCGCTTCCAGCGGTTCCACGCCGAGCCCCCGCAACAGCAGGTGCTCCTCCAATGGCCCTTCCTCATGGCCGTGCCACAGCACGGCGCCGAAGCGGCGCGGGTCCGTCAGGCGCAGCACCTGGGTGTCATTGGGCGGGCCATCTGGCAGGCCATCTTGCCCGGCGCTGACAACCAGATCGAAATGGTCATGCTTGGCCGCCGGCGTCCCCGGCGGCAGCACGCGCAAGTGGCCGGACATGCCGAGGTGGATGATCAGGGTGCCATGATCAAAGTTCAGCAGCAGGTATTTGCCACGCCGTCCCGTTCCCAGCACGGTGCGGCCCACCAGCGTTTGCGCCAGGCCGGGCGGGAAGGGCCAGCGCAATCCGGTGCGGCGCATGACCACGTCGCGCACGGTGCGGCGCTCGATATGGGGCGCGACGCCGCGACGCGTTACTTCAACTTCCGGCAATTCAGGCATGGCGCAACAAAATCCTTATAAATTTCCTTACAAATGTAAGGCCGGGCAAACGCACGGCAGCGGGGAGGTTGGCGTAAAATCGAAATAAGTTTCCGAAAAGTCAGGACCAACCTTTGAAAAATGCATTCGCCATTGTAACCCTGTCGGCAGTGCTGTCCGGCTGCGCTGTTGCGCCCTGGCACGCTCCTGTAGAGGCGCCGGCACCGGCTACGCCACCACCGCCGTCAGCCCCGGCTCCTGCTCCGGCAGCGGTCACTGAAGATACGCCGGCCACGCAAGCCGTGGCCGCCGCCGCCGCCGTGCAAATCAGGGAAACCCTGCCCGGCGTCGATTTGACGGCCGACCTGTTTTACAAGCTGACCAAGGCGGAACTCGATTTCAAGCGCGGACAATGGCAAAGCGCCTATGTGACCTTGATGGTGCTGGCGCAGCAGACCCGCGATCCGCGCCTGGCGCAGCGCTCGGCGGAAATGGCGCTGTCGGCCAAGCAGGGTGGCGAGGCGATGGCGGCGATTCGCCTGTGGCGTGAACTGGCGCCCGAATCGGATGACGCGGCGCAGTATTTCCTCGGCTTTGCCGTGCTGGGCGATGACTTGACGGAAGCGGAGCAGGCGTTCACGCAGCGCCTGAAGAAAAGCCCGGCCAATGCGCGCGGCCTGGCGATGTTCCAGATGCAGCAATTCCTGCTGCGGGCGAAAGACAAGGCGGCCGCCTTTGCGCTGATGGAGCGCGTGCTGGCGCCGTACGCCGGCCAGCTGGAGGCCCACCTGGTGCTGGCGCAGGGCGCGTTTGCCAATAACGAAGCGCTGCGCGCCGCCACCGAGGCACGCCGCGCCCTGTCCATCAAGCCCGATTCCGAACTGGCGCTGTTGACGATGGCGCAGGTGACACCCGATCCCGCTCTCGTCACCAAGTTGGTGACGGAATTCCTCGCGCAATACCCGCAAGCGCGCGAAGTGCGCGCCGCCTATGCGCGCATGCTGGTCGAGCAAAAGCAATATGACAAGGCGCGCAATGAATTCCTGATCTTGCTGAAAGGCCAGCCCGACAATCCGTCCACTTTATATGCGCTGGGCATCATGTCGATGCAGTCGGCCGATACCCCGGCCGCCGAAGGCTATTTCAAGCGCTTCGTCGAGGTGCTTGAAAAAGAGGGCGGCGACGAGCGCGATCCCACCAAGGCGCTGTTGATCCTGGCGCAAATCGCGGAGGAAAAAGGCGACCTGGCCACGGCGCAGGGCTGGCTGGACCGGGTCGACAGTGGCGAGCCGCGCATGATGCTGACGGTGCGCCTGAAGCGCGCGCACCTGGCCGCGCGCATGGGCGACCTGGAAGGCGCCCGCAAGCAGCTGGCCCAAATCAAGACCGAAGACCCGGCTGAACAAGCGCAAATCATCCAGACCGACGCGCAATTGCTGCGTGATGGCGGCCAGGGCCTGGAAGCCTACAAGGTGCTCGAAGATGGCGTGCTGCGCTATCCGAACAGCCCGGATTTGCTGTATGACTTCGCGCTGGCGGCGGAAAAATACGGCAAGGTCGAGCTGATGGAAACGAGCCTGCGCAAAGTCATGGAAATGTCGCCGGACAACCATCACGCCTATAACGCGCTGGGCTATTCGCTGGCCGAGCGCAACCTGCGCCTCGAAGAGGCGTACGCGCTGATCGACAAGGCCATGCAAATGGCGCCGGGCGACCCGTTCATCATGGACAGCCTGGGCTGGGTACATTTCCGCATGGGCAAGCTGAAGGAAGCGGAAGTCCTGCTGCGCCGCGCCTACGCCTTGCGCAGCGATCCGGAAATTGCCGTGCACCTGGGCGAAGTGCTGTGGGCACAGGGCGATAAGGCGGGCGCGCAAGGTTTGTGGCGCGAGGCGCGCGCCAAGGATCCGCACAATGACGCGTTGAAGAGTACCTTGGCCCGCCTGAACACGAGCTTGTAATAATGCAAAAACTGATACCGCTGCTGTTCGCGGCAGCGCTGGCCGGTTGCGCTGCCGCGCCGGAGCGTGCGGCCGATGCGCCGCCGTCCGGCCCCGTTGCCCCCTATGCCGACACCATCGAGCTGGCCGGAAGAATCAACGTCAGCTATCTGCGCGATGGCAACCGGGAAACCTTGAGTGGCCGCTTCGAGTGGCAGCAGAGCGCGCAGCGCACCGAGGTGGCGATCCTGAGCCCGCTGGGCCAGACCGTGGCGCAAATCACCGTGACGCCGCAGCAAGCCACGCTGCGGGAAGGCAAGCAGCCCCTGCGCACGGCTGAGAATATCGATGCGCTGAGCGCGCAGGCGCTGGGCTGGACCTTGCCGGTGTCCGGCTTGCGTGAATGGCTGCAAGGCCATGCGACGGCGGCCGATGGCCGGCATTTTCGGGCCAGTACCCAGGATGCGACCGTGCTGACGGCCGACGGCTGGCGCGTCAGCTATGTTTCGTGGCACGATGCCAGCGCGGCCGGCGCACCGGCGGCGGCGCAGCCGAAGCGGATTGATATCGAGCGCGGCGCCACCGGCCAATTGGAGGCCATGACGATCCAGCTGGTGCTCGACGCGCCCATTTCAAAATAACAATTAATGGTTTATACCGTATGACGAGCCTGACCCATTGCCCGGCCCCGGCCAAACTGAATTTATTCCTGCACGTGACCGGTCGCCGCCCGGATGGCTACCATTTGCTGCAAACGGCTTTCCAGCTGGTCGACCGTGGCGACATGCTGCACGTGCACTTGCGTGACGACAAGGAGTTGCGCCGCACCAGCGAACTGGCTGGGGTGCCGGAAGAGCAGGACCTGGTGATCCGTGCCGCCAGGCTGTTGCAGGCGGAAGTCGTGCGCCGCACCGGCATGCTGCCGCGCGGCGCCAACATCGCGGTCGATAAGGTGCTGCCGATGGGCGGCGGCCTCGGTGGTGGTTCGTCTGATGCGGCCACTGTGCTGATGGTGCTGAACAAGCTGTGGGACGCCGGCTTGAAGCGCGAGGAGTTGATGGCGCTGGGCTTGCCGCTGGGCGCCGACATCCCGTTCTTTATCTTTGGCGAGTCCGCGTTTGCCGAAGGGGTGGGGGAATCCTTGCAGGCGGTGGACCTGCCGGAATGCTGGTATGTGGTGATCGAACCGGGGGTCTCGGTGCCGACCGCGCAAATATTTACGAACGAGCATTTGACAAGGAACACACCAGCCGTTAATATGGCGGCCTTCTGCAGCTACTACAGCAAGCAAGATTCGCTGAAGCAGTTTGGAGGAAATGATTTGCAGCAGGTTGCAATCCGCTTGTACCCGCAAATAGCAAAAGCCATCGAATGGCTGGCGCAATTTGGCGATGCAAGGATGACGGGTTCTGGAGCTTGTGTATTTTGCGCCTTCTCAGATGAAGGCCAGGCAAATGCGGTGCTTGAACAAGCACGCGGTGTCTGGACTGCCTGGAAAGCAAAATCACTGAAAAAGCATCCAATTGCCGCAAAGTTGATGTAAAAATCAACGCAGTAAAAAAAGATTTGCTTAGCGTTAAAAACAGTGTACAATACGCACCGTCGAAAACGACAAGCAGTAAGTTTCAGCGTAGGGGAATCGCCAAGCTGGTTAAGGCACCGGATTTTGATTCCGGCATACCAAGGTTCGAATCCTTGTTCCCCTGCCACCAATTCTCTCCGAGTCTGTCGATGCAGCAGCGTCCAGTCGGAGTAAAATATCAGATGCCGAACGGCATCGAAACAAAGTGCCGAACGGCAATCGAAATAAATCCGAGCTGTACCTTCGGCAGTCAATCTCGAATCAACGCAAAATTTTCTCTGGGACTCCCTATGGCTTACGAAAACCTGATGGTTTTTACCGGCAACGCTAACCCTGCGCTCGCGGAGGGGGTCGCAAAGAACCTCGGCATTCCACTCGGCAAAGCTGTCGTATCGAAATTCTCCGATGGCGAAGTCATGGTCGAAATCAACGAGAACGTCCGTGGTAAAGATGTTTTCGTGCTGCAATCGACTTGCGCACCGACCAACGACAGCCTGATGGAACTGATCCTGATGGTTGACGCGCTCAAGCGCGCTTCCGCTGGCCGTATCACCGCCGCCATCCCGTACTTTGGTTATGCCCGCCAGGACCGCCGTCCGCGCTCGGCCCGTGTTGCGATCTCCGCGAAAGTGGTGGCCAACATGCTGGAAAGCGCCGGCGTGGAACGCGTCCTGATTATGGATCTGCACGCTGACCAGATCCAGGGCTTCTTCGACATCCCGGTCGACAATATTTACGCGTCGCCGATCCTGCTGGGCGACCTGCAGAAAAAAGCCGAAGAAAACCTGCTGGTGGTGTCGCCGGACGTGGGCGGCGTGGTGCGCGCCCGTGCGCTGGCAAAACGCCTGGGTTGCGACCTGGCCATCATCGACAAGCGCCGTCCAAAAGCCAACGTTTCCGAAGTGATGAACATCATTGGTGAAGTCGAAGGCCGTAACTGCGTGATCATGGACGACATGGTTGACACCGCCGGCACGCTGGTAAAAGCGGCTGACGTGCTCAAAGAGCGCGGCGCCAAGAAAGTGGTCGCGTATTGCACGCACCCGGTCTTGTCCGGCCCTGCCATCGAGCGCATCACGAATTCGTCGCTGGACGAACTGGTGGTGACCGACACGATTCCGCTGTCCGAAGCCGGCAAGGCCTGCCCGAAAATCCGTCAGCTGACGTGCGCGCCACTGCTGGCCGAAACCTTCAAACGCATCATCAAGGGCGATTCCGTGATCTCCCTGTTCATCGACTAATTAGTATAAAATATCGATCCCACAGCGGCGCGACCGGTTTTTGACCGGTTGCGCCGCTGTTTTTCCGGAGCGTCCTGGTCGCGGGGCGCTTCCTCACACAAGGCGCAAGTCTTGTATTTCGTGGTGCCTGACACCTGTGGTAGCAGGCGCCCACACAAAAAATTGGAGTTTCAAATGAAAGTAGTTGCATTCAAACGCGAACTGCAGGGCACGGGTGCGAGCCGCCGCCTGCGTATTTCCGGCCAAACCCCAGGCATCATCTACGGCGGCTCCGAAGCTGCTGTGAATATTTCCCTGGACCACAACGCGCTGTACCACGCGCTGAAAAAAGAAGCGTTCCACTCGTCCGTTCTGGACATGGAAATCGACGGTGTGACCCAGCCAGTACTGCTGCGTGACTTCCAGATGCACGCATTCAAACAACTGGTTCTGCACGCTGACTTCCAGCGCGTTGACGCAAACACCAAAATTCACCTGAAAGTTGCTCTGCACTTCGTGAACGCTGAAGCGTCGCCAGCAGTGAAACTGCACGCTGCCACCATCTCGCACGTTGCCAACGAAATCGACGTTCTGTGCCTGCCATCGGCTCTGCCAGAATTCATCACCGTTGACCTGTCGAACGTTGACGTTGGCCAGTCGATCCACCTGAAAGACATCAAACTGCCAGAAGGCGTGACCGCTGTGACCCACGGCAAAAACCTGACCATCGCTACCGTTTCGGTACCAGCTGGCCAAGTTTCCGCTGAAGCGGCTGCTCCTGCACCAGAAGCCAAAAAAGGCAAGAAGTAATCATTGAAGCGCCTGATACCAAGGTATCGGGTACTTTGAAAAAAGACCCCGCTAGTCGGGGTTTTTTTGTATCCTCACGTTTTTTATACCCGCATAAGTCATGTCCATCCGCCTGATCGTCGGCCTCGGCAACCCCGGCCCGGAATACGAACAAACCCGCCACAATGCCGGCTTCTGGCTGGTCGACAACCTGGCCAACAGTTTGCCGGGCGCGCGCCTGCAGCGCGAAACCCGCTTCAATGCCCTGATGGCCAAGACCGCACTGGGTGGCCGCGAGTTGTGGCTGCTGGAGCCGCAAACCTATATGAACCGTTCCGGCCAGTCGGTCGGTGCGCTGGCCCGCTTTTACAAGATCAATCCGGATGAAGTGCTAGTGGTGCATGACGAATTGGATTTGTTGCCGGGCGCGGCCAAGCTGAAGAAGGGTGGTTCGTCGGGCGGCCACAATGGCTTGAAGGACATCACCGCCGCGCTGGGCACACAGGATTATTGGCGCCTGCGGATTGGCATCGGCCACCCCCGCACCTTGAATCTGGCGCAGCCGGTGGCCGATTTCGTGCTGCACCGTCCGCGCCGTGAAGAGCAATCGTTGATCGATGAGGCGATAGAAAAAGCGCTGCGCATTATTCCCACGGCGGTAGCTGGCGACTTCCCGAAAGCCACGATGGAATTGCACACGCCGTAATTACGCGGCTTCCGGCGCCGCTGACTGGGCCTCAAAGTAATAGCTGACCCGTTTGCGCGGGCTCAGGTAGCTATACACTTCCGGCGGCACTTGTCCCGGCCGGATCGCGTTGACGATTTGCAGGTCCGCCTCCTGTTCCATATCCACCATGATCGCTTCGCTGCGCGGCACTCTGGCATCGTAAATCACCAGCATCGGCCGCATCGGCTTGGCGGTATTGACAGTGCTGACCAGGCCGGTCATGCCATTCGACAGTTGCACGACGGTGCCGGGCGGGTAGACGCCCAGGCAGCGGATAAACACTTGCAGCAGTTTCGGATCGAAGCGCGCACGGTGCTTGGCAAACATCATCGACAGCGCTTCATGCGGTGTCAGCGCCAGCGCGATGCTGGCCGGATTGCACAATTCATCGTAATAGTTGGCGATGGCGACGATGCGCGCCAGCACGCCGATGGCTTCCCCTTTTAAATGGCGTGGATAGCCGCTGCCGTCAAAGAGTTCATGATGGTCGCGCACGATGGCGCCCACGGCCGCCGGTAATTGCAGCTTTTGCGCGATATCGTAGCCATATTGCGCATGCAATTCATACAGGTGCTGCTCGGACGGCGTATAGGGCTCGATCTTGGTCAGGATCTTGTCGGGAATATTCTTGCGGCCGATATCATGGAACAGCGCGCCCAGGCCCAGTATGGACGCCAGTTCGGCCGGCAATTGCACTTCGCGCGCAATCATGATCGACAGCATCGTGACATTGAGCGAATGGAAGTACAGCTCTTCATTGCCCAGGGCGTCGCCCATCACATGGATCGCCAGTTCCGGCGCGCACAGGATGGAGTCGCTGATCTGGGCGATCAATTGATTGGCCTGGCGTGCGGTGTCTTCCGGCTTGGTGAGCAGGTTTTTTTCAATGTCCCGGATGGTGCGCGCGGTTTTGGCAAAGGCGCCTTCGATGCGCGCGGCATTGGCGCGGTCCTGTTTCAGGCGCTCCATCATGGCGCGCTTGGCGGCCAGCGCGGGTGACATGTCGGGCGCCGGGGTGGGATGATCCGGGGCTTCCGCTTCCGCCTGTTGCGGTGGCGGCGGTGCGATGTCGCTGAGACTGGGGTTGTAGCGCACGGTCTGCAAGCCCAGGCTGCGCAGGGTGCTGATCTGTTCTTCGCTCTTGATCTTGAAATGGCTGAAGGCAAAAGGATGCTCAAACCATTTGAGGTCCAGCTCAATGTATAAGCCGACCCGCAACTGGTTCATGGTGATCGTGACATCGTCGAGCATCTGCGCCTCTGGAAACTTGCTACACGTTCAGTGTATACGTTCGCAACGCCGCTGGCATCCGTCCAAGCTTATGGATGAAAAAAGATCAACTTTTATGTTGTGAGGTAGTGACATAAAGGCAATGTGTCACGCCGGTGGGCGGTAGGCGGGACGCGCCAGGTCGAAGCGCTCGCGGGTGTGGGTGTAGCCATTGCCGCCCATCTTGCCCACGGCATCGAGCCATTGCGGATCGATGGCGCCGTTGGTTAGGACCCGATCCGCCACATGGATGTGGACCACATCGAGCAACATCATGGTGCCGCCGGACGGTTCCGCGCTGATTTCAATGACTTGCCGCAGCCGGCATTCAAGGCGCACCGGCGCGTCCGCCACGCCGTCGGCCGCCACCACCACGCTGGGCACGCGGGCAATCCCGGCGGCGCTAAACTCACTGATGCCGGACGGGTAATCGGCGCAGGTGGCGTTCATTTGTTCCGCCAGCGCCGCGCTGACGATATTGACCACGCCGGCGCCGGTGGCCCGCAGGTTGGCCAGCGTATCTTTCGACAGGCGCTCGCGCGGATTGACTTGCGTGACGCTGAGCACCGGCGGATTGCAACTGGCCACGGTGAAGAACGAGTAGGGCGCCAGGTTGGCGACGCCGTCGGCGCTGACCGTGCTGATCCAGGCGATCGGACGCGGCACGATGCTGCCGACCAGCAGGCGGTAGACGGCATTGGGGTCGAGTGTGGCGGGATTGAATTCCATATAATTGAAAAGCG
>JAIENA010000516.1 GCA_019751755.1 Burkholderiaceae bacterium | reverse complement strand
AATTTTTTAAAGAAGGCTGCTTACTTTTCGTATTTGACGAAGCGTTTTGTTCGTCAGCAGCAGAGAAGCGAGATTATGCAGTGTTTCGTTTGAACCGTCAACACCCTCTTTTTTCTCTTCCTTCGCTGCGAGCAGTGCTCAGCAGCGCGGGGACAGAACTATAGCCGAAGCCAAGATGATCTGGCAAGGGTAAAATATCCCTTTTGTCGTTAATGTTTTTATCATGACCATCCTGCTGACCACCCTGAATGCCCGCTATACCCACGCCTCGCTGGGATTGCGCTACCTGCTGGCCAATATGGGGGAGTGGCAGGAGCAAACGACCATCCAGGAATTCGTCATCGGCGCCAAGACCACGGAAATCGTCGAACGCATCCTGCAGCACAATCCAACCATCGTCGGATTCGGCATCTATATATGGAATGTCGAGGAAACCAATAAAGTCGTCGGCATGCTCAAACGCGTCGCGCCCCATGTGACGGTGATACTGGGCGGGCCCGAAGTATCGTACGAGACCAATGAGCAGGAGATCGTCAAACAGGCCGATTACGTGATCACCGGCTGGGGCGACGTCACGTTCCCGAAACTGTGCGGCGAGATCCTCAATGGCCCCAAGCCAATCATGAAAGTCCATGCCGGCCAACAGCCGCCGCTGGCCGATATCAAACTGCCCTACGCGCTGTATTCGGACGACGACATCAAGCACCGCACCCTCTACGTGGAAGCCTCGCGCGGCTGCCCGTTCAAGTGCGAATTCTGCCTGTCGGCACTGGACAAGACGGCCTGGCCGTTCAATATCGACGCCTTCCTGACGGAGATGGAGTCCTTGTATCAGCGTGGCGCCCGCCTGTTCAAGTTCGTCGACCGTACCTTCAACCTGAATATCAAGACCAGCCTGAAGATCATGCAATTCTTCCTCGACAAGCTGGCAGCAGCCCCCGACGATCCGGTCTACGCCCACTTTGAACTGGTGCCCGACCACCTGCCCGACGCGCTCAAAGAAGGCATCAGCAAGTTCCCGCCCGGCGCGCTGCAATTTGAAATCGGTATCCAGAGCTTCAATCCCGAAGTGCAAAGCCTGGTCAGCCGCAAGCAGGACAACCAGAAAGCGGCCGACAACATCCGCTGGCTGTGCGACCACTCCACCGCCCACATGCACGTGGACCTGATCGCGGGCCTGCCCGGCGAAACCGTGGAAAGCTTCGCGGCCGGCTTTAATCAACTGTGGTCGCTGGGACCGCATGAAATCCAGTTCGGCATCCTGAAGCGCCTGCGCGGCACCCCGATCATCCGCCACACGGAACCGTTCAATCTGGTGTTCGACCCACACCCGCCCTACACCATCCTGGCCAATAAACACATCGACTTCCCGACCATGCAGCGGCTGGTGCGCTTCGCCCGCTACTGGGACCTGGTGGCCAACTCCGGCCGCTTCACCAATACCCTGCCGGTGCTGCTTTCCGATGCACCGTTCGAGCAGTTCATGGCGTTTGCCGACTGGCTGTATGCCAATACCGATGCCACCCACCGCATCGCGCTGGACCGTTTGGCCGCCATGGTGCAAAAGTGGCTGGTGCAACGGGGCATGGACGCGCCAGCGGCGGCGGCGCTGGTGGGTAGCGATGTTTCCACCGGCAAGAAGCATGGACACGAGACGCCCAAGGCCAACGCGCCACAGCGGCAGGTGCGGCATCTGGCGGCATGAGTCCTTATGTCGTCGGGCCGTTCTGTTCGAGTGCGAACAGAGCGACCTGCACACGCGATTGCTCCAAAGTGGCGCCAGGGCCCAAAGTCCCTTACACTTGAGCTTATGTCCAGCCCTCCCGCGCCCTCTCTCAACGTCAGTCCCGAGGTGGTTACTGCCAGCGGGACCTGGCAAGTGCATGCACTGGCCAACCGCCAGACGGTCAAGGCCGTGCAAGCATCGCTGCAGCAGCTGCGGGGCAAGACCGTGCGCTGGGACCTGTCGGGCATCCAGGCGCTCGACCATATCGGCGCGCAAATGCTGTGGAATGCGTGGGGCAAACAATACCCCGCCAACCTGAAACTGGCCGACGGCCACGACGAATTCTTCCAGCGGCTGGAACAAGCCAGCAAGCTCGAACTGCCGCGCCAGCGCAGCCACCGCCTGACCTCCGTCATGAAGCTCGGCTTTGCCATGATGGGCTTCTTCGAGCATTTCCTGGGCTTTGTCAAACTCATCGGCCAGGTCACGCAAGACCTGTTCCGTTTTGCCCGCAACCCGATGCGCGGCCCCTGGCGCGAAATCTCCGCCAATATCTACCATGCCGGCTTTGAAGCGCTGGGCATCACGGCGCTGGTGGGATTCTTGATCGGCGTGGTGCTGTCGTTCCTGTCTGCCCAACAATTACGCACCTTTGGCGGCGACATTTACCTCGTCAACCTGCTGGGCATGAGCGTCATCCGCGAACTGGGGCCGCTGCTGGCCGCCATCCTCGTGGCCGGCCGCTCCGGCTCCGCCATCACGGCGCAACTGGGCGTCATGCGCGTGACAGAGGAACTCGACGCCATGCTGGTGATGGGGATCTCACACGGCTTCCGCCTGATCCTGCCGAAAGTCATCGCGCTGGCCGTGTCCCTGCCACTGCTGGTGATCTGGACCGACGCCATGGCGCTGATCGGCGGCATGGTCTCGGCCAAGATCGAACTGAATTTGTCGCCACGCTACTTCATCCAGAAATTGCCGGACGCCGTGCCGCTGGCCAATTACATCATCGGCCTTGGCAAAGGCGTGGTGTTCGGCACCTTGATCGCGCTGGTGTCGTGCCACTTCGGTTTGCGCATCAAGCCCAATACCGAAAGCCTGGGCCACGGCACCACCACCTCGGTGGTCACCGCCATTACCGTGGTGATCCTGGCCGACGCGGTGTTTGCCATCGTCTTCAATGGCGTGGGTTACTGATGAACGACAATCACCAAGCAACTGACGACGCGTGCGCCTGCCCCGATGGCAATGGCCAACTGACCCTCGATGGCAGCGTGCCGGTGGTGCAGATCACCAACCTGCAAACACGCTTCGGCCGCACGGTGGTGCACCAGGATCTGAACCTCGATATCGAGCAGGGTGAGATCATGTCCATCGTCGGCGGCTCCGGCACCGGCAAGACCGTGCTGTTGCGCCAGATGCTGGGCCTGGAACGTCCGACGCGCGGGTGCGTGCGCATCTTTGGTGAAGACATCACAGAAGCCAATGCCGAACACTTGCAGCAATTGCGCAATCACTGGGGCATGCTGTTCCAGCAGGGCGCGCTGTATTCGGCGCTGACGGTGTTCGACAATATCGCGCAGCCGATGCGCGAATTGCGCACCCTGCCCGAAGACGTGGTACGCGACGCCGTGCTGCTGAAGATGAATATGGTGGGACTGGGTCCGGAACATGTGAACAAGATGCCGGCCGACCTGTCCGGCGGCATGATCAAGCGGGTCGCGCTGGCGCGCGCCCTGGCGCTGGAACCACAATTACTCTTCCTCGATGAGCCGACGGCCGGCCTCGATCCCGATTTATCGGAAAGTTTTGTCGCCCTGATCAAAACGCTGCACCGCGAATTGAACCTCACCGTGGTGATGGTCACGCACGATCTCGACACCTTGTTCGCCCTGTCGACCCGGATTGCGGTGCTGGCGGAAAAGCATGTGATCGCCGTCGGCCCCACGCGCGACGTGATCAAGGTCGACCATCCCTTCATCAAGCAGTTCTTCCTCGGTGACCGCGGCAGGCGTGCACTGGAAGCGCTGGATGCCAAAACCAAGGAGTAAGCATGGAAAACAGATCACATGCCCTGATGACCGGGTTCTTTACGCTGACCTTGCTGGCGGCGGCCATCTTGCTGGGCATCTGGTTCAACCGTGACCGGGTTGAACGCAATCCGTACCTGATCGCCACCACGCTGTCGATCCCCGGCCTCAATCCCCAGGCGGCCGTGCGCTACCGGGGCCTGGAAGTGGGCAAAGTGGACGCCATCGATTTCAACCAGAAGGTGGCGGGCCAGATTCTGATCCACCTTTCGATCGACCCGGAAACGCCGGTTACCAAAACCACCTATGCCACCCTGGGCTACCAGGGCGTCACCGGCATCGCCTATGTGCAGCTCGATGATGAAAAAACCGGCGCGCCGCTGCTCGGCACCAGCCAGCAAAGCCCATCACTGATCCCGCTGCTGCCTGGCTTGTTCGACCAGCTGGAAAAACGCGGCAAGAACATCCTGTCGAAAGCCGAGCAGGTGGCCGACCGCATGAATGACCTGCTCGATGGCCACAACCGGGAAGCCATGCTGCAGGCGTTTACCGATGTCAGTGAGACGGCGCGCGCTTACCGTGAATTGCCGGCCAAGTTGCAACCGACGCTGGACCAATTGCCATCGCTGGTGCAGCAGGCCAATGGCACGCTGGCGTCCGTCAACCGGCTGACGGACGATGCGAAAAACATCACCACCAGCCTGCAAGGACCGAACGGCACCATCGCACGCCTGAACAACACGATCGACCGCGTCGGCCTGTCGCTGGAAACCGTGGCCGGCGGCGTCGAACTGGAAACGCTGCCCAATATTAATGCACTGACCGATGAAACCCGCTCGTCGATGCGCTCGGTGCGGCGCGCCATGACGACCCTGAACGAGCGGCCGCAAAGCATTTTGTTCGGTAATGCGGAAACGCCGCCGGGGCCGGGTGAACCGGGTTTTGCGGCGCCGGACAGCAAGCGCTGACGCGAATAGCATGTTGCCTGCCCGCGCTGATTGCGCTAACCTTGCCGACCCTGCGCCGCCCTGCGTAATGGGGGACCAACGATGATGACCATTTCTCTCCGCCACCTGGCCACGATCACCGCACTGCTGACACTGAGTGCCTGCGCATCGAAGGCACCCGCACCGGCCGTGTATGACTTCGGCCCGCTGCCCGCCAGCCAGGCGCCGCGGCCGGCGGTGAGTACACCGGCACTGGTGGTGTCCGACGTCAGCGGCCCCGCTTCGCTCGACAGCAACCGCATGGTGTACCGCCTGCTGTATGCCGATGCGCAGCAAGCCCGCCCCTACGCCCACAACACCTGGAGCGTGACCCCGCTGCAGCTGCTGTCGCAGCGTATCAAGGGCCGCCTCGCGCAAGCCGGCGTCAAGGTGCTGGCCACCACCGATGCGGCGGTCGGCCTGCCGCTGCTGCGGCTGGAGGCCGATGACTTCAGCCAGCATTTCGACAGCGCCGCGCACAGCACCGGCCAGGTGTCGCTGCGCGCGTCACTGTTCCGCCACCACAAGCTGATCGACCAGCGCACGTTCACCCGCAGTAGCGACGCCCCCAGCGCCGACGCGGCCGGCGGCGCGCGGGCCCTGGCGGCATCGACCGATGCGATTGCCGCCGACATCGTCGCGTGGCTGAATACGCTGCCGCCGCAGCAACAGCCGTAAGACAAGACCGGCATGCAGGAACAGCCCGCACTCACGCAACCGACCGTGCGCCAGCGCGCACCGTCGCCGGTGGCGCGCGCCACCCTGGTTGCCTATGCGGCGCTGATCCTCTACGCCAGCTGGTATCCGTTCTCCGGCTGGCACAACCAGGGCCTGTCACCATTCATCTTCCTGCAGCATACGGCCATGCCGCGCTATTGGACCCGCTTCGACGCCATCATCAATGTCGTCGGCTATATCCCACTCGGCACGCTGATCGTGTATGCGCTGTATCCGCGCATGCGCGGCGCGCTGGCCTTCGTGGTCGCGGCGCTGCTGGGCGCCTTTGTTTCCGGTCTGATGGAAGCGGTGCAGACCTACCTGCCCAGCCGGGTGTCGTCCAACCTGGATTTTTATACCAATGCCGGCGGCGCCGCGTTTGGCGCCTTGCTGGGGGTCCTGACGGCCAGCCGCCTGCTCGATGGCAGCCCGCTGTACCGGGTCCGGCAGCGCTGGTTCGTGCAGCACACCAGCCAGGGCCTGGTACTGATGGCGCTGTGGCCGCTGGCGCAGATTTATCCGCAAAGCTTCCTGTTCGGGCATGGGCAAATCCTGCCGATCCTGTCGGACTGGATGTCGGAATGGCTGGACATGAGTATCGACCTGGTGGAGTTACTGCGCCCCGGCGTGGAATTGACGGTGGAACAGTACTGGCTGTCGGAAACCATCGTCACCGCCTGCGGCATGGTCGGCGCGGGCCTGACCTTGCTGTGCCTGACCCGGCGCCCCTCGCCCCGCGCCGGCCTGCTGATCGCGCTGATCGCCTCGGCCGTGGTGCTGAAGTCCCTGGCCACGGCGCTGCTGTTTACACCGGAAAACGCGTTTGTCTGGGTCACGCCCGGCGCCCAGGGCGGCTTCCTGATCGGCGCCATCATGCTGTCCGGACTGGTGTTCGCACCACTCGTGGCGCAGCGGCGGCTGGCCGCCATCACCATTGTGTTGAGTTTATTGATTGTCAATACCACGCCGCTGAATCCCTATTTCCTGTCGACGTTACAGGGCTGGGTGCAGGGGAAATTCCTCAATTTCAATGGCGCGGCCCAGTTCCTGGCGGTCATGTGGCCTTACTTCGCGCTGTGGTTCCTGCTGCTGCCGTCACACAAGCTGAACCGGCAATAGGCACCATCCCCGAGGGACAGGTATCATTAAGGGCTATAGATCAGCGAGGCCCCATCATGAGCGACAGCAACAAACCCTATTTCGAGCGTCACGTATTCTTTTGCATGAACAAACGCGACGACGGCCGCAACAGCTGCGGCGACCATGGCGCCGAAACCGCGCAAAAACACGCGAAAAAGCGCTGCAAGGAACTTGGCATTAATGGCCAGGGCAAAGTGCGCATCAACCAGGCCGGTTGCCTGGACCGCTGCGAAGAAGGCCCGGTCATGGTGGTCTACCCGGAAGGCACCTGGTACACCTATGTCGATACCTCCGATATCGATGAAATCATCGATTCCCATCTGGTGGGCGGCAAGCCCGTGGAACGACTGAAGATCTGAGCCCCGAATCCCTATGCTGAACAAAACCTCTGAACGTTTCATGATCGCCGGCGGCGCCGGCCAGATCGAAGGCTTGATCGACCTGCCGGCCGACGGCGCCACGCCACGCGGCATCGCGCTGGTGGCGCACCCGCACCCGCTGTATGGCGGCACCATGGACAACAAGGTCGCCGTGACCCTGATGCGCACCTTCATCGGCCTCGGTTACGTGGTGGCCCGCATCAATTTCCGCGGCGTCGGCGCGTCCGAAGGCGTGCATGACCACGGCCATGGCGAAACCGACGACATGGGCCTGCTGTACCAGCACATGACGGCCAAATTCCCCGGCTTGCCGGTGGCGCTGTCCGGTTTTTCGTTCGGCACCTATGTCCAGTCGCAACTGGCCAAGCGCCTGGCCGACGCCGGCACCCCGGCCCAGCGCCTGGTGCTGGTCGGCGCCGCCGCCGGCAAATGGCAAATGGCCGATATTCCGGCCGACACGATTTTGATCCACGGCGAAAACGACGACACCATCCCGTTGCTGGCGGTATTGGACTGGGTGCGCCCGCAAGACGTGCCCGTGATCGTGATTCCCGGCGCCGACCATTTCTTCCACCGCAAGCTGGGCCACATTAAATCGTGGGTGCAGGCGCTGTGGCGCAATGACGCCGCAAGCGGCCAACCGCGCGACTCCGACGACGAGTGAACCATTAATATGTCGGTGCCCGGCCCGAAAACCCGGCACCCAAGCTTTCTATAATGTGGATGCCCGGCCAAAAGGCCCTGCACCCAAGCTTTTTATAATGTGGATGCCCGGCCTGAAGGCCCGGCACCCAAGTTATTTATAATGTCGGCCATTCATTAGACCAACCCAATACTCGCAACATGAAAAAATACCTCGCAGCGCTGGCCACCAGTGTGCTGTTGATGACGTCCGCCGTCGCACAGACTCTTCCCGCCCCGACCATCGCCGCCAAATCGTGGCTGTTGTTGGACATGACGAGCGGCCAGATCATCGCGTCGCAAGACCCGAACGCACGGATTGAACCGGCGTCGCTGACCAAGATCATGACGGCCTATGTGACGTTCCAGGCCATCCGCGACAAAAAGCTGGACATCAACCAGAAAGTCAACGTCTCCGTCAAAGCCTGGAAAGTCGACGCCAGCAGCTCGAAAATGTTTATCGACCCGGCCACGCCGGTGTCGATCAACGACCTGCTGCACGGCTTGATGGTGCAATCCGGTAACGACGCCGCCGTGGCGCTGGCTGAAGCCGTGGCCGGTGACGAGGGCACGTTCGTGACCTTGATGAACCGCGAAGCGCAGCGCATGGGCCTGACCAACACCCGTTTCGCCAACCCGCACGGTTTGCCCAGCCCGGAGAACTTCTCGACCGCACAAGACTTGTCGGTGCTGGCCAAGAACGTGATCAAGGATTTCCCGGAGTTCTACAAGATCGATTCGGTGAAAAGCTTCACCTACAACAAGATCACGCAGCCGAACCGCAACCGCCTGCTGTGGCTGGACCCGACCGTCGACGGCATGAAGACCGGCCATACCGAAGCTGCCGGCTATTGCATGATCGCGTCGGCCAAGCGCCCGAATGGCGCCAACGGCGACCGCCGCCTGATTTCCGTGGTGCTGGGCACCTCGTCGGATGGCGCACGCACGGCGGAAAGCCAGAAGCTGCTGAACTGGGGCTTCCAGAACTTCGACACGGTCAAGCTGTATAGCAAAGGCCAGGTGATCGACAGCCCGGAAATCTGGAAAGGTTCGCTCAACAAGGTCAAGGTCGGCTTCACGCAAGACGTGCTGGTGACGGTGCCGAAAGGCGTGGCGCAAAAAATGAAACCGCAGTTGGAACGCAAGGACCCGCTGGTGGCCCCGCTGGCGGAAAACACCCGCGTCGGTTCCGTCAAGATGATGGTCGATGGCAAACCGCTGCTGGAATTGCCGGTGGTGACGCTGGAGCCGGTCGGCCAGGCCTCGATCTTCGGCCGCGCCTATGACTCGGTGCGCCTGTGGCTGAAATGACGAACATCGCCACCTACCAGGGTGGCCTGCAACTGTCGCGCATTGTCGCCGGCATGTGGCGGATGACGGAATGGAACATGGCGCCGGCGCAGCGGCTGGACTTCATTGAACAGTGCATGGCGCTGGGCGTGACCAGTTTCGACCACGCCGATATTTATGGCGACTATGGCGTCGAAGCGCTGTTCGGCGAAGCGCTGGCCCTGAAGCCGTCGCTGCGCGACAGCATGCAGATCATCAGCAAATGCGGCATCAAGCTGTTGTCCGGCAAACATCCGGGCCACACGATCCAGCATTACGACACCAGCGCGGCCCACATCAGCGCCTCGGTCGAGACCTCGCTGCGCGCGCTGCACACGGATCACCTGGATTTGCTGCTGATCCACCGTCCCGATCCGCTGATGGATTTCGACGAGATCGCCGGCGCCTTTACCCGCCTGCGCGAGCAGGGCAAGGTCAGGCACTTCGGTGTATCGAACTTCAGCCGTCACCAGTTCGAAGCACTGAACCGCCGCATCGCGCTGGCCACCAACCAGGTCGAGTTCTCGCCGCTGCATCTGGCGCCGATGTTCGATGAAACCTTGGACGGCTTACAGGATATGGGCGTGGCGCCGATGATCTGGTCGCCGCTGGGCGGCGGTCGCCTGTTCTCGGGCGGTGACGCCGCCGGTGAACGCCTGCGCGCCACCATCGCGCGCGTGGCCGACGAGGTCCAGCGCCCGTTCGCGTCGGTGGTCTTTGCGTGGATCATGCAACTGCCATGCCGCCCGGTGCCGCTGACCGGCTCCGGCCGCATCGCCGCGATTGCGGAAGCCGTGGCCGCCACCGGGTTCACGCTGAGCCGCACACAATGGTTTGAGATCCTGCGCGCGGCGCGCGGACACGAGGTCGCCTGATTTAAAGCTCTTCGTTGCCGTACACGATGGGGGGCGCAATGCCCTGCCATCCCGATTTCCACGCCAGGTTCAGCGCCAGCGTACCAATTACGTACACCACGAAGAACAGCGCGAAGAACGACGTGGTCAGCCAGGCAAACAAGGCCAGGCAAGCGACCAGCAGCGCCAGCGCGGCTTTGCTTTTCTTTTGCTTGGAGCTGGGGAAGCGAATGGTCGACACCATCAGGAAGCCCACCACCAGCAACAGCAGCACGATCAGGTAGCCGTGCAGCGCGGTGGTGGCCGGTTCCGGCCACGCCACCACGGCCGACGCCACGCACGCGGCGCCGGCGGTAATCGGCATGCCGACAAAGTATTTCGGGTCGGTCCGCCCCACCATCACATTGAAGCGCGCCAGTCGCAGCGCGCCGCACGTCACAAAAATAAAGCTGGCAATGCCGCCGATACGCAGCAATTGCGCGTGATCCTGTCCCAATAGCACAAAGCCATAGCAATACAGCAGCACGGCGGGCGCACAGCCGAAATTCATGACGTCGGCAATCGAATCGAGCTGCACGCCGAATTCCGAACTGGTGCCGGTGGCGCGGGCGACAAAACCGTCCAACGCATCGAACACGCCGGCCAGCACCAGCAGCACGGCGGCCATCTGGTAATCGTGGGCATTGCCGATATAGGCGTTGTCGACGGAAATGACGATGCTGCCGAAGCCACAGGCAATCGACAGCAAGGTGACAAAGCTGGGCAAGGCGAACTTGGCGCGTTGCAAACGCTGCTTGGGTAAGGTCATCAGTAACTTATGGCTAAGGTTGCTAAGGTGATTATTCCCCCTATTTTACCGTGCTGGACACTTCCGTCTTGACTTGTCACAGGTATGCGCAGCGTCGTCCGTCGCAATGGGGCTTTTACAACACGATAATCACCGTTGCGATACACCAACCAGCGGCGGGGATGCTATGGTGTTGTCTCAGACATTTCTATGCGAGATGCTCGATGACTTCTTACGCCGATCCCGGCGAACCACCCGCCGTACAGCATATCATCGACATCGACCAAGGCCTGCAACGCCTGATGGGCGACCAGCGCCTGTACCGGCAATTGCTGCGCCGCTTCCGGCAGGATTACCAGCACGTGGTTGACCAGGTGCGACAAACCCTGGCGCAAGGCGATACCGACGACGCCCAGCGCCGCATCCACAGCCTCAAGGGGGCGGCCGGCATGATCGGTGCGCAAGAATTGCAGCAGCTGGCCGTGATGGCGGAACACGGTTTCCTGTCAGCGGGACTGGAGTTGCCGGCCACGCTGGACCTGGTGGAGGCAGCGCTGGCGGGGCTGCTGCGCGTGCTGGACGCCTACCTGCAAGAGATGGTGGGAGATACGGTGGCAGATACGGTGGCAGATACGGTGGACGATCCTGCGATGGTCAGCGCTGCGGCGGAACCTGCCACGCCGGAAAGCCGCGCCCTGCTGGCGCGGCTGGCGATGCTGCTGGACGAGGGCAATGGCGATGCGATCGAAGTGCTGGAGCAGTCCGCCACCGCACTGGCGTCCTGCCTGGGCGTGGCGACATTCCAGGAAGTGGCGTCCGCCGCGCACCAGTTTGATTTCGAAGCAGCGCTGGCGGCGCTGCAACCGGCGCTGGCCGGCTGACCTACTTGGTGAATTCGTCTTCTTCGTCGAAGGCGTCGTGGCAATCCTTGCCGCAAAAGCGTTTGACACTGTCCACCGGCCGGTCGCAATACCAGCAAAAACCTTTCGGCGGCAGCGACTGCCGGGTGTCCACTCGGCGCGCCAATGGCGGCGGCATCGTGCTTGCATCGTCGGGCGGATTATTCTGTAGCGGCTCCACGGATTTCCCCTTTCCACACACAAATTCTGCACAGCAAATATAGATATTGCTTGAACCAATAATAGCAGGATTGCCGCGCAGCTACAGGGCGTCTTGTGTGTGCTGGCTCACACTTCCAGACAAATTTTGTGCTCTACAGAGGGAGAAAAAATCTTTCAATGGAAATGAAATAAACGATAGTACAGATAGCGAAATGGCATGCTTCAACATCGCATCAAACACCGTGGCGACGCCGCGCCGAGGCAGCCACAATCGCAATCATGATGCCGGTAGCGCGGCCGGCGCACGCGGCAGGCACCCGAGGCCCAGCAATGTCGCCTCCACCGCGTCATCAAGCGCCGTCAGCGGTTCAGCACCCAGTGCCGCCACCAGCTTGGCATTCTCCATGCGCACCGGCTGGCGCCACAGGTAGCGCATTTCCAGTAGTTCGCGCAGGGTGGCCACGAAGGGTGACGCGAGTGTCAGCAACCACCACGGCATCGCGCCGATCACGGGTGCCTTGCCGCCATGGCGCAGCACCACGCGGGCAATCGCGCGCGCCATGGCCGTGCCGTCGGCATCCCAGTGGCCACCCAGGTGGAAGGTGGCAAACGGTTCGAGCCGATCACGCTGGCCGATCAGCGCCAGCATGGTGCGGGCCACATCCGGCAGGTAGGCCCACTGGTGGCCGACACCGCGATCGGCGGGATTGCTGATGCGGGTGACAGCCTGCCCCGGCTTGACCAGCCCCTGCGAAAACCAGCTGTTGCCGGCCTGCGGCCCAAAGAAATCACCGGCCCGCAGCACCAGCACACGGCCGCCCTGCTGCGCATAGGCGCGCAGGCGCTGTTCCATCTCGACCCGGATCGCGCCCTTGCGGGTCACCGGGTGCTGGGGCGACGCTTCCGTCACCAGCGGGAACGCATCCGGGCCGTAGTTGTAGACGGTACCGGGCAACACCACCAGCGCGCCACTCCGGCGGGCGGCGGCGATGGTGTTGTCGAGCATCGGCAGCACCTGTGTCGACCAGTTGCGGTAGCCGGGCGGATTCACCGCATGGACCAGCACACTGCAGCCCTGCGCCGCCTGCGCCACGTCGGCGGCATCGAGCGCATCGCCACGCAGCCACAGCATGCCGTCGCGCTGTTCCGACGCCTGCGCCATGCCGCGCTTGAGCGCCTTGACGGTCCATCCCGCGTCGCGCATCTGGCGCGCCACTTCGCCGCCAATCCCGCCACTCGCACCCAGCACCAATACGGTTTTTTCCGCGTTCATTGCCACCTCCCGGAGTTGAATTGATGGATGACAGCGTAACCGGGACCCGGCTCAATTAAAATTAGCGAACATAAGCAAACAACTATACAAAAATGTATGGCACAGAGCATTGAATGGGAGTGGTACCGCGCCTTCCTCGGCGTGCTGACGGAAGGCTCGCTGTCCGGCGCCGCCCGCGCGCTGGGCATTACGCAACCGACCGTGGGGCGCCACATCGCGGCACTGGAGCAAGCCTTGAACCTGGTGCTGTTTACCCGCTCGCAGGCCGGCCTGCTGCCGACCGATGCGGCGCACGCGCTGCGTCCCCATGCACAAGCCATGGCCAGTATCGCCGCCGCGCTGGAACGGGCCGCGTCCGGCGAGGGCGGCCTGGGCGGCGTGCACGGTGTGGTGCGGGTG
Source organism: Burkholderiaceae bacterium (assembly GCA_019751755.1). Taxonomy (GTDB): domain Bacteria; phylum Pseudomonadota; class Gammaproteobacteria; order Burkholderiales; family Burkholderiaceae_D; genus Rugamonas. The sequence continues at coordinate 12,290 of JAIENA010000516.1, read as the reverse complement.
ACGGCCAGTGACGTGATCGGGGTCGAAGTCTTGCCGCCAATCGTGGCGGCGCTGCGCGAACAGTATCCCGGCCTGACCGTGGAACTGGCGTTGTCGGACCGGGTGCAAGATTTATTGCAGCGCGAAGCCGATATCGCGGTGCGCATGACGGCGCCGGCGCAAGACCAGTTGATTGCGCGCCGCGTGGGCGCGGTCGAATTGGGTTTCCATGCCCACCCCGACTACCTGCAGCGCCATGGCACGCCGCGTCACCCGGCCGACCTGGCCGGCCATGCACTGATCGGCTATGACCAGGTCACGCCCTTCATTCGCGGCATGGCGGCCAAGCTACCCGATTTTGGCCGCGATGCGCTGGCGATCCGCGCCGACAGCAACCTGGCGCAACTGGCCATGATCCGCGCCGGCGCCGGTATTGGCATTTGCCAGACGCCGCTGGCGCGGCGCGCCCCCGCGTTGGTCCGTGTGCTGCCCGACGCGCTGGCCATCACGTTCGACACCTGGGTCGCCATGCATGCCGACTTGCGCAACAGCCCGCGCTGCCGCGTGGTGTTTGACGCGCTGGTAGCGGGCTTGCAAGACTACATGGCATAGCGACACCGATGCCTGGCCGGCGCCTCGCAGCTACCTGTTGCGCGCCCAACACGAGCAACGGCCGTCAAGCGGCATTCCTGTCCTGTTTCGGTACAAATGTAGCAATCGTGATGCGGATGGCATGTCAGGTGACGCACAAAGGGTGACGTAGACAATAAAATTGCGTCTTAATAGTCAGTTGCCCAACCAGGTCTTCCCGCGACCATGGGCATCATTCGCGAAAAAGGACCGATGCCAATGGCAACCCGCAGCAGCAGCTTGACCCGCCTGGCCTTGGCCGTGGTTTGCTCCGCCGGCGCAGCAACCGTGCTGGCGGCGCCGGCCGCTCCGGAGCGCGACAGCAACCTGTTCGACTTGCCGCTGGATGACTTGATCAAGGTTCCGGTATCGACCGGCGTGCGCTTTGACGGGCATACGCTGAAGGACACCGCGCTGTCGGTGGTCAGCTTTTCCAGCGATGATATCCGCACCGCCCATGGCGGCAGCAACGACTTGAACATGGTGCTGCGCGACCTGGTGCCGTCCTTTAACTACCTGACCGAGCCGCTGAACGACGGCAGCTCGCATGTGCGCGCGTTCAGCCTGCGCGGCTTGCCGGCCGATGAAACCCTGGTGCTGTTGAACGGCAAGCGCTTCCACCGTTCGCCGCTGGTGCAAGTGGGTATCAGCGCGCCGACCATGCTGGGCTCGCAGGGCGCGGACTTGTCGCAATTGCCCGCGTTTGGCGTCAAGCGAATCGAAGTGCTGCGCGATGGCGCGTCGGCGCAGTATGGCTCGGACGCGATTGCCGGCGTCATCAACCTGATCTTGCCGGACCGCGCGGAAGGCGGCGAGGTCGAGGTCGAACGTGGCGGCAGCGGGCGCGGCAACGGCGCCTATACCCGCACCTCGGTCAATGCCGGCACGCGCCTGGGCGACAGCGGGTTCCTCAACGTGACGGGTGAATGGGTCGGGCGCGATGGCGAATCGCGCGGCAGCCAGCGTCCCGACGCCGCGTATTACGCCAGGCAGGGACTGCCGGTGGCCAATCCGGCACAAGTATGGGGCAGCCCCGCGCTCGATTCCCGCCGCCTGCTGTGGAATGCGCGCCTCGATTTACCATCGGGGGCGCACGCTTACCTGTTCGGCAATTACAGCAACGCGCACAGCGAGGCGTCCTTCAATTACCGCGCGCTGACGCGCAATTTTTTCACCAACAACCTCGATAGCCAGTCCGGCGCGATCAATCCCTGCCCCGCCGTGCCCGGCGACCAGCACGGCTACCAGGCCGCGCGCAATTGCCTGGCGCTGGCGGCGGCCGGTGGCTGGTTCAATTTCCAGTCGCTGTATCCGGGCGGCTTTACGCCACGGCTGGCCGCGCGCCATACCGACTTCATGCAAGTGGCCGGGATCAGCGGCGATTTGCCCGATGGCGCCAGCTTCGATGTCAGCCTGTCGCTGGCCCGCAGCCGCCTGGACTTCCGCCTGAACGACACCATCAACCCGTCGCTGGGCCGGGCCTCGCCGACCCGCTTCGATCTGGGGTCACTGACGCAGACCGAGCGCGCGCTGAACCTGGACTTCGTCTGGCCAATGACATCGCGCCTGAACCTGGCGGCCGGCGCCGAATGGCGCCAGGAAGCGTATACTAGCCGCGCCGGCGAAGCCGCGTCGTGGCAAACCGGCCCGTTCACCACCATGGGCATCGGCGCCAACGGCATGCCCGGCATCGATCCCAGCGCGGCGGGCCGCTTCGCACGGCAAAACGCCAGCGCCTACGCGGACAGCGAATACCGGATCAACGACCCGCTGCTGGTCTCGGCGGCCTTGCGCTATGAGCGCTATTCCGACTTTGGCAATACGCTCAACGGCAAGCTCTCGCTGCGCTACCTGATCAGCGACCACCTGACCTTGCGCGGCGCGATGGGCACCGGTTTCCGCGCGCCGTCACCGGGCCAGTCGCACCTGACCAACATCACCCACAATGCCGGCAATGTCGGCGCCCGGGTGCTGGTGGCCGGCATCATTCCGCCCACCAGCGACATCGCGCGCTTTTTCGGCGCCCAGCCACTGGAACCGGAAATCTCGCGCAACCTGTCGCTGGGCATGGCCTACCAGCGCCAGGCGCTGTCGCTCAGCGTCGACGCCTTCCGCATCGCGGTGCAAGACCGGATCGAACTATCGAACCCGATGAGCCTGACGGACGACATCCGTCGCCGCCTGCTGGCGGCCGGCATCCATCACGGCGACGAGTATGACAACATCGTGGTGTTCAACAATGCCGCCGACTCCACCACACGCGGCATCGACCTGTCCGGCGCCTATGAACTGGAGCACGCGTTCGGCGCCACCGAGTTCAAGCTCAATTTCAGCCACGTCACCACCCGCGTCCAGCCCAATGGCCGGGGTTTCGTGCTGAGCGCGCAAACTCTGCACAACCTGGCGCACCAGGTCCCCGGACAGCGCGCCAGCGTCACCGTACGGCACCGCAGCGGTGCCTGGCGCTTCACGGCCAGCACCGCGTTTTATGGTGACTCGTCATGGCACAACGGCGCCGCCGTGGTGGCCCGGCCATCGAAGTCCGTCACCAACGCGGAAGCGGAATATGCGCCCCGGGGCACACACCGGTGGGGCTTCGCGGCCGGCGTCGCCAACCTGTTCGCCACCGCGCCGCACCGCGCAGACAATGCCTCCATCGGTGCTTCGTACATCACCGAAAACCCGTTCGAATACCACGGCAGAAGTTTTTACGTGAGCGCGAAATATGTGTTTTAAGCGCCTGCGCCGCATGCTGCCGGCCGCCCTGGCGCTGTGCGCCGCGGCCTGCCCAGCGGCGGCGGCCGGCGTGCGCGCGGACGAAACCGTGGTCAAGGCCGCGCTGATTTTCAATTACACCCAATTCGTCGAATGGCCGGCCGCCGCGTTTGCCCGGAGCGACGCGCCGTTCATCATTTGCGTGGCCGGCAACCAGCCCATGCGCACCGCATTGATGGCGGCCGAGCGGCGCCAATACCGGGGCCACCCGATCAGCGTGATCGCCGTCGCCAGGGCGGATGAGGTGGCGCGCTGCCACGTGCTGTATGCGGACAGTGTCCGCGCGCTCGGTGGCGGCGACCTGGACGCCATCGTCGGCGCCGCGCCGGTGCTGACCGTCAGCAGTTCGGCCAGCGCCATGGAGGAAGGGTTCGGCATCGGCTTTGTCCTGCGCGCCGAACGCATGCGCTGGAATATGAATTTGACGCCGCTGCGCCGCGCGAAACTGAAGGTCAGCGCCAATCTGATTGAAATCGCCGTCAACGTGGTGGGCGAAGGCGGGCCATGACATGATTGCCTCGTTGCAGCGCAAGCTATTGCTGATCATCGTGGCCGTCAGCGCGGTAGCGATCGTGGCCGCCGGCGTGGTGTTCTTTTCGGCCGAGGTGGTGCGTTCGCGCGCGGCCCTGCTGGAAGAAGTCGATTCGATCGCCGGCCTGGTGGGCAGCCGCAGCGACGCCGCGCTGATTTTCGAGGACGAGGCCAGCGCGGCCACCAACCTCGATGCGCTGCAAGGCATCCGCCACATCGACAACGCCTGCCTGTTCACCGTGCGCGGCAAGGTGCTGGCGCGCTTTTCCCGTGAGCCGGGCAAGATTGACTGCCGCATGCTGGCCCCCGCCGAGATCGCCATCAGCACCTACATCGGCGGCCAGGCCGCCGTGCAACTGCCGGTGCGGGCCGGCGGCAATGGCAACCTGGCCGGTGCGATCCAGATCCATTCCACCTCGGCGCCGCTGTTCCAGCGAATCTGGACCCAGGGCTACCTGTACGGACTGGCCATGTGCTGCGCGCTGTTGCTGGCGATGCTGCTGGGCGCCCGCCTGCAGGCCGGCATTTCGCGCCCGCTGCGCAAGATGCGCGACCTGGCGCACACCATCGTGGAACAGGGCGACTATTCGCTGCGCGCGGAAGCTTCCGGCGCGCAGGAATTGCGCGACCTGGCGTATGCCTTCAACCGCGTGCTGTCGACGGTGGAAAAGCTGACCGAGGAATTGCGCAGCCACCATGCGCACCTGGAAGACGTGGTGGCGGAACGCACCGCCACGCTGGTGGTCACGCTGGCCCAGGCGGAAGCGGCCAACCAGGCCAAGAGCGTGTTCCTGTCCAATATGAGCCACGAACTACGCACGCCGCTCAACGCCGTCATCGGTTTTTCACGGCTGATGGGCAGTTCGGAGGCGCTGACCGGCGAACAGCGCCATCACCTGGAATTGATCAACAAGGCCGGCAACCACTTGCTGAACCTGATCAACGACGTGCTGGAACTGTCGAAAATCGAGGCCGGACGGACGCTGCTCGATGAAAGCGTGACCGACCTGGCCGCATTGACGCACGACGTGGCCGACATGCTGCGCCCACGCGCCGAGCAACACGGCTTGCGGCTGGCGATCACGTTGAGCGGGCTGCCCACAGGTGTGCTGACCGATACCGTGAAATTACGCCAGGTGCTGATCAACCTGCTGGGCAACGCCATCAAATTCACCTTGCACGGCGGCGTGACGTTGCAGGCGCATGGCGAATTGCTCGACCAGGACGCCGAACACCGTTACTGGCGCATCCACTTTGCCGTCAGTGACACCGGCATCGGCATTGCGCCCGACGACCGCCGCAAAATCTTCGAGCCCTTCACGCAACTGAGCACCCACGCCACGGCGGCCGGCACCGGACTGGGGCTGGCGATCACGCGGCAATACCTGTCGCTGCTGGGCAGCACGCTGGAACTCGATTCGCAGCCGCAAAGCGGCTCGACCTTTTCGTTTGTGCTGGAGCTGCGCGAGAGCGCCGAGGCGCGGCCGCCACGTGCCGCCGCCGGCCGGCAACAACGCCGCATCCGGTCACTGATCCCGAACGGGCGCGCACCGCGCATCCTGGTGGTGGACGACTTGCCGGAAGCACGCCTGCTGCTGCGCTCGCACCTGGAACCACTGGGCTTTGACGTGGTGATGGCGGCCGATGGCGCCCAGGCAGTCGGGCAATGGCGTGATGGCGCGCCCGACCTGGTATTCATGGACTGGAACCTGCCCGGCATGGATGGCCTGGAAGCCACTCGTGAAATCTGCCGCCTGGCTGGCCGCGACGCGCCGCCGATCATCATGCTGACCGCCAGCGCCTTTGAAGAACAACGGCTGGAAACCCTGGCCGCCGGCGCCAGTGACTTCATGCGCAAGCCGCTCGACGTGGATGAATTACTGGACGTATTGGCGCGCCATTTGACGGCCTTGGTGCAAGTGGTGGCAGACGAGCCGCCAGCCACGGCGGCGCCGGCCCAGCCGGTGTTGTTGCGGATGGCCGAACTGGCGGCGGTTCCAGCGCCGCTGCTGGAAGAGTTAATCGCCGCCACGCGCGAACTACATACCCTGCGCATCGACGCCAGCCTGCACGACATCGGCGCCACGGCGCCCGCCCTGGCGGCCGCGCTGCGCGCCATGATCGCGGCATTCCGGCACCAGGAATTGACGGAGGCGGTGGCCAGCGTGCTGGAACAGAAGCGGTAAGCGGGCCGCGCCGGAAATACGGCTGACAGTTACATCCTTACTTGCCGATACAGAACCGGCTAAAAATCACCCCCAGCAAATCATCCGGCGTAAATTCCCCGGTAATGCTGGACAGCTGGTTTTGCGCCAGCCGCAGTTCTTCGGCAAACAAATCGAGCGACTGGTCCGACACCGCCGCATGTTCGCCCGCCAGCGCCAGGTGTTTGGCGGCCGACTTCAGCGCGATCAGGTGACGTTCGCGCGCCAGGTACAGCGATTCGCCGGTCTGCTGCCAGCCCGCGATGCGCAGCAATTCGCCGCGCAGCAGGTCGATGCCTTCGTGTTCGTGCGCCGACAAATAAATGTGGGTGGCGTCGTCCGCAGCGTCGACCGCCGGCTTGTGGCCAGATAAATCGATCTTGTTCCACACCCGCACCACCGGCACGCCTTGCGGGAAGTTGGCGACAATTGCTTCATCCTGGCGCGTCGGGCCCTGGTCGGCGTCGAGCAAATGCAGGATCACGTCGGCCTTTTCGACTTCGCCCCAGGTGCGCTCGATGCCGATGCGCTCGACCAGGTCGGTCGCTTCGTCATGGTGGCGGATGCCGGCCGTGTCGATGATGTTGAGCGGGATGCCTTCGATCTGGATCGTCTCGGACACTTTGTCGCGCGTGGTGCCGGCGATCGGCGTCACGATGGCGACATCGGCGCCGGCCAGGGCATTCAACAAGGACGATTTGCCGACGTTGGGCTGCCCCACCAGCACCACATTCAATCCCTCGCGCAGCAGCGCGCCTTGGGCCGCTTGGCGGAACACGGTGTCGAGCGCTTCCACGATGCCGGTCAGTTGGCCGCGCGCGTTGGATTTTTCCAGGAAGTCAATTTCCTCTTCCGGGAAGTCCAGCGTCGCTTCCACCAGCATGCGCAAGTTCGTCACCCGCTCCACCAGCGCGTGGATGGTTTTCGAGAAGGCGCCCGACAGCGATTGCGACGCCGATTTCGCTGCGGCCTCGGTCGAGGCGTCGATCAAGTCCGCCACCGCTTCGGCTTGCGCCAGGTCGAGCTTGTCGTTCAGATAGGCGCGGCGCGTGAATTCGCCCGGTTCGGCCAGCCGCAGGCCCGAGTCATGGCCCGCTTCCAGCACCCGCTGCAACAGCATTTGCAGCACGATCGGGCCGCCGTGGCCTTGCAGTTCCAGCACGTCTTCGCCGGTGTAGGAATGGGGCGCCTTGAAGTAAATCGCGATGCCCTGGTCAATCACGGTGCCGTCGGCCTGCTTGAACGGGATGTACGTGGCGTGGCGGGGTTTCAGGGCGGTGTCGCCAAACAGGGCGTGCGCCAGCGGCTGCAAATTCTTGCCCGAGGCGCGCACCACGCCGATGCCGCCGCGGCCCGGGGCGGTGGCGATGGCGGCGATGGGGGAAGTGTCGAGTTTCATATGGTCGATTCTAAAGAAAAAGCCCGTGGGGGACACGGGCTTTTATTGACGCTTGTGGCGTGCATGCATGGCGGGTTTGTAAAACCCGCCCTACGGTGTTGACGCCGCGTTATTTGGCGTCAGGCGCAAACTTCTTGGTGATCACGTATTGCTGGCCAATCGACAGCACGTTGTTGACCACCCAGTACAGCACCAGGCCGGACGGGAAGAAGAAGAACATGACCGAGAACGCCAGTGGCATAAACAGCATCATCTTCGCCTGCACCGGATCGGTCGGCTGCGGGTTCAGTTTAAACGTCACGTACATCGAGATTGCGTACAACACCGGCAGCACGAAGAACGGGTCAGGCTGGGTCAGGTCGGTAATCCAGCCCACCCATGGCGCGCCGCGCATTTCCACCGACGCGTTCAGCACCCAGTACAGCGCCAGGAAGATCGGCATCTGGATCAGGATTGGCAGGCAGCCGCCGAACGGATTGATTTTCTCCGTCTTGTACAGCTCCATCATGGCCTGGTTCAGCTTTTGCGGATCGTTCTTGAAGCGGTCGCGCAGCGCCGTCATTTTTGGCGTCACCACTTTCATGCGCGCCATGCTGCGGTAGCCGGCGGCCGACAGCGGGAACAGCGCCAGCTTGATCAGGATGGTGAACGCAATAATGGTCCAGCCCCAGTTTGCCAGCACGTTGTGGATCTGGTTCAGCAGCCATTGCATCGGCTTGGCGATCACGGTCAGGGTGCCATAGTCTTTTACCAGTTCCAGGCCGGTGGCGACTTTTTCCAGCGCTTTTTCGTCTTGCGGGCCGGAGAACAGCTTGGCCGTGTTCGACAGGGTTGCGCCAGGTGCGACGGTGCCCAGTTGCTCCAGCACGCCGATCGCGTACACGTTGGTGTCGACTTTCTTGGTGAAGATATCGCGCTGCTGCTTATCCTGCGGCACGAAGGCCGACACGAAGAAGTGCTGCGAAATCGCGATCCAGCCATTGTCGGCCTTGGTCGCGTGGTCTTGCGGCATCGGCGCGGACGGGTTTTTCTTGTGCGCTTCGTCGGCTTTTTCGATCTTCTCGAAGGTCAGCTTTTCGTATTTCTTGTCAGCCGTGTACAGCGTTGGGCCGGTGTAGCTGGAATTGAACCAGGTATCGCCTTCCGGCTTGTTGCCGTCGTGGACCAGTTGCATGTACAGCTGTGGCGCCAGCGGTGCGGCGGTCAGGTTGGTCACGTCGTGGCGCACGTCAATCGCGTACTCGCCGCGTTTGAAGGTGTAGGTCTTCACCAGTTTCACGCCACCCTGCTCCGCTTCGAGCACCAGTTGCACCTGGTTGCCGTCGCCCAGCACGCGGGCGCCCGGTTTGGCGGTGAAGCCGCTGGTGTGGTTCGGCAGGCCGGCAGCGCCCACCAGGCCGGTTTGCGCCAGGAATTTGCGGGTGCCATCCTGCTGGAACAGCAGCTGGTTTTTCTTGGTGTCGATCTTGTCGTGGTGCTTGAGCAGCTCCAGGCGCGTGACGACGCCGCCCAGGGTGTCGATATCGACCTTCACCACGTCGGTGGTGATGGTGATGGTTTCACGCTTGAAAGCAGCAACATCGGGCGCGCCAGGCGCGCCAGGCGTGGCGACAGCGGCAGCGCTGGCGGCCAGTGCGGCGGCGGCAGGCAGGTCCGACTTCTTGGCGGCCGGGCTGGACGTCGGCGCCGGCGGTGCGAACATGGAAGGACGGCCGGTCGAGATCATCCAGTTGTTCCAGAGCAGGAACAGCGAGGCGCCGAACACGATCCACAGTATGGTACGTTTATTGAGTTCCATTACGACACTTATCAGGAGTGGTTGCAACCGCAAGCGGTCGAAGAATGCTTGGCCGGGACGGGATCCACCCCGCCCGCATGCCAGGGATGGCAGCGGCACACACGGCACACTGCCAGCCAGCCGCCACGCGCAGCGCCGTGAACACGGAGCGCTTCAATCGCATAGTTGGAACAGCTGGGATAGAAACGGCAGCGCGGCCCCAGCATGGGGCTGATGGCTACCTGGTAAAAGCGCAGCAGCAACGTCAGCAGCTTGCTCATTGAGCAGGACCCGCTTTCGTTGGGCTCGTTGGACTCACATCCGCTGGGCCGACAGCCGCTGAAGGCACGGCCGGACTGACTTTAGCCGGACGCACGGTAGCGGGCCCCGCAGCTGGCCTGGCCTTCTTTTGGGAGGCGAACAGGCGTGTGAGTTCCTGGCGCAGTTCCACCTTGAGTTGGGTGGTCGTGGCCGGCTGGGCTTTGCTGTTGACGGCGCGCGACAAGCGCACCACACAGTCGATAGGAGGTAGAGCGGTCACGCGGAATAACTCGCGGGTGACACGTTTGATGGTATTGCGCGTAACGGCGCGCGGCGCAAATCGTTTCGCCACCACCACTCCCAGCCGCGCGTGCGCAAGCTGGTTGGGGCGGGTGTAGATCACGAAGTGCGCGCTTTTTTGCGCAGGGCGCAAACGAAAAACGGATGAAAATTCATCCGTTTTTATGATGCGCCGAGCGCGTGCGAAGTCGTGTGAACCTTCGCCTGTCGAGCCGTTCGTCTGAAGGCTGTCCACGCGATCAGCTAACAAGCGGATGGCTTATACAGCCAGACGCTTGCGGCCTTTAGCGCGGCGCGCGTTCAGAACCTGGCGGCCACCACGGGTAGCCATACGTGCACGGAAGCCGTGGGTACGCTTGCGGCGCACTACGGAAGGTTGGTAAGTACGTTTCATGTTGGTCTCGCTGAAAAAGCAAACAAAACCGGAGCAAAAAGCCCCGTCTTTAAATTGGTGCCAATGACACTTCGCGCACCTATGCCGTCCGGCACAGCTGGGTCCATCTCATCGCCCGCTACTGTAAATCCACGCTTATCCATATATGTTCATGTGAATAAACACGGCATACGGGCGGGGAACCCTGAATTATCAAGAGATTGGCAGTCCTTGTCAACCATCAAGATGTTTCAGGGCGAAGATGCCTGCCGCACCATCGTGCATTTTCAGACACAAATCGCCCACAGAGTATACCCTCGAAACACAAAAAAAATCCCCGCCGCCCTGTGGATAACCTTGTGCATAGGGAGTAGAATAGCGCGTTACGCTTGGCGATCGGACCGCCCTGACGTACTGCACATGCACCTTTACCGATAGAAGAATCAATGGAAAATTTCTGGCAGACCTGTTCCGCGCAACTGGAACTGGAACTGACCCCGCAACAATTTAATGCGTGGATAAAACCGCTGGTCCCTCTCGATTTCGAAGAGGGCAAGCTGCGCATCGCCGCGCCTAATCGCTTCAAGCTGGACTGGGTGAAATCCCAGTTCGCCAGCCGCATCACCGCGCTGGCTTGCCAGTACTGGGAAGCGCCGACCGAAGTGCAGTTCGTGCTCGACCCGCGCCTGTCCGCCAATAAAAAACCGCCAGTGGCCACGGCCGCTGCCCCCGGCGCGTCCGATGCGCAGGGATCGATGGGCGCGCCCAGCGCGCCGGCGATTATCGGCATCTCGAACGCGGTCCAGGAAAACCTGGCCAATTCGCCGCGCCGTGAGCAAAGCCGCATCAACACCGACCTGACGTTCGACAGCTTCGTGACCGGTAAGGCCAACCAGCTGGCGCGCGCCGCCGCGATCCAGGTGGCGAACAACCCGGGCGTGTCGTACAACCCACTGTTCTTCTACGGCGGCGTCGGCCTGGGTAAGACCCACTTGATCCATGCGATCGGCAACCAGGTGATGGCCGACCAGCCCAACGCCCGTATCCGCTACATCCACGCCGAGCAATACGTGCGCGACGTGGTGACGGCCTACCAGCGCAAGGGTTTCGACGACTTCAAGCATTACTACCACTCGCTGGACATGCTGCTGATCGATGATATTCAATTCTTCGGCGGCAAGAGCCGCACGCAGGAAGAATTCTTCTATGCGTTTGAAGCGCTGATCGCGGCAAAAAAACAGATCATCATCACGTCGGACACCTATCCGAAAGAGATCACGGGCATGGACGACCGCCTGATCTCGCGTTTCGATTCGGGCCTGACGGTGGCGATCGAACCGCCGGAACTGGAAATGCGCGTCGCGATTTTGCTGAAAAAGGCAAAATCCGAAGGCGTGACGCTGAACGACGACGTCGCCTTCTTCGTGGCCAAGCACCTGCGCTCGAACGTGCGTGAACTGGAAGGCGCGCTGCGCAAGATCCTGGCCTACTCGCGCTTCCACGGCAAAGACATTTCGATCGACATCGTCAAGGAAGCCTTGAAGGATTTGCTGTCGGTGCAAAACCGCCAGATTTCGGTGGAAAACATCCAGAAGACGGTGGCCGACTTCTTCAACATCAAAGTCGCCGACATGTACTCGAAGCGCCGTCCCGCCAACATTGCGCGGCCACGCCAGATCGCGATGTACCTGGCCAAGGAACTGACGCAAAAGAGCTTGCCGGAAATCGGCGAACTGTTTGGCGGCCGCGATCACACCACCGTGCTGCACGCCGTGCGCAAGATCGCCCAGGACCGCACCAAGAACCCGGAATGCAATCACGAACTGCACGTGCTGGAGCAGACGCTGAAGGGTTGATCACAAAGCCGTCCGGCTTTCAAGCGGACGGCTTTGGTCCAAAAATATTGTTGTAATAAGAATATCGTTAATTTTTCATTGAGGATAAATCCATGCAATTGGTCAAAACCACCCGAGATACGCTTCTCCGGCCACTGCAGATCGTGAGCGGTATTGTCGAGCGTCGGCACACTATGCCGATTCTGGCCAATATCCTCATCCGCAA
>JAIENA010000361.1 GCA_019751755.1 Burkholderiaceae bacterium | reverse complement strand
CGTCGTCAGACAGCGCCCAGTCCAGCGCCGCCCGCACATGGCCGATGCTGGCGCCGTAACGGGCCAGCCAGTGCGCCAGCGGCAATGCCTCAAACGCTTCTTGCGCCTGTTCCATCAGTGCGCAGCAGCGCTGCGCATAGTGGCGCGAGACCCATTCCCGCTCGCCGCTGGCGCACAACTTATCAAGCGCATAGACGCGCGTCGTGCCGAGCAGGCGATACAAGGTTTCACTGCCGCCGCTGTCCACGCTGAGCAGCGACTTGGCCGCCAGGTTGGCAATGCTGTCGGTGACGACATCGCGGCAGACCTGTTCGCAGTGCACCACGTCGATCGCGCAATCGAGGCTGAACGGCGCCCGGAACACGGCCAGGCGCCGCAGGATCGCCTGTTCCAGCGGCGACAGCATGTCATGGCTCCAGTCCAGCGTGGCGCGCAAGGTCTGGTGGCGCGGCAGCGCCGTGCGACGGCCGCGCGTCAACACGGCAAAACAATCCTCCAGGCGCGCCGCCAAGCCCTGCACGCCAAAGAATTCCGCGCGCCCCGCCGCCAGTTCGATCGCCAGCGGAATGCCGTCGAGGCGGCGGCAGATATCGGCCACGCACGCGGCATTGCCAGGCGTGAGCCGGAAGCCATCCATGCCGTTGGCCGCGCGCTCGACGAACAATTGCACGGCGGGACTGGCGGCCAGGGCGGCAAAGGGCAACACGCCGTCATCGGCCGGCGCCGTTGGTGCCGCTGGTGCCATCAATGCGGGCGATTCGGGCAGCGCCAGTGGTGGCAGGCGGTGCACGCATTCGCCTTCGGCGCGCAACGGTTCACGGCTGGTGGCCAGGATGCGGATACCACTGGTTTCGTGCAGCAGGCGTTCGGCCAGCGCGGCGACGGCATCGATCATGTGTTCGCAGTTATCAAACACCAATAACGCCTGCACCCCGCGTAAATGCGCCAGCAAGCCCGGTACCGGATCCTGCGCCAGCGCCGACACACCCAGCACCACGGCCAGCGCGCCGCCCAGTTGCGCGGCGTCGGCCAGCGGCGCCATGTCGAGCACGTGCACCGGTTCGCCCAGCGCCGCGCAGCGCGCCGCGGCAGCCAGCGCCACCGAGGTCTTGCCCATGCCGCCGGGGCCGGCCACCGTCACCAGGCGGCTTTGCGACAGCAGTTCGTTGAGCCGCTGCAGCGTGTCGCGCCGGCCGAACAGGCGCGGCTGCTGCAACAACGGCACCCCGGCCGGTACGCTGGCCGGCACGCTGCGCTGCGGCGGCGGTGCCGTGACCAGCGCCCCGTGGCGCCGCACCGGCGCCACAAAACTGTAGCCACGGCCCACCACGTTATCGACATACGGGTGGCCACTATCATCCTGCAACACCTTGCGCAGCGCCGCCACATGGACCCGCAAGTTGCCCTCTTCGACGAAGGTTTGCGGCCACACCCGCGCCAGCAACTCGTCCTTGGCCACCACTTCCCCCGCCCGCTCGACCAGCGCCAGCAGCAAATCAAAGGCGCGGCCGTGCAGGCGCACGGCGTCCTCGCTGCGATACAGGGCGCGCTCGGCGGGAACCAGCCGGAAAGGACCAAACAGGAAGACGGTATCGGCAGCGGGCATGTCGTTAAAACATGTTGGATTGCAAAGTTTTTGCTTAACATCAATTTACAAGAATTTATGCGCGGGTGCAGCAATTAGTTTTTAAAATGGCACGGTCCCCCTTCGGAGGCTGCCTGTGGTCCAGTCCGTGCCATCCACTGTTCATCCCGATGTCTGGTCCCGGCTCGACGCGCTGGTGCGCCGCGCCGACAGCGCGGCTGGCAGCTTTGGCATGAGCAGTGCCGCCACGCGCTGCCAGCTGCTGCAAGCGATTGCGGCTGAACTCGACGCCCAGGCCGGCGCGTTGCAGGACGCCGCGCGGCGCGAGCTGGGCTTGGCCAGCGCCAGCGTGATGCTGGAACGGGCCGCGATTCGGCAGCAAATCGATGCGCTATGCACAGTGTTGCAGCGCCACCACTGGCAGCACGCGGCGATCGAAACCGCGCCGCTGCGCCTGCACGCCGAACAGGTGCCGCTCGGCCCCGTCGCCATCCTCGGCGGCGGCGCCACGCCGGTGCATGGCGCGATCGGGCCCGATGCGCTGGCGGCGCTGGCGGCGGGCTGCCCGGTGATCGTGCAGGCGCGCGCCAGCCATCCGCTATGCCATGCCTTGACCGGCCAGGCCGTGCTGCGCGCGGTGCGCGCGGCGGACCTGCCCGATGGCGTGTATGCACTGACCCCGGAATTGCCAGGCAGTGTGGAAGCGCTGCTGGCGCACCCCGACGTGCGCGCCGCCGCCGCCAGCAACCGCGGCGACGCGCTGCGCCTGATGCGGCGCAGCCTGGAGCGTGCCGAACCGATTCCGGTACTGTCCGAGCCGGGCCGCTGCAACCCTGTCTTCATCCTGCCGGGCGCGCTCAATGCGCAAGCCGAACATCTGGGACAGCAACTGGTGCGGCAATTTGCCGCCGCACCGGCCGCGCACCGGCCGGCAATGATATTGGCGCCGGAAGGCGACGGTTATGTCGATCTGCGCGAAACCATTATCGATGCGGTGGCGGCGCTGCCGGCCATCGCCATGCCGGACGATGATGGCTGGCACTGCGGCCACCGGCAACGGGTCGACTGGCTGCTGTCGGCGCCGCGCGTGACGCTGCTGGCCGAAGGCGCCGCGCCGGACGGTCAGGCGATGCGTGGCATGGTGCGCGCGATATTCGCGGAAACCGATGGCGCCCATTTACCGGCGCCGCCCTTGCTCGATGACGCCTGCCGCAGCCCGGCCGGCTTGCTGGTGCGCTGCCGCGACCCGCAAGCGATGCTCGACACCGCCGCACGCCTGGGCCGCCAGCACGCGGCGGTGCTGCACATCGGCAGCGGCGACATGGCGCTGGCCAGCGGGCTGCTGCCACGGCTGCAGCGCATGGCGGGCCAGATCGGCATCAACAGCAGCGAGGCGCCGCCGGCCTGGCATGTGGCGGCCGCCAGCCACGCGATCGGGCGCTTCCTGCGTCCCGTGGTCTATCAGGACGCCCCGCCCATCCTGCTGCCCGCCGCGCTACAGGACGACAACCCGCTGCGCCTGTGGCGCGCGGTGGACGGGGACATGCGACATTAGCGCCAATTACGATGAATCAGCACACATCAGTACACCTCAGCACAATCTCGGCAGGAGAACGTTATGCGTAGCAAGTACATGGAAGAAAAGGTCGGCGTGGCGAAGATTCGGATCCGCCAGCAGCGCAGCTGCAGCATGGCTGTGCTGGGGTCGTTCGTGGCGGCGGACAAGCTGCTGAAAAGCTGGGCCGCGGCGCTGCAGCCCAGCGCCGAATGCGATTTTGAAATTGAATATCTGGACGGCTACACGGTGACGGGGCGCTACCCGATGCGGCAAAAGTGCACCACCCGGCAATCGCTGGGGGCATATCTGAAACGGCTGTTCGAAGGCGGCGCGGCCGGCTTCCTGGAACGCTATGAAGTGGAAGATTTTGCCGAGCGTGACGGGCGCAGGACGGCGGCCTGAGCCGGGCGGCATGCAAGATGCCGCCCGGTCTTGCCTGTCTTAGTTGGCGAACGCCAGTTCGCCATCCTTGACGCCAACCTTGATCGTGTCTTTCGGACCGAAGCGGCCTTCCAGGATCATTTTCGACAGCGGGTTTTCAATGCCCTGCTGGATCGCGCGCTTCAATGGCCGCGCGCCATACACGGGGTCGTAGCCGGCTTCGGCGATCTTTTGCAGCGCCGCCTCGGACACGGACAAGCCCATGTCCATGCGGTTCAGGCGCTGCTCCAGGATCCTCAGCTGGATCTTCGCAATCGCGCCGATGTTCTTGTCGTCCAGGCCGTGGAACACGACGATTTCATCGATGCGGTTGATGAATTCCGGCCGGAAGTGCGAACGCACCTCGGCCATCACCGACAATTTCACCAGCGCCGGGTCGGAATCTTCCATCGACTGGATTTTTTGCGAACCCAGGTTCGAGGTCATGATGATCACGGTGTTTTTAAAATCCACCGTACGGCCCTGGCCATCGGTCATGCGGCCATCATCGAGCACCTGCAGCAGCACATTGAAAACGTCGTGGTGCGCCTTCTCCACTTCATCGAGCAGGATCACGCTGTACGGCTTGCGGCGCACGGCTTCGGTCAGGTAGCCGCCCTCGTCGTAGCCGACATAACCGGGCGGCGCGCCGATCAGGCGGGCCACCGAATGCTTTTCCATGAACTCGCTCATGTCGAGACGAATCAGCGCATCTTCGGTATCGAACAGGAACGCCGCCAATGCCTTGGTCAGTTCGGTCTTGCCGACACCGGTCGGGCCCAGGAACATGAACGAGCCATATGGACGGTTCGGGTCGGCCAGGCCGGCGCGGGAACGGCGGATCGCATCGGCCACCGCGGTGATGGCTTCGTTCTGCCCGACCACGCGCTCGTGCAGTTTATCCTCGATGTGTAGCAGCTTGTCGCGTTCGCCCTGCATCATGCGCGACACCGGAATGCCGGTCGCGCGCGACACCACTTCGGCGATTTCCTCGGCCCCGACCTGGGTCCGCAACAGCGTCGGCTTGTCGGCCGCCTGCGCGCCGCCGGCCGGCGTCTCGGCCTGCTTCAGTTGCGCTTCCAGTTGCGGCAATTGGCCGTACTGCAGTTCCGACACGCGCTGCCAGTTCGAGGCGCGCGTGGCTTCTTCCATTTGCTGGCGGATCCGCTCGATTTCCTCCTTGATGTGCGTGGTGCCCTGCACATTGGCTTTTTCCGCCTTCAGCACTTCTTCGAAGTCGTTGTACTCGCGCTGCAGTTTCGCGATTTCCTCGTCGATCAAGTCGAGGCGGCGGCGCGAGGCGTCATCCTTTTCCTTCTTGACCGCTTCCTTCTCGATCTTCAACTGGATCAAACGGCGTTCCAGCTTGTCCATCACTTCGGGCTTGGAATCAATCTCGATCTTGATCTTCGACGCGGCTTCATCGATCAGGTCGATCGCCTTGTCCGGCAGGAAGCGGTCGGTGATATAGCGGTGCGACAATTCGGCGGCGGCAATGATGGCGGCGTCGGTGATCGCGACCTTGTGGTGCAGCTCGTACTTGTCCTGCAAGCCGCGCAGGATCGCGATGGTCGCCTCCACGGTCGGTTCATCGACCAGGATTTTCTGGAAGCGGCGCTCCAGCGCGGCATCTTTCTCGATGTATTTGCGGTACTCGTCGAGCGTGGTGGCGCCGACGCAATGCAGCTCGCCCCGCGCCAGCGCGGGTTTCAGCATATTGCCCGCATCCATCGCGCCTTCGGCCTTGCCGGCGCCGACCATGGTGTGCAACTCGTCGATGAAGACGATGGTCTGGCCTTCATCCATCGCCAGTTCCTTCAGCACCGATTTCAGGCGCTCCTCGAATTCGCCACGGTACTTGGCGCCCGCCAGCAGGGCCGCCATGTCGAGCGACAAGACGCGCTTGCCGCGCAGCGAGTCCGGCACCTCATTGTTGACGATGCGCTGCGCCAGACCTTCGACAATGGCGGTCTTGCCCACGCCCGGTTCGCCAATCAGCACCGGGTTGTTCTTGGTGCGGCGCTGCAAGACCTGGATCGCGCGGCGGATTTCATCGTCGCGGCCGATCACCGGGTCCAGCTTGCCCTGGCGCGCCCGTTCCGTCAGGTCCATCGTGTATTTTTTCAGCGCTTCGCGCTGGCCTTCGGCTTCCTGCGAATCGACCTTGGCGCCACCGCGCACGGTGTCGATGGCCGCTTCCAGCGCCTTGCGGGTCAAGCCGGCGTCCCGCGCCAGGCGGCCGGCGTCGGACTTGTCGTCGGTCAGCGCCAGCAACACCATTTCACTGGAAACGAACTGGTCGGCGCGTTTTTGCGCTTCCTTGTCGGCCAGGTTCAACACGCCGATGAATTCGCGGCTGGCCTGCACGTCGCCATTGTTGCCGGACACCTTGGGCAAGCGTTCCAGCCCGCCTTTGATGGCGTTGGTCAGACCGCCGATGTTGACGCCGGCGCGCTGCAACAGCGAACGGGCGCCGCCGTCGTCCTGGTTGATCAGGGCCGACAGCAGGTGTACCGGTTCAATATAGGGGTTATCGTTGCCGACCGCGAGGCTTTGCGCGTCGGCCAGGGCTTCCTGTAATTTCGTGGTGAGTTTGTCTTGCCGCATGATCAACCGCTCCCGTAATGTTCTATTACGAACTAAGTTGGGATGGCCAGCGGCTTTTCAAGTCACTCGGGCAATCCCGACTGCCACTTCTTGAGGGCGGCATCATCGCTGACGCGCGCATCGACCCAGCGCGCGCCATCCGGGGTTTGCTCTTTTTTCCAGAACGGCGCCTCGGTTTTCAGGTAGTCGATGATGAATTCGCACGCGGCAAAGGCCTCTCCCCGGTGCGCCGACGACACCGCCACCATGACGATCTGATCCATGGGTTGCAAGGGGCCGACACGGTGGATCACCAGCGCGCCGAAGATGGGCCAGCGCTGCCGGGCCTGCTCGATAATCGCGCTGATCGACTGTTCCGTCATGCCGGGATAATGCTCGAGCTCCATTTGCGCCACCTGCGCGCCCTCATTGAGGTCGCGCACGGTGCCAACGAAACTGACAATACCACCCACCTTGGCATTCCCGGCGCGCAGTTGCGCCAGTTCATGGGCCACATCGAAATCGTCGGCCTGGACCCTGACCTGATGCAAGAAGGCAGCCAACGGGGCGGTCATTGCGCATCGGCGCCGATACGGCGGAACAATTGCTCGATACGGGACGCGGTGCGGGCATCGGCCAGCGCCGGCATGGCGCACAGTTGCAGGAATTGGGCCGCCTGCGTCATCGGCTTCTGGCCCGACTTCAGCGACGATTGCAATACTTCGACCTGCATTTTCAGGCGGTCGCGGGCAAATTCGGCGCCACTGTCGACACCGGCCACGATTTCCAGGCGCAGCACTTCGCTCAGCAAGGTGGCGCGCGCCTGTTCCAGTCGGGCCGCATAGGCGCCGCGCTTGCCGGCATCGACGGCGGCGGCAACAGCGGCCACAAAGCGGCCATGCAAGCTGCGTTCATAATCGCCCGGCAAGGCCGGCAAGGCTTTCCAGCGCGCGTCCCAATCGGCGCCATCGATCGCCTCGTCCGTGACCAGCGCCGCTTCCAGCGCCTGCGTCAGGCGCAATTTGTCGCGCAGCGCATTGGCTTGCGCGGCGCCGGCGCGTTTGCGGATCGCGTCGGCCTGGGCCTGCACCGCCGCCACGGCGGCTTTATAGCGGGTCTCGATTCTCCCCTCACTGGCGCGCGGCACATGGCCCGACGCCTGCCAGGCCTGGGCCGCATCGCGCAGCGCCTTGGTGATCGCCGCGGTTTGCGCCTTGTCGTCGCCGCTGAAGGTGGCGTTTTCCAGTTGCGCGCAAATGTCTTCGCGCACATGCAGATGGGCCTTGCGCTCGGAATCGGCGGCATGGGCCGATTCCTTGCGGGCGGCAAAGATCGCATCGCAGGCGCCACGGAAACGCTGCCACAGCGCCTGCTCTTGCTTGCGCTCGAGTGGCAGGGCACGGGCAAATTCCTGCCATTGCTCTTGCAGGTGGCGCACGGTATCGAGCGTATGACGGTCGGTCGGCGCCAGTTTTTCGATCTCGACAATCAATTGCTCGCGGCGCGCCACTTCCAGCCGGCGCTGTTCATCGAGCGGCGCGGTCATCATGGCCATTGCTTTGTCAAAGGCCGTATCGAGCTTTTTCTTGTCCTTGCGGTCGATCGCGCCCAGCCGGCCCCAGGCTTGGCGCAAGCGCTGCACGGCGGCCGCCAGCGCCTTGAAATTCGGTTCTTGACCGGCCAGTTCCTGCGCCATTTTTTCCACTTCGGAAATCATCGCTTCGGCCTTGGCGGCATTGGTGTGGCGCTCGTCCGCCAGGTGGCGGAAGTGCGCCGCGGCGGGCGCATAGGCCGCCGAGCAGGCCGCGTCGAAACGCTCCCACAGCGATTTCGGCGCGGCGCCGGAAACACCATCAAGCGCTTTCCAGCGCTCGCGCATGCTGCCGACTTTCTTGGCCAGTTCCGGCATCGACAGTTTTTGCGCCGGCAATTCCTCGACGGCTTTGACCAACTCTTCGCGCGACACATTGCCGCCCCAGCGGGCCCAGTCACCCAGACGCTTCAGCTCGGCGCGCACATGCGCCAGGCGGTCGGCCTGCGCCGCCGACAGGCGGCCAGTCTTGGTTTCCTTCAACAGCTTGTCGTGGTCGGCCGCCAGGTGCAACTGGCCCTGGTCCAGCGCCGCTTCCATCTGGTCCACGATGGACATGAAGTGGCGGTTGGCTTCCCGGTTGGCGTCCTGCGCTTCCTTCGACTCCTTCGGTTCCTTGCGCGCCGCCGGCTTGGCCGCGTGCTCCTTGTGTTCCTTGTGAGCATGCGGATCGGCCTGCGCCGCCGGGTCCGGGTGAACCTGCGGATCCGGTTGTTCTTGCGCATCCTTGTGCGCTTTGTGCGCTGGTGAGGCCGCTTGTAATGCTTTCGGCGCCGGCACGCTGGCCAGCAGCACGTCGAAGGCCTGCTGCAACGCCGCCGCCACGCCCGCATCGGCGACTTTCGGCAGCGCCTGCCATTGGCGTTTCAATTCATCGGCCTGCAAGGTGGCCGCATCCTGTGTCTGCCAGCCGGCCAATGCGGCGCGGCGGGCGGTCACGCTTTCCTGGCCGGCACGGGCGCTGGCCAGCGCGGCGTCGATATCGGCCAGCAAATGGCGTGGCAACGATTCTTTTTCCGGCGACGCCACGCGCACCGCATGGTCGGCGGCCAGGCTGTCGAGCAGCTCGGCGATCGCGTCAGGGCCGGCGCCCTCGGGCAACTGGCCGGCCGCGATGCGGCGCACGGCCGCCAGCGCATCGAGGGCGGCGCGCTGCAGCGCCATCTGGTCTTCCAGTCGCTTGGCCAGGGTGGCGCGCACGGCGCTAAATTCTTCCGCCAGCACCGGGCCGGCCGCAATCACTTTCCACATGCGGTCCAGCTCGGCGACCTGATTGGGATTGAGCTTATCGTCCTGCGCCAGCTTGCGCGCCGAGGCGATGGCCGCTTCGGCTTGGCGCTGTTCGGATTGCTGGTGGCGCAAGGCGTCGAGACGGCCTTGCATCAATTTGGCGACACGGCGGTCGGTATTGCGCATCGCTTGCTGGATTTGTTCCAGCGCCGCCTGGCCATGCACATGTTCGGCGGCAGCCAGGCGCACATCGGCGAATTCGCTTTGCAGGATCAGCGCAACGGCAGCCGCCTCATCGCTCCCCAGCGCCTTGGCCCGCTCCAGCTGGCCCGCGCGGCGGGCGGCAGTCTGCTCAGCATTGGCGGCTGCGGCTGCGGATGCCGCAGCCTGTTCCGAATTAGCCTGCTGATCGGACGACTTGTCGCCTGGGCGTTTGAAGAGGAATTCGAACATAATGGGCTACCGGGTGATCAAAACCACCATGATAGCAAAGTAAAGCACTTTGCTTCGGTGGCCCACCCGGATTGCCCCCATACAAGGTCTTATACCACCGCACGGCGGCCATTGACATGCCGTTGGTCTTGTAAATCAGAAACTGGAATCGGCGTTTCCAGCTCGTCGTCCGGCACTGCGACCGGCAAGGCCGCCAGCGCCGGCACCAAGTCGATGACATTGTCGTCCGGCTCGACCAGCAGCAAGTGCCGGGCCGACGCGGCCGGCGCCGGCAGTGCGCCACGGCAGCGGCGCGCTTCCGCCACATGGGCGTCGTGCAACAGGAACTGGTTGGCGATCGCAAACCACGCTTCACCGCCGATCGTGGTGCGGGCCAGGTTGAATAATTCTTTTTCTTCCTTGTCCAGCCGGCTCAGCATGGAATCACAGAAGTTGTCGATGCGCTCGGCGATTTCCTCGCCGCAGGTTTCATTGTCGCGCTGCGATTTCGCCACCTGCTCCTGCAGCGAACGGATCACATTGAGCGCCGACTCATTCAAGCGGCCCAATTCTTCCAATAACTGATCAGCTTGCTGGGTGGCCTGGCGGATCGCCGGGATCAGGTACATTTCAATCTTGCGCCAATGGCAAGCCTGGTACAGGCGATTGAGCGACTCGCAGGCAAACTCGAGCTGGTTGAGCGACATGCCATGCTGGCGCAGCAAGGTCGCTTGCACATATTTTTGGAACGATTGCAGGCTGATGCGGATATTAGCTTGCTCTACCGACAGAGCTACCAAGGTATAAGTGGCCGTTAACATCTTTACTCCAAACTAAGTTCACTCAGTTAAGCGAGAGGCGGAAGTAAAAGTGTAAAGATTTGTGACTGCTAAAGCCTTGATATGCAACAAACCAAGCGAACATCAAGGTGCTTGCAACGTGATCCGAAGATCGGCCATCCCCGGCTCCAGCGAGGGACTGACCACGCCGCCGAAGCGACGTACCAGTTGCTGAATACCATTATTTTCAGACAATGCCTCACCAACCAATTCCGCGGTGCCCCGGCCACGGAAGTAGTCAATCAGCTTTTGAAACAGGATAGCCCCTAGACCCATTCCCTTCAAGTCAGATCGTACCAAAATGGCAAATTCCGCTTTCCGGTTGTCCGGATCTGCAACAGCACGCACCACCCCCAGGGTTTCCGGGCTGCCGTCCGGCCGGATGCGCGACGCGATAAACGCCATGGCCCGGTCGTAATCGATTTGGGTCAGACGCGCCAGCTGGTTGGGATGCAGTTCGCGTAGCGGCGAGAAAAAGCGCAGGCGCGCATCTTCCGGCTGCACCTGGCTGAAAAATTCGCGGTGCTGCGGCGTGTCCTCGGGCCGGATCGGCCGCAACACCAGCGGCGCGCCGCGCCAGTCGATTTCCTGCTCCAGTTCCTGCGGGTACGGGCGGATCGCCTGGGCGTGGCTGGCGCGCGGCGGGCCCAGTTCCAGCACCGCATGGAGCGCAAAGACCCCCTGCGCATCGGCCAGCAGCGGGTCCAGCGTCAGCGACACCAGCTCGGCGGTATCGGCCACCAGATCCGACACCTGGATCAGCGCATGGCACAGCGCATCGAGGTCGGCGGCGGGCCGGCTACCGGCCCCATTGCGCCCCCCATTGAGCGCGCGCGCCACGCGGGTGCGCTGCACCAGGTCGTGCGCCAGCACCATGTTCAAGGGCGGCAAGCCGACCGCCTGCTCATCGGCCAATTCCGACACCAACTCGGCCGCCGCGCCGCCCCGGCCGAAGCGGATCACCGGACCGAACACCGCATCGGTTTCCACCGTGATCGCCAATTCATGCGCCAGCGCCCGCGCCAGCCGCGCACCGGGCGCCGCGCCCGGGTCCGCCACCGTGATGCCGTAGGCGCCCAGCACGGCGACCGCATCGGCGCCCTCGATGCGGGTGCGCCCAGCGCCCAGCGCCTGGACCAGCAGCGCATGGGCGGCTTCCCGCTCGGGCCGGCTGGCGCGCGGCAAGGCGCCGGGCACCTGGTTCAACTGATCCTGGTTGCGGCGGTATTGCACCAGTTGCATGAAACCATGCACCGCCTGTTCCGGCGTATCGTAGGTCGGCAAGCCCGCCTGCGCGAACACCT
Organism: Burkholderiaceae bacterium; assembly: GCA_019751755.1. GTDB lineage: Bacteria > Pseudomonadota > Gammaproteobacteria > Burkholderiales > Burkholderiaceae_D > Rugamonas. Next base: position 13,986 of record JAIENA010000361.1, on the reverse strand, counting down.
GGCGCGCCGGGGCCATGGTGGCGCCGCCCAGCCAGCACGACAGCACGCTCTTGCCCGACGCCTGCACCGGCGCCACCAGTGCCTGCGCCACCGCCGCCGCGTCCACGCCCTGCGACGGCGCGAACAGCAGCAACACGGCGTCGGGCGCCGTGCCGCCCGCCGCCGGCGCCAGCAATGATTGCAAAGCAGCAAAGCAAGCATCGGCCGGCGCATCCATCGGCAAGACCACCGGATCGCGCGCCAGCCCGCCGTCCGCGCGCGCCAGGGTGTCGGCGGCAATGCGGGCCAGCGCCGCGCCATTGCACAGTAGCGCCAGTTGTTCACCGCGCAGGGGTTGCGCGCGCGCCAGTGTTTCGACCGCGTCGAACAAGTCTTCGGTCGCATGCACGCGCAGCATGCCGGCGCGGCGGAAGGCCGCGTCATACACGTCGTCGCCGGGACCGCCGCCGGGCTTGAGGACAATCACCGGCTTGGCGCGCGAGGCGATCCGGCCCGCCGTCATGAACTTGCGGGCGCACACCACGCGCTCGAGGTACATCAGGATGGCGCCCGTCTCGTCGTCATCGGCCAGATAATCGAGCAAGTCGCCCAGGTCAATATCGCCACGCTCGCCCAGCGACACGCACTTGGAAAAGCCGACTTCGTGCAAATGCGCCCAGTCCAGCGCCGCCGTCATGACAGCGTCCGATTCCGACAGGAAAGCGATGCGCCCGGCCGGCAGGCGCGATGGCGCCAGGCTGGCGTTCAAGCCGCTGGCCGGCGCCAGCAAACCGACCCCGCCCGGCCCCAGGATGCGCAACACATGCGGCTTGGCCGCGTCGAGCATGGCCTGGTGCAAGGTGGTGCCCTCCCAGCGGGTTTCGCGCTCCAGGCCCGGCGTCAACACCACGGCGGCGCGGGTGCCGCGCTTGCCAAGCTGGGCGATCAAGTCATGCACGGTGGCCGGCGGGGTGCAAATGATGGCCAGGTCGGGCGCCTGCGGCAAGCGCTCCACGCTGGCATAACACGGAATGCCCAGCAAGCTGTCATATTTCGGATTGACCGGCCACAGCGCGCCGGCATAGCCACCTTCGGCCATATGGTTCAGCACCACCGTGCCGAGACGTCCCGGCTGCTGCGAGGCGCCGATGACGGCCACCGCGCCCGGATCGAACAGTTTCGCGAAATTCCTGATGCTCATGGCACGCTCCTTACCATTTCGATGTGTGCTCTTCCGTCACGCCGGCCAGGTTGCTGACGACGCGCTTGGGCGCGTCCGGGCTGGGACGCACCCAGCCGGTAAAGGTGCCGATCGGCTGCAAGTATTTGCTGGCGGCGATCACCAGGTTTTTATCCTGACGGCGCGCGCCTTCCGGCGTGAAGAACAATTCCAGCAAATCGTCTTCGGTAAAGATATGCCAGGTCGACAGCGGATCATGGCGGTCATAGATAAAATGCGCCGCCGCCAGCGGGTGCAATTGGCCGTCGAGCCACAGCGCGTTTTCATTGGCGCCGAAGTACCCGGCCTGTAAATTGAAACCCAGTTCCAGGTTGTGGCCGGAGGCCCAGCGCCAGGCGGTACGGCGGGCCAGCAAGCCGTTGGAATAATCAAAACTGGCGACGCCGCCAGTGAGCGGGAACTCGCCCCGCCACAAACGCACCTCGCCCGTCAGCGGCATGCCGGACGATTTTTGCGTGGCGTGCACCGAGCCGCCCGCAACCGAGCCGGTCGCCAGCAACAGCGGCGCCGTGATGGGACCGAATTGCGCATCGATCTCGATATACGGCGACACCAGCTCCAGGCTGTAGCGCCCCCCGTCCAGGCGGTCGATGGCGATACGCGTGCCTTTGGCCTGGAACGTGCTGCGCCCGCCCGCATGGTCGGCCACCCGGGCCGCCATGCCGGGCAAGCCTTCCTGTGAAAAATTGGCCAGCATGTCGCCATCCTTGCGCTCGAACGCATAGGCAAAACAGGAACTGATCCAGCCCAGGTCGACAATCGCGACCGCGCAAAACACGTCGTCCGTGGCCAGCGCCACATAATGCCATTTTTTATGATGGAAGCGGCGCCACAACGCGCCCCGCGCATGGGGCGCGGCCAAGTGTGCCCAGTCAAATTGCGCGGTCTGGCCGGCAAAGCGCCCCAGCAGGGGCCGGCCATCGGCGCCCACCATGGCCAGCGGTGCGGCAGGCAGCGTCATGGCGCCTCCCCGGCCATGCCCGCCATACCGCTGATACCGCTGATACCGGCCACCGGGGCCAGCGCGGCCTGCGGGTAGCCGCCCAGCCGGCGCCACAACAGCAAAGACGGGCTGCGGGCGACGACGTGAAGGGTATCGGGCACATCACTCTTTTGCGCTTTCTTGCGGCGCGGCTGCAACAATCCCTGCGCCGCCAGGTGCAAGGCGCGGGCCGCCGCCAGGGTCAGTGTCAATTCAGTCAAGCGCGCTTCCTTTTCTCCGAGATGTCCGCGGGCTATTCTAATAAAGAAAGCTGGAATGTTTCCCCTAACCTGCCCCGGATTTTTCGCTGATTTGGTACATGGAAACGAAAAATCCGCTTTGATCAGCCTCAATTTCCCGGTTTACGTGCAAAATACCACTGGGCAGCCAGCGGGCTGCGCAGATAAGGGGCCACGTGATCCAGACTGACAGCCCAATCCGAAGCCGGTTGCGCAAGCTGTATCGGATGATACTGCTGCCGGCGTTCGCGCTTGTCTTGCTGATTTCGATGTGGACCGCCGTGGTCTACCAGGTCAACCAGGAATATCAAAGCGCGCGCCACGAAGCGATACTGCAGGCCCACACGCTGTCGCGCACGCTGGCCGAACATGCCAGCCACCTGTTGCGCCAAAGCGACCACGCTACTCAGTTGTTCAAACTAAAATTCGAGGAAACCGGCGGCGCCCTGCGCCTGGCCGAATTCACCCGCAAGGGCGGCCTGCTCCATTCGCTGATGCCTTCCAAACTGCAATTGCCAATTGCCCTGTATGGAGCGGACGGCAAATTGGTCGAGAGCCTGCATGGCCTGTTCCAGGACGATATCCGGGTCGAGACGGTCTACCAGGCGCTGTCGCAGGCGCCCGAAGACAGTCCGCACGCGTCGAACGTGTTGGTCAATTCGCAAACCTCGAAATGGCTGATCCAGATCGCGCGCCGGGTCAACGACCGCAACGGCCAGTTTGGCGGCATCATCATGCTGATGATCGATCCCGCGTATTTCGTCGAGGATTACGACCGCTTGCACGTGGAAAGCAACGGGCTGGTGATGCTGGTCAGCCGCGACTCCGCGATGGCCGTGGCCCGCGTCGATGAGCAGTTGTATATCACCGACACCATCGATTTCGTCACCAATGTCGATGCCTACGGCTCGGCCGACGAACTGGTGCTGCGTCACCCGTTCGACGGCATCGACCGCATTTATAGTTACCGCGACATGCCGCGCTACCAGTTGACCGCCGTGGTGGGCAATACCGTCACCCATGCGATGGCGCGTTTTGAGCGGCAGCGCCGGATTTATTTCAGCGTGGTGGCCGCCGCCTCGGTACTGGTATTTGTCTTTGCCCTGCTGCTGATGCGGCAAAGCCAGCGCCTGCGCGACAGCATGGAAGCAGCCACCGCCGCGCAGCAAAAACTGCGCGCGGCGGCCGACGCCAGCCTCGATGCGGTGTTCCTGCTGAAAGCCTGCCGCAACCGCGACGGCGTGGTGGTCGACTTCACGCTGGCCGATGTCAATGAGCGCGGCGCCGTGATGCTGGGCCACCACCACGCCGACGCGGTCGGGCGCCGCATCGGCGACCTGGCGCCAGCTTGGCGCAGCGAGGGGTTCATCGACAAATACCGGCAAGTGCTGGACACCGGCGTGCCACTGGAAGAGGAAGTCGAAACGCACAACCTGCCAGGCCAGGCGACCGGATCGCGCTGGCTGCGGCACCAGATCGTCGCCATCGATGACGGCGTGGCGGTCACCACCCGCAATATCACGTCACGCAAGCGCGATGAACTGGCGATGCGCAAGCATCAGGCGGAGCTGCAGGCCGTCAACGACGCCTCGCCGCTGGGATTGCTGCGCACCGACGCCAACGCCCGTTGCACCTATGTCAACCGCACCTTTGAGGCGATCACCGGCCTGACCCGCGAGCAGGCGCTGGGCGACCAGTGGATGGCCGCCGTCCACCCGAACGACCGCCTGGTATTAAAAGAAGCGCTGGCGCACTTGCGCGATACATTGAAACCGTTCCAGGACACGCTGCGCTGCGTGCATCCGGACGGCCGGATCGTCTGGACCTCAATGAAAGTGGCGCCCATCATCGTCGATGGCCGGATCGAAGGCTTTGTCGGCACGGTGGACGACATCACGCTGGTTCGCAAATCGGTGGTGGCGCTGCGCGAAAGCGAAGCGCGCCTGCGCACCATTGCCGACACCTTGCCGGCCATGATTGCCTATATTGACTACGACGAAGTGTACCGCTTCAACAATATCGCCTACGAACGGGAATTTTCACGCAGCGGCATGGACGTGCTGGGCAAGACCGTGCGCGCGACCGTGGGCGAACCGCGCTACGCCTTCCTGGAACCCTACATCCGCCGCGCGCTGGCCGGCGAAGCGCTGGCGTTCGAGGAAGACGACGACAGCACCGGCATGGTGCGCACCTTTGACGTCAATTACATCCCGCAATTCGACCAGGAAGGCGCCTCGGTGACGGGCTTCCATGTGATGCGGCAGGACATCACGGCGCAAAAACGCGAACAGCAGCGCCTGCTGAAATTGTCGCAAATCGATGCGCTGACAGGCCTGACCAACCGCGCCGGATTCCAGCAAAAACTGGCCGACACCATGCAGTATTGCCACGACAATGGCGCCATGATGGCCGTCATGTACATGGATATCGACCGCTTCAAGCCGGTCAACGATACCCATGGCCACAGCGTCGGCGATGCCTTGCTGAAAGCCTTCTCGGGCCGGCTGGCGCACGCGATGCGCGCCACCGACACCATCGCCCGCCTTGGCGGCGACGAATTCACCATCATCATGGAACGCATCAGCAAGCCCGAAGACGCCGATGCGGCGGCCGCCAAGATCGTCACCGTGATGCAGGCGCCGTTCGTACTGGACAACATCACGGTGCAGGTCTCGACCAGTATCGGCCTGACCTGGTACCGGGGCGAGGATGTCAGCCCGGCCGAATTGTTGAACCGCGCCGACATGCTGCTATACCAGGCCAAGCAGGCCGGCCGCAACACCTACCGCTCCGGCGCGCTGATTCCCGACCTGGACGCGGCCTGAACTGGATGCCGTCATGCGTGCCGTAATATCGACCAGCGCATCGCGGAGCGTGGCGCTTTGCAGTATATTGTGCGCTTTTCCGCAAGTTTGACCGCTCTCCATGCGCCTGCTGCACACTTCCGACTGGCATCTGGGCCAGTCGCTGCACAATTACGACCGCCACCACGAACACCAGTGCTTCCTCGACTGGCTGCTCGACACCATCGTGGCCGAACAGGCCGACGCCCTGCTGGTGTGCGGCGACGTGTTCGACAATGCTAATCCCTCTGCCGCCTCGCAGCGCCAGCTGTACCGCTTCCTGCGCCAGGCCAAACAGCGCGCGCCCCGGCTCGATGTGATCGTGATTGCCGGCAACCACGATTCGCCGGGCCGGCTCGATGCGCCGGGCCCCCTGCTGGAAGAACAGGGCACGCGCGTGGTCGGCAATGTGCCGCGCCGCGACGACGGCAGTATCGATGTCGAGCAGCTGGTGCTGCCATTGACGGCCAGCGATGGCGCGGTGGCGGCATGGTGCATCGCGATGCCCTTCCTGCGTCCGGCCGACGTGCCACGCATCGGCCCAGATGCAGGCGATCCTTACCTGGCGGGCATTGCGCTGCTGTACCAGCAGGCGCTGGCCGTGGCGCAGGCGCGCCGCCAGCCGGGGCAAAGCATCATCGCCATGGGCCACTGCCACATGGTGGGCGGTGAAATGTCGAATGACTCGGAGCGCCGCATCGTTATCGGCGGCACCGAAATGCTGCCGTCGGGGATCTTCGGCGCCGATATCGCCTATGCCGCGCTGGGCCATTTGCACCTGGCGCAGGCGGTCGGCAAACAGCCGCACATCCGCTACAGCGGCAGCCCGCTGCCGCTGTCGTTCTCGGAGGTGCATTACCAGCACCAGGTGCTGCGGGTCGACCTGCAGGAAGGCCAGCCGGCGCAAGTGACGGCGCTGGCGGTGCCGCGCGCGGTGGACCTGCTGCGCCTGCCGGAAAAGCCGGCGCCCCTGGAACAGGTGCTGGAACACCTGGCCGCGCTGGCGCCGCCGGAGGCGCCATTCGAGGCCCGGCCCTATGTTGAAGTGCGGGTCTTGCTGGACCAGCCGCAGCCGGGCATGCGGGCAAAAATCGAAGCGGCGCTCGAGGGCAAGGCGGTGCGGCTGGCCCGCATCGACACGGCCACCGTGCGCCGCGCGCCGTCGCTGGAAGAAGCCACGCAGTCGCTGGAACAGCTCGATAAGTTACAGCCGGACGAGATTTTCAAGCGCCTGTACCGGCAGCGCTATGACGCCGACGCGCCGGCCGAGCAATTGGCCGCGCTGGCCGAATTGATGGCGGGGGTATAAGCATGCGAATCCTGCGTATTGGCGGTAAAAACCTGGCGTCGCTGGCCCATGAATTTTCGGTGGATTTTGAACAGGAACCGCTGGCCTCCAGCGGCCTGTTCGCCATCAGCGGCCCGACCGGCGCCGGCAAGTCGACCCTGCTCGACGCGCTGTGCCTGGCCCTGTATGACGCCACCCCGCGGTTATTAAAAGCCATGCGCGGCAGCATGGTGCCCGATGTCGGCGCCGACACCGTGTCGACCCAGGACACCCGCAACCTGCTGCGGCGCGGCGCCAGCGAGGGCTATGCGGAAGTCGATTTTATCGGCAGCGACCAGGCCCGCTACCGCGCGCGCTGGGCGGTGCGGCGTTCGCGCAACCGCGCCGAAGGCGCCTTGCAACCGACCACGATGGCGCTGCATACGCTGCCGGAACTGGTCCCGGTCGGCAATACCAAGACCGAAGTCAAAGCGGAAATTGAACAGCGCATCGGCCTGTCGTTCGAACAGTTCACGCGCGCCGTGCTGCTGGCGCAAAATGAATTCGCCACGTTCCTGAAAGCCGATGACAACGAGCGCGGTGAATTGCTGGAAACCCTGACCGGCAGCGCCGTCTACAGCGACATTTCGATGCGCGCTTTTGAGCGGGCCAAGCTGGAAACGGCCGCGCTGCAAAAGCTGACGGCGCGGCTGGCCGACCAAAAACCGCTGAGCGGCGAGGAGCGCGCGGCGCTGCTGGCGCGGCGCGCCGAGTCGGAGCAGGCGCTCGGCGGGCTCGATGCGCGCAAGGCGGAACTGGAACAGCGCCAGCGCTGGTTCGAGCAGGCCGCGCGCCTGCAGGCGTCCGAACAGGAGGCCGAACAGGTGCTGCAACAGCGCCAGCATGACATGACCCTGGCGCAGCCGCGCCGCGACGCGCTGGCGCGCCAGGGTGCGGTGCAGGCGGCGCGTCCGCTGGCGCACGAGATTGCCCGCATCGACGCCGACATCAGCACCGCGCAGGCGGCGCAATCGAGCGGCGCGCACACCATGCAGCAGGCGCTGGCCGGCCACCAGCAAGCGATCAACGCGCAACAGCAGGCCGAAGCCGCGCTGGCGCAGGCCGAAGCCGCCCAGCGCAGCGCCGGCCCGCAACTGGACCAGGCGCGCGCGCTCGACGCCCGCATCGAAGCGCTGCTGCCGGCCCACAAGCAGGCCTCGGCGCAGCGCGAGAGCGCGGACCAGGCCGATGCCCAGGCCAAAGCCGCGCTGCAAGCCAAGCACGGCGAACAGCGCCAGTTGCAGGCGGCGCAACAGCATGGCCTCGACTGGCTGGCGCGGCACGCGCCATGGCAGCCGCTGGCCGAACGCTGGGAAAAATGGGACACCCTGTTCGCCCAGGCCGGTCACGCGCAAGCCCAGGCCACCAAACATGCGCAGGCGCTGGCCGCGATCCAGCACAACGGCGCGCGCCACCGCGAAGACGACGCCCGCGGCAAAGCCGCGCTGGCCGCCGCGCTGGAGCAACTCGAGCTGACGCAGCAACAGCGCCGCCAGGCCGATGCCGCGCTGGCCGGATTTAACGGGGAACTGCTGCAAACCCAGCGCCGCACGCTGGAGGCGCGGCGTGACCAGTTGGCCGGCGCCGACAAGCTGTGGAGCGACTTGCAGGGCAAGGCCGAACGCCATGCGCAACTCGACAGCCAGGCCGCCACACTGCACGCCGGCCGCGCCACGGCGGAAAGCGCGTTGGCCACCGCGCAGCAGGGCTATGCGGTCATCATGGCGGAATTCGGCGCGGCGGAAAAAGCGCTGAAGCTGGCGCAAGCGGCGTGCGGCGACAGCGTGGAAAAACTGCGCGCGACGCTGGAGGACGAGACCCCGTGCCCGGTCTGCGGCGCACACCAGCACCCGTACCGTCATGACGACGGCGCACTGGCGTCGATGCTGCACACGCTGCAGGCCGATGTGCTGCGCTGCCGCGACCAGCTGCAAAAAAATGTCGAACAGCAGGCCGCGCAGCGCGCCACCATGCAGTCGTGCATCGAACGCTTGACCGCGCTCGGCATCGAACAACAATCGTTACAGGGCGCACTGGCGCAATTGCGCGCCGGCTGGTTGGCGCATCCGCTGGCGCACGAAGCGACCAGCGCCGCACCCGATGCGCTCGATGCCTGGCTGGCCGGCGCGTCGGACGCGGCGTCACACGCCGCCGCCAATATCGACCTGGTGGGCGCGCGCGCCGCGTGGCTGGCAGCGCAATTGCAAGTGGTGCGTGGCGGCGTGCAGCAGCTCGACCAGCAAGAACAGGCGTGGCGCCGGGCCCAGGCCGCGCGCGACGCCGCCCAAAAAGGCGTCGATCTGGCCGTGGCGGAACACCAGCGCGCCCAGGCCGGCGCCACCCAGGCCGCGACCGCACTGGCGCAGGCGATCGCCGATTACCGCGCGCTCGATGAAAAACGCATCGAGACCGCGCAGCAGCTCGATGGCCTGCTCGATGAACTCGACAGCGCCTTCAGCGGCGGCGACGCGCCCAACGATGAATGGAAAGACGCCTGGCGCGCGGCGCCGGAAGCGTTCCATGAGGCGCGCCGCGTGGAAGCGAAACAATGGCACACACAGCGCGTACAGGCCGATGAACGCGCCGTTGCGATCGCGCAGCTCGAGATCGCAACGCAGGCGCTGGCCGACGCGCAAGCGCGCACCGGCGCCGCCGCCACCGCCGCACGCGCAGCCTATGCCGCCACCGACAGCGGCGTGATCGCCTTACAGGAACAGCGTATGGCGCTGTGGGGCGGCAAGGAAGCGCGCGACGTCGAACGGCAATTACAGGTGACGATCGATGCGGCACGCGAGCGCATGGCGGCGCAACAACGCGCCAGCGCGCAAGCACTGCAACAACATGCGCGCGCCGAGGAGGCTTGCGCCCAGGCGGCGGCCCGTGTGGCCGCGCTGCGCGATGACCTGCGCAATGCGGAACTGCGGCTGGCGTTGTGGCTGCGCGAATTCAACCGTGAGCGGCTGGGCGACGCGGCGCTCGATGCCGTGGCGCCCGCCGTGGCCGACATGTTTGGCGACGCATCGGACAGCCCATCCGGCGCCGCCGCTGCGCATCCGGACTTGCTGACCATGGACGGCTTGCACGCACTGCTGGCGCAAGCCGACGACGCGGTGCGCGCCGAACGCGACGCCTTGCAGGCGCTGGAGCAGGCGGCCACCAAGGCCGCCACCGTGCTGCAGGAGCGCCGCGCGCAGCGCGAACAACACCTGGCCGGCGGCGACCAACGCTACACGGCGCAATCGCTGGCGCAGGCGATAGAGGAACTGGCGCTGGCGCATCGCCAGGCCACGGACACCCTGGCGGCCGAGCGCCTGGCCATCGCCCAGGACGACGACAAGCGCCAGCGCGCCGCCGCCATGCTGGATCAAATCGAAGCCCAGGAAGCGGTGGAACAGCGCTGGGCGCGGCTGGCGGAGTTGATCGGGTCCGCCGATGGCAAGAAGTTCCGCAACTATGCGCAGCAATTCACGCTCGACGTGTTGCTGGGCTACGCCAATGCCCACTTGTCGCATCTGGCGCGGCGCTACCAGCTGGAACGCATTCCCCACCCCACCAACCCGTCGCTGGGTTTATTGGTGCGCGATCAGGACATGGGGGGCGAATCGCGTTCCGTGCATTCACTGTCGGGCGGCGAATCGTTCCTGGTGTCGCTGGCGCTGGCGCTGGGCCTGGCGTCGCTGTCGTCCAACCGGGTGCGGGTCGAATCGCTGTTTATCGATGAAGGCTTTGGCAGTCTCGACGCGGAAACGCTGCGCGTCGCCATGGACGCACTCGATGGCTTGCAGGCGATGGGCCGCAAAGTCGGCGTGATTTCACACGTGCAGGAAATGACGGAGCGAATTTCCACGCGAATCCTGGTGCAGCCGTCCGCCGGCGGCCGCAGCACGGTGTCGGTGCAAGCGTAACGGCGCGAAGGCGCCGGCCTCACCGGCGTTTCGCCTCCGGGTCGACCTTCACCAAATCCCAGCCCAACTCGCGGCGAATTTGCTGCGGGTCGGGTGGCGCACGCCGCTCCGCCAGTTTTTTTTGCATCCACTGGCGCACCGCTTCCTTGCTTGGTTGTTTGAATGGTTCCACAGCAGTCCCTCTAATTCGCTTGAATCCGGCCATCCGGTACCGGTTCAACGCGGGCGCGGCGCGCCAGTTGACGCGCGCGGACAAAATACAACAGCTTGTTACAATGTTGATGTGTTCCCGGGATCGCCATCATGGGTATCAGCACCATTTCCGCCAATTTGAGTGTGTCCAGTGCGTCAAGTGCGTACGCTCCTGCCGCCGCACCGGCGCGCCAGGACAAGCTCGCGCTGACGCCGCAACAGCAGGCGCAAATCGACAAACTGAAAGCGTCCGACACCCAGGTGCGCCAGCACGAACAGGCCCATCTGGCCGCCGCCGGGGGCCTGGCCAGCTCCGGCCCGACCTACACCTACCAGCGCGGACCGAATGGCGTCAATTACGCGGTGGGCGGCGAAGTCAACATCGATACCTCGGCGGGCGGCACGCCGCAGGAAACTATTGCACGAGCGCAACGCATTCAGGCCGCCGCCCTGGCCCCGGCCGATCCGTCCGGACAAGACCGCAGCGTGGCGGCACGCGCCGGCCAGATGGAGCGCGATGCGCGCGTCGCATTGCAACAGGCCTATACCGTCGAGGCCAAGCCGGGCCCGGCGATTGATGTCACGGCCTAGCGGCCTGTCGGAGTTAGGCGCGGGGAATGCTAAAATCCGCGTTTTACCTGAATATTTTTCACCATGTCCAAACCAGCCCGCACCCTGACTTTTAAATGTGTCAAATGCACCAAACCAGTGACCCTGTACCTGCAAAAAGTATCGGCCTGTTCGCACGTCCAGCCGTACCAGGGCCTGTGCGCTTGCGGTGAACTGCGTCGGCACGCCACCGGCCAGGCCGATGCCGTCCAGTCGTTCGTGGAAACCGGCGAAGTGCACCACCATCACCACCACCACTGATCCCGGTCCTCAAGAAATCCGGAAATCTGCCGATGTAATAAAGGAAACCACCGATTAGCCCTGCACCAGGTGCTGCCATGACCAATTTAAGCCCGTTGACTTCCCGCCCCTTCCTTCCCACCGCGCTGCCCGCCCAGGCGGAGAAATCTGCGCGCGCGGACAACGCACCGCTGCTGGAGAAGGCCCGGAATGACCTGGTGTCGCTGTCAAAAAACGGCATCGACTTGCAGCAGCGGGTCGAATCGTTGGGTAACTCCACGGTCGACCTGGCACAAAACCTGGTGGGCGGCTTCGCCCAGCAATTATTTGGCGACGCCGCCAAGGACGCGAAAATTTCCTTTAATTCGGTCAGCCTGGACACCTCCGCCTCGTATGCGGCCGGCATTTCGCGCACCGAAGGGGCCGGCCGCGTGTCCGACGCGGCCGCCTTCAGCCTGACCGAAAGTTCGCACTTTATCGGCAAAGGCACGATCACCACGGCCGATGGCCGCACCCTCGATTTCGAAGTGGAAGTCCAATACGATTACGCGCTGGAAGCGGCCGCCAGCCAGAGCCAGTCGGCGCCAGGCGCGCAACCGGGCAAATCTGGCGAAGCGCCCCGTTCCGCCGCCGATCCGTTGCCGGAGATCAAGTTCCCGGACATTCGCTTCCCGGGCAGCCTGCAAGACCTGTTCCGCCTGTTCGACAAACCGTTGAAAGCCGACGTGGTGCAGCCAGACCAGGGCCAGGGGCAAGGCCAGGGCAATGACCAGAAACTGGGCACCCTGTCGCTGCGCTTGCTGAGCTTGGTCGACAACAAGGGGCCGCAAGACATCTACACCCCGTCCGACCGCACCAAGGCGGTGGCCAACGCTTATGGCAAGGAAGCGCTGCCGACCACGCCGGGTGCGCTGGCCGACGCCCAGGTCGATGCCGTCGCCGACGCCGGGCCTGACAATCCTGCGCAAGCCGCCACGGCGACAACTGAGGCTGCGACACCAGCAGCAGCGCCGACTGCCAGCGCGGTGGAAACGCCGGAAAAAACCGGCTAAGTTCCTGGCCCCGTATAATAGGGGTCGCCCAGCGAACCGCCGCCCTTACGCGGCGGTTCTGCCGTTTACACCCCCTACAACAAGAAAATCCCCATGGAATCCACCGCGCCCCAACTCATCCACTGGACCGAAAACGGCGAGCCGCGTTCCGCCCGCTGGCGTTCTGAAAGCAATATGCCGCCGCCGAAGCGGGTCGTGATTGCCGACGACACCACCAACGCCGACACCGCCTACCGCCTCGCCTGTGAAGGCACGGCGCTGCTGTGGCGCGGCGATTATCAAAACGCCCGCCAATTGCTGCAGGCGCTGGCGCGCCGCGCCGACCACAAGGGCGGCGGCGCCAAGCGCAAGGCCAAGGCCGCCAAGGTGCCCGCCACGCCCACCGAAGCATTCCACCTGCACCGCCAGGCGCAATCGCAGCGCGGCCGCACGCTGGCCATGCTGCTGATCCCGTTCGACGCCGATTACACCATCCCGCTGCGCCGCGCGCCGGACGTGAAACTGGCCTGCAACGAAACCTATGGCAAAGGCGAGCAACCGTTCATCGCCTCGCTGCGCGAATTGCTGGGCCTGATCGGTGCGCACGAATGGCGCCGCAATGGCGTCCAGATCCCGGCGCTGGGCGAACGCATCCACCCGCACTATGGCGTGTTCTCGCCGGTGCGCGGCGAATATGTGGCGCTGGTTAATGACACGCCGTTGCCGCGTGGCACCCAACTGGCGTTTGATATCGGCGTCGGCACCGGCGTGCTGTCGGCCGTGCTGGCGAAGCGGGGCGTTGCCCGCGTCATCGGCACCGACCAGGACCCGCGCGCGCTATCGTGCGCCAAGGAAAACCTGACGTTGCTGGGCGTGCAAGCGCAAGTCGAATTAGTGAAAGCCCATTTATTCCCGGAAGGCCGCGCCAACCTGGTGGTCTGCAATCCGCCCTGGGTACCGGCACGCCCCAGTTCGCCGATCGAATATGCGGTGTTCGACCCGGACAGCGCCATGCTGCGCGGCTTCCTGGCCGGCTTAAAAGACCATTTGCTGCCGGGCGGTGAAGGCTGGCTGATCTTGTCCGACCTGGCCGAACACCTGGGCTTGCGTCCGCGCGAACAATTGCTGGCGTGGATCGCCGATGCCGGCCTGACCGTCAAAGATCGCCACGATGTCCGCCCGACCCACAGCAAGGCGGCCGACGCCACCGATCCGCTGCATGCGGCGCGCGCGGCGGAAGTCACGTCCTTATGGCGTTTGAGCGCAGTTTCCAACTAATTTTATTATTTCCTTGCATAAAGGAACGTAGGCCGTTATAGTTATGGCCTCAGACGCGGGGTGGAGCAGTCTGGCAGCTCGTCGGGCTCATAACCCGAAGGTCACAGGTTCAAATCCTGTC
>JAIENA010000362.1 GCA_019751755.1 Burkholderiaceae bacterium | reverse complement strand
AATCACTGCTGTCAGCCAGTAACACATCGAGCATGCGTTGTGGGTGCAGCAGGAAATTGCGCGTCACTTGATAGTGCTCGGTTTCTTCGTAAGCGATGCGCTCAATGCCGTCCTGCGTGCAGGCATAAATCCATGCGTCCGGATAGGCCATCAGGATCGGGGAGTGGGTCGCGATAATGAACTGCGAGTCGTCCTCCACCAGTTGGTGCAGACGCGTCAAGACAGCCAGTTGCCGTTGCGGCGACAGTGCCGCTTCCGGCTCGTCCAGCAGGTATAAGCCACGGCCGCGAAAGCGGTGCATCAATAGTGACAGGAATGCTTCGCCGTGCGACTGCGCATGCAGGTCGCGGTCGCCGTAACCACGGACATTGCGGTTTTGCACTTCGGTGGCCACGTTAAAAAAACTCTCCGCCCGCAGGAAAAAACCATCCTTGGGCTGCCGGTAGCCTTTGCTGATACGCAGGTAATCGTGCAGCTCGGAGTGCGATGCATGGGTGCTGAAGTTGAAATTGCGCGAGCCGCCTTCGGCATTGAAGCCCAGCGCCACGGCTACCGCTTCCAGCAAGGTTGACTTGCCGGAACCGTTTTCGCCGATGATGAACGTGACCTTGGGATGAAACTTCAATTGGTCCAGATTGCGGATCACCGGCAGCGAAAACGGATAGCTGTCGAACGACGGCACATCCTCCGTCCGCAGCCGCAGTTCCGACACATATTGCGTGGTCAGCACGGCAGTCCGTTCCTGGCTACTTGCTCAGCATCCGCATCGCCCGCTCCAGCCCCTCGATGGTAATCGGGAACATGCGGTTGTTCATCAGCTGGCGCATGATGTTGACGGACTGGCGGTATTGCCACAGGCCTTCCGGCTCCGGGTTGAGCCAGATGAATTTCGGGAACGCGGCGGTAAACCGCGCCACCCATTCGGCGCCCGCTTCTTCGTTGTTGTACTCGACCGAGCCGCCCGGTTGCAGGATTTCATAGGGACTCATGGTGGCGTCGCCGACGAAAATCAGCTTGGTGTCCGGCGTGTACTTGCGCAGCACGTCCCAGGTGGAAAAACGCTCCGCGTTGCGGCGGCGGTTGTGCTTCCACAGGTAGTCGTAGACGCAGTTATGGAAGTAAAAGAACTCCATGTTCTTGAATTCCGTCTTCGCGGCCGAGAACAATTCCTCGGTGCGCTCGATGTGGTCGTCCATCGTGCCGCCCACATCCAGCAGCATCAGCACCTTGATATTGTTTTTGCGCTCGGGCTGCATCTTGATGTCGAGGAAGCCGGCGTTGTTGGCGGTGGCGCGGATGGTCTGGTCCAGCGCCAGTTCCTCGTCATGGCCTTCGCGCGCGAACTTGCGCAGGCGGCGCAGCGCCACCTTGATGTTGCGGGTGCCCAGTTCGCGGTCGCCGTCGTAATCCTTGTAGGCGCGTTGCTCCCACACTTTGACGGCGGTGCGGTTGCCACCCTTGCCGCCGATGCGGATTCCTTCCGGATTGGTGCCGCCGTGGCCGAATGGCGAGGTGCCGCCGGTGCCGATCCACTTGCTGCCGCCTTCGTGGCGTTCCTTCTGCTCTTTGAGCAGTTCGTTGAGGCGGTCCATCAGCTTGTCGTAGCCGAATTTTTCCAGTGCGGCGATCTGTTCCGGCGTCAGTTCGCGCTTCATGCGCTGCAGCAGCCAGTCCAGCGGAATACCGGCATTGGCGTCGAAGGCGCCGCTGACGCCTTTGAAGTATTGGCCGAACGCGCGGTCGAACTTGTCGAAGTGGGCCTCATCCTTGACCAGCGTGAGGCGGGCCAGGTAATAGAAATCGTCCAGCGAGGACGCAATGACGTTCTTTTCCATCGCTTCCAGCAAGGTCAAAAATTCCTTGATGGAGACGGGGATTTTCGCTTCCTTGAGCGTGAAGAAAAAATCGATCAGCATCATCAGCCTCGCTGCAAGCGGTAGCGCAAGTGGGCTTTGATTTCAGGCCACTCGCCGCGCGTGATGCTGTACATCACGGTGTCGCGCACGGTGCCGTCGCGGCGCGGCGCGTGGTGGCGCAGCACGCCGTCTTTTTTGGCGCCCAGGCGCTCGATGGCGGCTTGCGACGTGTGGTTGAAATTATCGGTACGGAAGCCGACCACGGCGCAGTCCAGTGTTTCGAACGCGTGCGACAGCAGCATCAGTTTGCACGCGGTATTGACGCCAGTGCGCTGGCGGCTGCGCGCATACCACGTGTAGCCGATTTCGACGCGGTGAATCGCCGGCACGATGTCGTGGTAGCTGGTGGTGCCGATCACCGTGTTACTGAGCGTGTCGATCACCGCAAAGGCGAAGCGGGAAGGGCGCATGTCGAGCGCCGTCTGGATATACGCTTCGGTGTCCTGCGGCTCCGGCACGGACGTGATGCGCAGCTTCCATAGTTCGCCATCGGCCGCGGCGGTGCGCAAGCCGTCCGCATGTTGCGGGCCCAACGGTTCCAGGCGGATGCCGTTCAGTTCCAGTACGCCGCCGGCCGGCGTAGTCACCAGGTCATTCATCAGCGGCTATTCCGGTTCATGAACACCAGGCGCTCGAACAGGTGCACATCCTGCTCGTTCTTCAGCAGCGCGCCGTGCAGCGGCGGCACGATGGCCTTTTGGTCCTTGCTGCGCAAGGCTTCGGCCGGAATGTCTTCCGCCAGCAACAGTTTCAGCCAGTCGAGGAATTCTGAGGTTGACGGTTTTTTCTTCAGGCCCGGCACGTCGCGCACTTCATAGAAGGTTTGCAGCGCCTGCGCCAACAACTCCTGTTTCAGGTTTGGATAGTGGACGTTGACGATGGCTTGCATGGTCTCCTTGTCCGGGAATTTGATGTAGTGGAAGAAGCAGCGGCGCAGGAACGCGTCCGGCAATTCTTTTTCATTGTTGGACGTGATGATCACCAGCGGGCGGTGCTTGGCCTGCACCATTTCGCGCGTTTCATAGACATAGAATTCCATCCGGTCCAACTCGCGCAGCAAGTCGTTGGGGAATTCAATATCGGCCTTGTCGATTTCATCGATCAACAGCACCACCGGTTCCGGCGCCGTGAAGGCTTGCCACAGCACGCCCTTGACGATGTAGTTGTGGATGTCGCGCACCCGCTCATCGCCCAGTTGCGAATCGCGCAGGCGCGATACGGCATCATATTCATACAGGCCTTGCTGGGCCTTGGTGGTGGATTTGATGTGCCACTGCATCAGCGGCATGTTCAGCGCGGCGGCGACTTCCTCGGCCAGCATGGTTTTGCCAGTGCCGGGTTCGCCCTTGATCAGCAGCGGGCGCTGCAGGGTCAGTGCCGCGTTGACGGCCAGTTTCAGGTCATTGGTGGCGACATAATTGTCGGAGCCTTGGAATCGGTGGGCGGCGCCTTGATTGGGATGCATTTTCGACTGTTCTCGTAAGGGAAAAGAATCCGTCGAGTATATGTCAGAACGCTATACCACACTGCGTCCGGATGATGTGGACTGGCGGCATTTTATTAGGTTAGAATCGATAATTGTTAGCGTAAAAGTCAACTTTTATGCGCTGGCAGTCGCAATTTGCAGTGTCTCGCAGTGCTTTTATTTACTGACGTTAACCTAGTCCTCACTATGAAAAAAATCTACGCAGTTCTCGTGCTCGCGGGCCTCGCCAACGTAGCCGCAGCGGCCGACGTGGTAGGAGACCCCAAGGCTGCTCCAGCCAAGATCGAAATGTGTATTGGTTGCCACGCCATTCCAGGCTACAAAGCAACCTTCCCGGAGGTGTTCCAGGTACCGATGATTGGCGGCCAAACGGCGAAGTACATCGAGAACGCGTTGAAGGCTTACCAGAAAGGTGAACGCAAGCACCCATCGATGAAGGGCATCGCGGTCAGCCTGTCCGACCAGGACATCGCCGACATCGCTGCGTACTACTCGCAGCAAACCAAAACCGCGAAATGAGGCCACGTTCCATGAAAAAAATCATCATCGCCCTGTTCTGCTCCGCGCTGCCATTCGCCGCATCCGCCGGCGGCAATATCGAAAAAGGCAAAGCGCTGGCCGAGAAAGCCAACTGCTTCGCGTGCCACGGCAAGGATTACAACAGCCCGATCGACCCGAGCTATCCGAAGCTGGCCGGCCAGCACGCCGATTACCTGGCGCATGCGCTGGTCGCCTACAAGCGTGGCGACAAGGGCAACGGCCGCGCCAACGCCATCATGGGTGGCCAGGTGCAAAGCCTGTCCGGCCAGGATATCAAGGACTTGGCGGCTTATCTGCATAGCCTGCCAGGCACGCTGGTCCTGAAGCGCTGATTGCGCGGTGTTTCCGACAAAAAGCCACGCATCGCGTGGCTTTTTGTTTTTCAGCGTACCTTGCGCTGGACCGCTGCCACGTAAGCGTCGCCGTCCAGCGGCAAGCCGTTGCGCTGCGCATGCCAGATCATCTCGCCCAGGCAATCCATGATCTGGTGCTGCGCTTCGTGCGCGGAGTC
Source organism: Burkholderiaceae bacterium (assembly GCA_019751755.1). GTDB lineage: Bacteria > Pseudomonadota > Gammaproteobacteria > Burkholderiales > Burkholderiaceae_D > Rugamonas. The sequence continues at coordinate 21,045 of JAIENA010000362.1, read as the reverse complement.
GAGTTTCAGCGTTAATGCGGTGGCGGCCGCGCGGATGCCGGGCGGCTGGTCGATCGAAATCTGTTCATCGATCGACAAGTGCATCGACAGGTGCAGGAATGGATTGGTGCTGCCAGAATCGACGGAGAAATCACGCGCCAGGGCGGACTCCACGTCGGCCAGCACGTCGTGGTATTCGGGGTGGTGGCGGACCCAGTCGGACGCCATGGTTTCCAGCGGCGTCAGGATCTCATTGGCGCGCTGCTTGCGGAACACGTCGCAAAAGAAGCGGCGCACGTCGCTTTGGGAAGGGTTGAACATAAGCTTGCACAAGACGGACAATCCGCCATTGTACCTGTTCCGGCCGGCGGTCCGGCGGCACACTATGCCGTAGGACGGATCATGATCCGCTAATCCGCGCTACGGCATATCGCAATGAAAAAACGGACGCCGTGGCGTCCGTTTCAGGCAAGTCATTCCTTGCCGGGAATTGCGATGTGTACCGCAGTGGCCAACACGTCGCCGGTGGCGGCGACCAGTTCCGGCGCGGCTGCCGCAGGACCTGGTGGCGCCGTCGTGGCGGCGTTGGCTTTATTGGCGGTGTTGCCGTTAATGCCACCATTGCCACCATTGCCATTGCTGCCATTCATCCCCCGCGCATGGGGCTGGCGCAGGTAGCGTGACGTGTGGTGACGGTGCCGTTCGCCATGCGGCGGCCACGACAGGAAGCGGGACAGTTCCTGCAAGGCCCGCTGGTACACATCACGCTTGAACTCGATCACGACATCGAGTGGCACCCAGTACTCATGCCAGCGCCAGGCGTCGAATTCCGGGTGGTCAGTCAGTCGCAGGTTGACGTCATTGTCACGCGCACACATGCGCAACAAAAACCAGATCTGTTTCTGGCCACGGTAATGGCCACGGATTTCCCGCTTGATGAAGTGATCTGGCACCTCGTAGCGCAGCCAGTCGCGGGTTCGTCCGATGATCTTGACGTGTTCTGCGCGTAATCCTATTTCTTCTTCGAGCTCCCGGTACATTGCCTGTTCAGGCGTTTCTCCATACTTGATTCCGCCTTGCGGAAACTGCCACGAGTGCTCGCGCACCCTTTTGCCCCACCACACCTCGTTATGGGCGTTAAGCAGGATGATGCCGACGTTGGGCCGAAACCCTTCACGGTCGAGCATAGTGCACCTCAAACTTTCTGCTGCCGCGCGCCCTTCTTATATTTTTGCCCACAAACTTGCGCGCCGACACCGCCGCCGTGGTACGGCAACGGTCGGCAAGCCATCCAATGAACGCATTTGTATAAAGTTTGGACGCATCAGCCAGCTAATCCTTTAAAATTAGGTTGATTATAACTCTCTCTTTTTGAAAAAGAATTCAACGTATGCGCGCCTCACGATTTTTTATTTCAACTCTCAAAGAAGCTCCGTCCGATGCTGAAATCGTCAGCCACAAACTGATGATGCGTGCGGGCATGATCAAGCGCCTCGGTTCCGGGATTTACACCTACATGCCGATGGGCCTGAAAGTGATCCGCAAGGTCGAAGCCATCATCCGCGACGAGATGAACAAATCCGGCGCCATCGAGCTGTTGATGCCGCTGGTGCAGCCAGCCGAGCTGTGGCAGGAAACCGGCCGCTGGGACAAGATGGGCCCGGAATTGATGCGCGTAAAAGACCGCCATGGCCGCGAGTTCGCGATCCAGCCGACGTCGGAAGAAGTCATCACGGATGTTGTTCGTTCGGAAATTAAATCCTACAAGCAGCTTCCGTTGAATTTTTACCACATTCAGACGAAATTCCGCGATGAGCGCCGTCCCCGTTTCGGCCTGATGCGCGGCCGCGAATTCACGATGAAGGATGCGTACTCGTTCGACCGCGACCTGGAAGGCATGCAAAAATCCTACCAGATCATGTTTGACGCCTACACCAGGATCTTCACCCGCTTTGGCCTGAAGTTCCGCGCCGTGGCGGCCGACAACGGCGCCATCGGTGGTACCGGTTCGCATGAATTCCACGTGATCGCTTCCACCGGCGAAGATGCCTTGGTGTACTGCCCAACGTCGGACTTCGCGGCCAATATGGAAGCGGCCGAAGCTGTTGCCAGCGGCACGCGCGCCGCGCCGGCCGCCGAGTTGGTCAAGACCGCCACCCCGAAAGCGCAGAAGTGCGAAGACGTGGCCAAGCTGTTGGGCATCGACCTGACCAACACGCTGAAAACCATCGCGCTGACGGTGGAATCCGAAGACGGCAACAAGCAGTACTTCATGCTGCTGCTGCGCGGCGACCATGAACTCAACGAAATCAAGGCCGGCAAGGTGGCGGGGCTGGCCAACTACCGTTTCTCGACCGAAGCGGAAATCCTGGAAGTCTACGGCTGCGTGCCGGGCTATCTGGGCCCGATCGGCACCCAAGCGCCAGTGACCGTGGTGGCTGATCGCACCGTGGCACTGATGTCGGACTTCGTGACCGGCGCCAACGAAGCAGAGTACCACTACACCGGCGCCAACTGGGGCCGTGATATCGCCGAACCTGCCATCGTTGCCGACTTGCGCAACGTGGTCGAAGGCGATGCGTCGCCGGACGGCCAAGGCGTGCTGGCGATCGAGCGCGGCATCGAGGTGGGCCACGTGTTCCAGCTGGGCACCGCATACTCGCAATCGATGAACGCGACCTACCTCGATGAGCAGGGCAAGGCGGCGCCGCTGCAAATGGGTTGCTACGGTATCGGCGTGACCCGTATCCTGGGCGCCGCGATCGAACAGAACTTCGACGACAAGGGCATCATCTGGCCAACGTCGCTGGCGCCGTTTGAGCTGGTGCTGTGCCCGATGGGTTACGACCGTAGCGAGATGGTCAAGGAAGAGACGGATAAACTGTACGCGGCGGCCCAAGCGGCCGGCATCGACGTTATCGTCGATGACCGCGGCCTGCGTCCAGGCGCGATGTTCGCGGACTGGGAATTGATCGGCGTGCCGCACCGCGTCGTGATCGGCGAGCGCGGCCTGAAGGAAGGCAATCTGGAATACCAGGGCCGCCGCGATACCGAAGCGACCGCCGTGCCGCTGGCCGATATCGTCAACTTCATCAAAGGCAAAGTCCAGCCGTGAACCGGCGACATCACCCGCGCGGTGGCAACAGTATCGGCGCCGAGCGGCGCCGACTGCTGGCGCTTCCTCTGCGCTGGTGGTACAGCCTGGCCTTGATGAGCGGGATCCTGGCGGCGCCGTACGGCTTTGCCGGCAACCAGCAGGAAGAAGCGCTGGCCGACTCGGTGCGGCTGGCGCTGTCCAACGCCATCCTCGATGCACGGCCTCCCAAGCCGTCCTTTGCCAGCGCGGCGGACCGCCAGCGCTACGACACCTGGTTTGCTGATTTGTCTGCGCGCCTGCAGCGCAAGCTGCCGGACGACCAGGTGCGCACCGAGTTCCTCGAAACGCTGTGGTATGAGACCAAACGGGCCGGGCTCGATCCCGGCTTGGTGCTGGGGTTGATCCAGGTCGAATCGGCGTACCGCAAGTACGCGGTGTCGGTGGTGGGCGCGCGTGGCTATATGCAGGTGATGCCGTTCTGGACCAACGTGATCGGCGACGCCGACCGCCGCAAGTTGTTCAACATGCAGACCAATTTGCGCTATGGCTGCGCGATCCTGCGCATGTACATCGATATGGAAAAGGGCAACCTGTTCCTGGCGCTGGGCCGCTACAACGGTTCGCGCGGCAAGCCGGAGTATCCGAACGCGGTGCTGACGGCGTGGAACAAGTGGAAGCACAGTCCCGGCGCGGGCGTCACGTTGGCCGCCTCACCCTGATGCTGCGACGCCCCAAAAAGTAAAGCCCCGGGCCTTGCGGCATCGGGGCTTTTTTGCGTGCGTTGCGCAATGCGCAGCGATTAGCTCAGGTGGTCGGAGATCAGTTTGGTCATCTCGAACATCGACACTTGCGCTTTGCCGCCGAACACGGCTTTCAGCTTGTCGTCCGCATTGATCATGCGGCGGTTTGCCGCGTCCTGCAGGTTGTGCTGTTTGATGTAATCCCAGACTTTCTTGGTGACTTCGGTGCGTGGCAGCGGGTTGGCGCCGACCACAGGCGCCAGCGTTGCCGATGGCTTCATTTCTTTCATGAAGGCTGCGTTTGGCTTGCGTGCCGGTGCCGCTTCTTTGGCGGCAGGCTTTGCTGCTGGTGCCGCTTTCTTGGCTGCAGGCTTGGCCGCCGCCGCTTTTTTTGCTGGTGCTGCTGGGGTTTTCTTGGCTGTTGCCATATTCGAGCCTCCTTAACGAACACTGTCACTGTAATTGTTGCGCAATTCAATCGCACGGCTAATATTGGCGGGGGTTTGCTCAGTATGCAAGTGTTTTTCGTGTTTTTTCACGGAAACGATACGGAAATGGCATCTACTGTGGAAACCGTGCATTTGCCGGGGTTGCAGGCGATCTTTGTGCATTTCGGTGGCGGGGCAACGGGGAATTGCGTAGTTTGCCAATTTCACCACTCTGTCGAGGTGCCCCATGAATCGAATGCTGACCATTGCCGCGCTGTCGCTGTCGGCCGCGCTGCCGGCCATTGCCGCCGCCCCCGGCGGATTGAAGGATGCCCTGTCCGGCGAAAGACTGGGCCTGCTGCCTGCCGGACACTTCCGCATCGCCACCGGCCACTGCATTGATTGCCGCACGCTGAAACAGGGCCTGTGGTACTTCCGCGATCAGACCCTGGCGGTGCCACACGCGGCGCAAGCGCTGTCGTCGCACGGCGCCAGCGGCGACATGGTGCGCGAGGTGCGCGACTGGTTTGCGTCAGGCCAGGCCGACACGCTGGCGTACCCGGGTCTGGTCTGGGTGGCCGCGCCCCACATCCTCGACGATGCCACCATCGTGCCCGCAGGTGGTGCGCTGCGCAGCGCCGACGGCGGGCAAACCGGCTTGTATTTGATGCCGAAAATCGCCAGCAACCGCGCGTTCTGGAATGGTAAGACCACCGCGTTTTTCGCCCAGCGTCCGGTGCGCATGCGCGGCACCTATGCGCAGCAGCAGCAAGCCTTTGTTGCGCGCACCGTGTGGCCCAAGGATTTCATCATCGATGGCGCGCGTCTGGCGGCGCAGCCTCTGGCACCAGGGGAAACGCTGCGCGCGCTGGTGCAGTCCGACGGCGGCGGCGCCGCCAGTCCGTATGCCACCCGCCTGCTCTGGGAGCGCACGCCGGGACAGGCGCGGCAATGGCACGACAAGCCCGTCATCGGCGTCATGCTCAATGGCGCCCAGGGCGATGACGATGAAGCGTTCGGCGGCCATTTCGCCATCGCCACCGGCCAGTTGGGGCGGCGGGGCGAGTGGTCGGACTGGATCGTCAATAATTTCTACAACCTCGACTCAACCAGTGAGAAGGGCACCATTGCCGCGCCGGTGACGATGGATAACTACCTGATGGACATTAACAGCGGCCAGAGTTACTACCGGCCGTCTTACATGCTGGTGGCGGTGCTGAACCAGCCCCGCACGGCGGTGGCGTACCAGGGCGGCGTGCAGCGCGTGTTCAACCATTTCTACCGGCATGACTTTAGTTACCGCCACGCGCAAGCCAATTGCGCCGGCATCAGCGTCGATGTGTTCAAGGCGCTGGGCTGGAATGTGCCGGAGCGCGGGCCGACCAGCCAGTGGCAAGCCATGGGCGCGTATGCCTACCTGGCCGCCAAAGACCTGAGCCTGGAGAGTGGGCGCAAGATCTATGATTACCTGACCGAAGAACAGGTGCGGCTGTATCCGGCGGTGGCGTTTGAAGCGCTGGGCGAGGATCTGCTGCAACTGGTCGGTGCCCGCGCCGGCACCGCCCGGGCCTTGAGCAGCTTTGAACAACAGTTGCAAAGCGATGTCGAAGCGCTGGTGCTGGTGCGCATCCCGCAAATCCCGTCGAGCCGCGTGCTCGGGGCCAACCCGGTGTTCTCATTCGATGAATTCATGCGGCGCACGCCGCCCGACCGGGCCGACTGGAAAATCGTGCCGGTCGATGCGCGGCCGTTCCCGGCCGAGTTGCGCGATCCCGCCGTGACGCCGGTGGCGGCGCCGGCGCTGGTGCCGTGGCCGGTGGCGGCCATTTTGGCGGGTGTGATCGGCGTGGCGGGATGGTGGCGCCGGCGTCGCCGTCGCCGTGTCGCACGCGCGGCGGTCGCCGCGTAATCCAAGGCGGCAGCGGCCGCAAACAAAACGGCCCGGCAGCTTAACGCGGCCGGGCCGTTGTCATGTCATGACATGATAAGGGCGCTTAACGCATCCCCGGCATCATGCCCTTCATGGCGCGCATCATCTTCATCATGCCGCCGCCGGACAGTTTCTTCATCATGGTCTGCATTTGCTCGAACTGGTTCAGCATGCGGTTCACTTCCTGCACCTGCACACCGGCGCCGGCCGCGATGCGGCGCTTGCGGGTGGCCTTGATCAGTTCCGGCTTGGCGCGTTCCGCCTTCGTCATCGAATCAATGATGCCGACCATGCGACGCACCTGCTTGTCGGCCTGGTCCATGTTGGCGCCGCCCGCCGCCTGCTGGAATTGCGCCGGCAGCTTGTCCACCAGGCTGGCCATGCCGCCCATTTTCTTCATCTGGCCCAGTTGCGCCTTGAAGTCGTTCATGTCGAACTTGCCGCCCGATTTGACCTTGGCCGCCAGATCGGCCGCCGCTTTCGAATCGACGCCTTTGCGCGCTTCTTCGACCAGCGCCATGATGTCGCCCATGCCCAGCACGCGGCTGGCCATGCGGGCTGGATCGAACGGTTCCAGGCCGTCCAGTTTTTCCGACACACCGGCAAACTTGATCGGCTTGCCCGTCACATGGCGCACCGACAAGGCCGCACCACCGCGCGAATCGCCATCGAGCTTGGTCAGCACGATACCGGTCAGCGGCAGCGCATCGTTGAAGGCCTTGGCGGTGTTGATGGCGTCCTGGCCCAGCATGGCGTCAACCACGAACAGGGTTTCAATCGGATTGATCGCGCTGTGCACGGCGGCGATCTCTTTCATCATTTCTTCATCGATACCGAGGCGACCCGCGGTGTCGACGATCAGCACGTCGTGGTAATGCTTTTTCGCCCAGTCCAGCGCGGCCAGTGCGATATCGACCGGCTTGTCTTGCGGCGTGGACGGGAAAAAGTCGGCGCCGACCTGGCCGGAAACGGTTTTCAGCTGGGCGATCGCGGCGGGACGGTAGACGTCGGCCGATACCGTCAGCACTTTCTTTTTCTTTTCTTCTTTGAGGTACTTGGCCAGCTTGCCGACGGTGGTGGTCTTACCCACACCTTGCAAACCCGCCATCAGGATGATGGCCGGCGGTTGCTGGGCAAAGCTCAGTTGGGTCGCTTCGGGGCCCAGGTCGGCGCCCATCAGCGCCGCCATTTCGCGCTGCACCACGCCGACCAGGGCCTGGCCCGGGGTCAGCGACGACAGCACTTCTTCGCCCATGGCCTTTTCTTTGACCTTGGCAATGAATTCCCGCACGGCCGGCAAGGCGACGTCCGCCTCCAGCAGCGCCATGCGCACTTCGCGCAACATTTCCGCCGTGTTGGCTTCGGTCAGGCGCGCCTCGCCGCGCATGGTCTTGACGACCTTGGCAAGGCGTTGAGTCAGATTGTCTAGCATGTAAGGCCTATTGATATGTGGATGCCCGGCCTGAAAGCCCGGCACCCAGGGTATATAGCGTATGAAAAATCCCACCATTTTACCTGAATCCCTTGGTGCCGCCCCGTTGATGTTGTGACGGCGGCTGCCGATGTTTTTTTGATTTCCTTGCTGTAAATCTATTAGTGCTTGGTATGATCTGTTCACAATCTGATTCGGCTGGTTGACTATTCCTAGGAGACATAAAGCAATGGCGAAGACAGTATTCGTACCAACCCTGCTGGCGGCGGCCCTGGTGCTGGCGGCGTCGGCGCAAGCGCAGGCTCAGGACGTGGTCCGCCTCGGCAACCTGAAATTCGCCCACTACGGCGCGGTGTCGTACATCAAGGAAATCGCCCCCAAGTGCGGCATCAAGGTGGAAGAACACATGTTCGCCAAGGGGCTCGACGTGATGCAGGCCATCATTGCCGGTGAACTCGATGTCGGTACCACCGCGTCGGAAGCGGCGATCTCCGGCCGCGCGGGCGGTGCGCCGATTATTGTCGTGGCCGGCTTTGCCAAGGGTGGTGCGCGGCTGGTGGGGCGCGCCGACTTGAAAATGAAGTCGCTGAAAGATTTGAAGGGCAAGAAAGTCGGCGTGACGCGCGGCGGCATCCAGGAAGTGCTGTTGCTGGCCGAATTGCAGTTGGCGGGCCTGACCGCGTCCGACCAGCCGGGCAAGGATGTGCAGCTGGTGTTCCTGGCCTACGCCGATTTGAACCAGGCACTGCTGGGCAAAAACATCGACGCGATGATGCAATCGGAGCCGCAATCGTCGCAAGCCATCAACAAGGGCTTTGGCACGGAAATGCTGAAACCGTATGACACGCCGATTGGCGAGCCGATCCGCACCATGGTGATGACGGAGAAGTTCTATAAAGAGAAGCGCCCGGTGGCGGAAAAGTTCATGCGCTGCTTCGTTGAAGCCACCAAGACCTTCATCGACCAGCCGGCGACGGCGGAAAAGTATGTGCGTGACGTGGTGTTCAAGGGGCAAATCACCAGCGACGATTTCCAGGATGCCATCAGCAATTCGCCGTATTCGTACGACATCACGCCGGAACACATCCAGGTCACCACCGACGTCATGGTGAAAACCGGCGTCGGCCGCATGGTGCGTCCACCGGTGGCGAAAGACTGGGTCAAGACCGATCTGCTTGATGCCGCCAAGAAAAGCCTGGGCGTCAAATAAGGAGCGTTGATGGCAAGTTCGCGCAATCCGTCGCGCAATCCGTCGCGTAGTCAGTGGCGTCAACGCTGGAAGGACGCGGGTGTCGGTCTGGTGGTCCCGGCCGTCGCCATCGCCATCTGGCAAGTGGTGGCGATGAATGGCTGGGTCAATCCGCAAGTGCTGCCGGCGCCACTGGCGGTGGTGGAGAAATGGATTGCCTACCTGCTGCCGCTGCAGCCGTATGACGCGGGGCAGGGCGCCTGGCTGGCCTGGGCCTTCTCGGGCGAGTTGATCCATGACGCCTTGGGCAGCATGTACCGCGTCGGTGTCGGCTTTGCCATCGGCGCCGGGCTGGCGCTGCCGCTCGGCTTGTCGATGGGGGCCAGCCCCCGCGTGTATGCGTGGCTGAACCCGCTGGTACAGCTGCTGCGGCCGATTCCGCCCATCGCGTATATCCCGCTGTCGATCCTGTGGTTCGGCCTGGGCAATCCACCGGCCGTGTTTTTAATTTCGCTGGGGGCGTTTTTCCCGGTGCTGATGAACACCATCGCGGGGGTACGCCAGGTTGACGGTATTTATATTAGAGCGGCCCGCAATCTGGGCGCGTCCGGTACCACGCTGTTCCTGCGCGTGATGTTGCCGGCCGCCGTCCCCTATATCCTGTCGGGCGTGCGGATCGGCATCGGCACCGCCTTCATCGTGGTGATCGTGTCGGAAATGATCGCCGTGAACAATGGTCTGGGCTTCCGCATCCTGGAGGCGCGCGAATACTTTTGGTCAGACAAGATCATTGCCGGCATGATCACGATCGGCTTGCTGGGGCTGGCCATCGACGTGGCCATGAACCGCCTGAATAATTACTTGCTGCGCTGGCACCGCGGACTGGAACACTGATGAACACGACCGCCAATCCCCATATCCGCATCGACCATGTCGGCAAACTGTTTCAGACGGCGGGGCGCGACGTGGTGGCGCTGCAAGACATTGACCTCGCTATCCCGCGCGGCCAGTTCGTCTGTTTGCTGGGACCGTCCGGCTGCGGCAAATCGACCTTGCTGAACGCGATCGCCGGCTTCGCGCCACCGACCAGCGGCCAGATCATTGCCGACGGCAAGCTGGTGCAGGAACCGGGGCCGGAGCGTGGCATGGTGTTCCAGGAATATGCGCTGTTCCCGTGGATGACGGTGGAAGACAACGTCGCGTTCGGGCTGGAAATCAAGGGCATGCCGAAGGCGCAGATTGCCGCCACCGTGGCGCGCCTGCTGCAGATGCTGTCGCTGCACGATTTTCGTCAGCGCTACCCGAAGGATTTATCGGGCGGCATGCGCCAGCGGGTGGCGATTGCCCGCGTGCTGGCGCTCGATTCCCCGATCATGCTGATGGATGAACCGTTTGGCGCGCTCGATGCGCTGACGCGGCGCAATTTGCAGGATGAACTGTTGCGGATCTGGGCTGAACTGAAAAAGACCATCATTTTTGTCACGCACAGCATCGAGGAGGCAATTTACCTGGCCGACCGCATCGTCGTCATGACGTACCGGCCCGGCACGGTGAAACGCGACTTGCTGGTGGAGCTGGCGCGCCCGCGCGACCCGGCCGATCCCGCCTTCAATGACCTCAAGCGCGAACTGGGCATGCTGGTGATGGAAGAGCAGCAGCGCCACCATCACGATGAGTTGCGCATGGCCGCTGTCGACTGAGGCCGCACCGGCATGGGCCGGCGATGGTAAACTAAACCCTTATGCACACCATTTTTTTGATTGCAGCCACGCTGCTGTATGTTTTATGCGCATTCCTGCCAGCGCGGCAGGCCACGGCAATTGCGAGCGCGACCGCGGTGGCCTGGTTGATGCACGGCGCCAGCCTTTGGCTGGCGGTGCTGACGCCGGGCTTCCTGCGCATCGGTTTTGCCACCATGCTGTCGTCCGCGCTGTGGATTTCCGTCGGCGCGTACTGGCTGGAAAACCGTAATTTCTCCCTCGATGGCTTGCGCCGCCTGGTGATGCCGACCGCCGCCGTGGCGGTCGCGCTGCAGGGCTTGTTTCCCGGCGCGCTGGTGCCGCTGGGCACGGCCATGCTGGGCTGGCATATCGCGGTGGCGACCCTGGCCTATAGCACGCTGACGATTGCCGCTTTCCACGCGGTGCTGATGGCGCTGCAGGAATCACGGCTGCATACGCGCGGCGAGGGCGGCGGTTTCCTGTCGTCCGCACTGGACCAGTTGCCGGCGCTGCTGACGATGGAAAAGCTGTTGTTCCGCATGATCACCTTGGGCTTCGTGCTGCTGTCGCTGACGGTGTTGTCGGGCATCGTGTTTTCGGAAGAGTTGTTTGGCAAGGCCTTGAAGTGGGACCACAAATCCGTGTTCACCTTGCTGTCGTGGATCTTGTTCGCCGCCTTGCTGGCGGGACGCCATTTCCGTGGCTGGCGTGGCAAGACCGCGCTGAGCTTCACCCTGGCGGGGTTCGCCACCTTGCTGCTGGCCTATGTCGGCAGCCGTTTTGTACTGGAAGTTGTGTTGCATAGGGGAGTGGTCTGATGTCGCGTTTGTTGTTCTGGATTGCATTGGCGGTGCTGGTGGTGGCGGCCATCCGCAGCAAACTGCGGCAGGCGGTCAAACGCCACCAGCAACCACCGGACCCGCAGCCGGTCCAGCCGCCCGGCCGCGCGCAAGGCGCGGCAGGCCAGGCGGCGCGGGCTCGCGCCGAGGCGGTGGCCAACGCCGAGACCATGCTGTGCTGCGCCCACTGCGGCGTGTATTACCCTGCGTCTGAAAATGTGGCGGCGGCCGGCCGTGATTATTGCAGCGCCGCGCACGCCCAACTGGCGCCACTCTAAATCCTCCCGCTGGTGGCGCGCTTGCATTCACTGACCAGCCACAGCGGCGCCTCGCGCGCGACGTTCTGGCGTTCGCTCGATGCGCTCAATGGCACCCGGGTGGTGATTGCCATCGTGCTGCTGATCTACCAGAGCCTGGACGCGCGCAGCATGCCGCTGCTGGTCGGGCATTCGGTCTACCTGCAGGCATGCCTGGCCTATCTGCTGCTGGCGGTGGCGTTCGTCCTGATCTCCACCTATGTGCGGCAGCGCTTCCTGCTGCAGCTGCTGACGCAGATTGCCTGCGACCTGGCCATCATTTCCCTCTTATATATAGGCGCGGGCGGATTGCGCAGCGGGCTGGCCATCCTGTACCTGTTCCCGCTGGCAGGCATGGCGATCCTGGCGCCGCTGATCCTGGCGCTGTTTTCCGCGTCGCTGGTGGCGCTGTTTATGCTGGGCGCCAGTCTGTGGCAAGTGTGGACCGAAGGCGAGCCGACGCTGCTGCAATCGGGCTTGTTTGGCGCGGCGTTCCTGTCGGTGGTGGTGGTGGTCAACCGCATGGCGGCCAAACTGATCGGCCAGGAAGAACTAGCGGTGCGGCGCGGCGTGGAAATCGGCGTGCAGCAGGCCGTCAACCGGCTGGTCATGTCGCACATGAGCGATGGCATCGTGGTGGTGGGGGAGCGCGGCGAAGTCTATGCCGGCAATCCCGCCGCCCAGCAAATGCTGGGCCTGGCCGGAATGAACCTGGCCGCGCGGCTGGCCGATACGCCGTCGCTGCAGCCGCTGGCCCAGGCCTATGAAGAATGGCATGCCGACCGCAGCCTGGCCACCGCGTTTATCACCATCAAGCCCTATACCGACCCGGCACTGCAGGAAGTCACGGCAGCCTGGAGCGCGCGGCGCGACATGGTGGCGCACTTGAAAGTGCGCTTCGCGGCGGTCGACACCGAAGGGCTGGGTGTCGAGCGCAGCGTGATCTTCCTGCAAGACGTGACGGGCATTGAAAACCAGGCGCAGGAATTGAAGCTGGCGTCGATGGGCCGGCTGACCGCCAGCATCGCCCATGAAGTGCGCAACCCGCTGTCGGCCATCGGCCATGCGACATCGCTGTTGTCGGAAGATTTGACCGCGCCGGTGCATGTGCGCCTGCTCAAGATCGTGGGCGACAACGTGGCGCGCGTGAACCGCATGGTGGAAGATATCCTGCAACTGTCGCGCAAGGTGCAGCCCCATTGCGAACCGCTGGCGCTGGACCACTTCCTGGCCGAGCTGGTGTCGGAATTCGAGGAAACCCACGGCCTGGCGCCGGACATCGTCGAGTTGCAGCATGCGCCGAAAGCCCTGGTGCGCTTCGATCCGCTGCACTTGCGCGAAGTGGTGCTGAACCTGATGAACAATGCGGTGCGCTATGCCAGCGCGGGACCGGCCAGCATCCGCCTGTTCGTTGTGACCAACCACATGCGGCGCATCGAATTGCATGTGCAGGACGATGGTCCTGGCATTTCACCGGAAGTGCGGGCCCACCTGTTCGAACCGTTTTACACCACGTCCAGCAAGGGCACCGGGCTGGGCCTGTATCTGGCGCGCGAATTGTGCTTGAATAACGAAGCCATGCTGGACTATGAATACCGCTTCGGTTCCGAGCACCATGCCGACGGCAGCCGCAAGTCCAGCGGCCGCTTCGTCATCACGTTTGCCGGCGCCGCGACCAAACCTTAAGGCCCTCTTGATGAATACTCCCCGCAGCTCCCCCCGCGTCCTGGTCGTCGATGACGAGGATGACCTGCGCGAGTTGCTGGAAATTACGCTGCTGAAAATGGGGTTGGATGTGGACAGCGCGGAAAACCTGGCGCAGGCCAGGGCGCTGCTGGCGCAGCATGAATTTGCGCTGGTGCTGACGGACATGCGGCTGCCGGACGGGCTGGGACTGGAACTGGTGCGCGAAGTGTCGGCGGCATTCCGCAATACGCCGATTGCCGTGGTGACGGCGTATGGCAGCACCGACAATGCCGTGGTGGCGCTGAAGGCGGGCGCGTTTGACTATATCAGCAAGCCGCTGGCGCTGGACCAGTTGCGCCTGATGGTGCAGTCGGCGCTGCGCCTGAACGCGCCACCGGCGGCGTCACCGGCGGCGCCGGTGGCGCCCAGCCGCTTGCGCGGCGAGTCGGCCGTGATCCAGGCGCTGCGGGCGCAGATCGCGCGGCTGGCCCGCTCGATGGCGCCGGTGGCCATTACCGGCGAATCCGGCAGCGGCAAGGAACTGGCGGCGCGCGAAGTGCATGCGCTGGGCGCGCGCGCGGGCAAGCCGTTTATTGCCGTGAACTGCGGCGCGATCCCCGAAGCGTTGATGGAGGCGGAATTTTTTGGCTACCGTAAAGGCGCTTTTACCGGCGCCAGCGATGAGCGGGACGGTTTTTTTCAGGCCGCCAATGGCGGCACCCTGATGCTGGACGAGGTGGCGGACTTGCCGTTGGCGATGCAGGTCAAGCTGTTGCGCGCAATACAAGAGCGGCGGGTGCGCAAGATCGGCGCCACGGTGGAAGAGCCGGTCGATGTGCGCATTATTAGCGCCACCCATAAAAACCTGGAAAAGCTGGTGGACGAGGGGCATTTCCGCCAAGACCTGTTTTACCGGCTCAATGTGATTGAACTGGCGCTGCCGCCGCTGCGCGACCGGCTCGATGATTTGCCGGTGCTGACCGATGCGATATTGGCACGGCTGGGCACCTTTGAACAAAAAGTGCGGCTCGGCCCCGGCGTGCTGGAAGCGTTGCGTGGCTATGCTTTCCCCGGCAATGTGCGGGAATTGGAAAATATCCTGGAACGGGCGCTGGCCTTTGCCAACGATGGCGTGATTGAAGTGCGCGACCTGGCATTAAAAGGCGCGCGCCAAGCGGAGACGCCGCCCGGTTATGTGCCGCTGCCGAGGGAATTGGACGACGCGGCAGCGCCGGCCTGGGCCAAAGCACCGGAAGCGGCGGCGGCCGCTATTAGCTCGGCTTATGAAGCAGGGCATGCTTTCCATAGCAAGCATACGACGACTGTTAATAGTATCAATGCTATTGATGTTAATAATGCCATTAATAATGCCACCGCTATTCCGGCTGCCACGCCGAATAGCGCGCCGAATATGCCCCCCTTGCCGGTGCTCGATATATTGCCCAGCAACTTGCCGGAATATCTGGCGATGGTGGAGCGGGAAATCATCCAGCGTGCCCTGGCGCAGACCCAATATAACCGTACCCAGGCCGCCAGCTTGCTGGGCATCAGTTTCCGCCAATTGCGTTACCAGATGCAGAAATTGAATATCCAGGAGCCGGACGCTTGAGCTATACCGTCAATCCGGACGGCTGGTGCACGGCCGCGTGGCGCTATGACTCGCCGCATTACAATGCCCGTCCGGCCGACGCGGCGATTGATTTATTGGTGGTTCATAACATCAGCCTGCCTGCCGGGCAGTTTGGCGGTCCGCATGTGTCGGACCTGTTTACCGGCCGGGTAGACTATAATGCTGACCCGTCGCTGGCGGGCCTGCGCAACGTGGCCGTGTCGGCGCACTTCTTGGTGCGGCGCGACGGCCGGTTGGTGCAATATGTTTCTTGCAACGATCGCGCCTGGCATGCGGGGGTGTCGCACTTCCAGGGACGCGCCAATTGCAATGATTATTCGATCGGCGTCGAGATGGAGGGAACTGACAATGTTGCGTTTACGTCAGTCCAGTATGACGTGCTGGCACAACTGGCCCAGGCATTGCAAAATCGCTACCCGCTGCGCTGGATTACCGGCCATGAACACGTGGCGCCAGGCCGCAAGACCGACCCCGGTCCCTGCTTTGACTGGACCCGGCTCGATACTTTGCTGAAACAACAGGCAGCTGGAACGGCGGCGTTAGTGCTCGCTCACCGGGTAATGCCTGCTGTGTAGGGCATCTCGAAATGTCAATAAAAAAAAGGGCATCCGGTACAAATTTAGCGCTTGCCGGGTCCCGGCGCCGTCACTACAATTAGTGTCATCTGTTGTGTGCAGTACTAGATTTAGTGTGCGCAGTGGTCTCAACGATTGTCGACTACTTCAATCCGGCTTTGAGGTCACAACCAACCCAACTCCAAAAAAAGTTGCCAGCCAGCTCAAATTTTTAGCCGGCGGCATTCTCTGTTACAAAAACACGCGATAGCGGCCATGCAGTCTTCAATCGGGAGCTTCAATGCAATCAATCCACTCTTCTGACCTTTCCGTTCAGCCGGCAGCGCCGGCAGGCGCCAGCCTGGCGCCCGTTGCAGGCGCCCTGGGCGATTACCGCATCATCCGGCGCAATGGCGCCGTGGTGGCGTTCGAACCCTCGAAAATCGCCGTGGCCATGACCAAGGCTTTCCTGGCGGTCCAGGGCGGCCAGAGCGCAGCCTCGGCCAGCGTGCGTGAAATCGTCGAAGAGTTGACCCGCAGCGTGGTGGCCGCCCTGGTGCGCCGCCAGCCATCGGGCGGTACCTTCCACATCGAAGACGTGCAAGACCAGGTGGAACTGGCGCTGATGCGCTCGGGCCAGCATGACGTGGCCCGTGCCTACGTGCTGTACCGCGCCAAGCATATGGAAGAGCGCCGCCTGAAGAAGGAAGCCGCCGGCGCCACCGCCATCGACGAGCCACAACTGCACGTGACGGAAAACGGCGAGCGCCGTCCGCTGGTGATGCAGGAAGTGCGCGACCTGATCAATGCGGCCTGCTCCGGCCTGGAAAAGCACGTCGACGCCGACGCGATCCTGGCGGAAACCGTGAAAAACCTGTACGACGGTGTACCGGTTGAAGAGTTGCACAAGTCCGCCATCCTGGCGGCCCGCGCGCTGATGGAAAAAGACCCGGCCTACTCGCAAGTGACGGCCCGCATCCTGCTGCACACGATCCGCAAGGAAGTGTTCGGCAAGGAAGTCGCGCAGGCCCATGCCGCCGCGGAATACATCGATTACTTCCCGAAATACATTGCCAAGGGTATTGAAGCGGAATTGCTGGACGTTAAACTGGCGGAATTCGACCTGGCCAAGCTGGCCAAGGCGCTGGTGGCGGACCGCGACCTGCAGTTCGGTTACATCGGCCTGCAAACCCTGTACGACCGCTACTTCCTGCACGTACGCGATGTCCGGATTGAAATGCCGCAGGCGTTCTACATGCGCGTCGCGATGGGCCTGTCGCTCAATGAAGCCAACCGCGAAGCGCGCGCCATCGAGTTCTACAACCTGCTGTCGACCTTCGACTTTATGTCGTCGACGCCGACCCTGTTCAACTCGGGTACGCTGCGTTCGCAACTGTCGTCGTGCTATTTGACCACCGTGTCGGACGACCTGGAAGGCATCTACGACGCCATCAAGGAAAACGCGCTGCTGGCCAAGTTCGCCGGCGGCCTGGGCAATGACTGGACCCCGGTGCGCGCGCTGGGCGCCCACATCAAGGGCACCAACGGCAAATCGCAAGGCGTGGTGCCGTTCCTGAAAGTCGTCAACGACACCGCGGTGGCGGTCAACCAGGGCGGCAAGCGCAAGGGCGCGGTCTGCGCCTACCTGGAAACCTGGCACCTGGACATCGAAGAATTCCTGGACCTGCGTAAAAATACCGGCGACGACCGCCGCCGCACCCACGACATGAACACGGCGAACTGGATTCCCGACCTGTTCATGAAGCGCGTGATGGAAAAAGGCGACTGGACCCTGTTCTCGCCATCGGAAACGCCGGACTTGCACGACCTCGTCGGCAAGGCGTTCGAAACCGCGTACACCGGCTACGAAGCCCGCGCCGCCGCCGGCGAAATCCGCAGCTTTAAGAAAATTGCCGCGTTGGATCTGTGGCGCAAGATGCTGTCGATGCTGTTTGAAACCGGCCACCCATGGATCACGTTCAAGGACCCATGCAACATCCGCTCGCCGCAGTCGCACGTGGGCATGGTCCACAGCTCGAACCTGTGCACGGAAATCACGCTGAATACCGGTCCGGACGAAATCGCGGTCTGCAACCTGGGCTCCGTCAACCTGCCTGCCCACATGAAAGAGGGCAAGCTGGATCACGTAAAGCTGCAAAAAACCGTCCGCACCGCGATGCGCATGCTCGATAACGTTATCGACATCAACTACTACGCGGTGGACAAGGCCCGCAACGCCAACATGCGTCACCGTCCGGTCGGCATGGGCATCATGGGCTTCCAGGACTGCCTGCACGTGATGCGTGTGCCGTTCTCGTCGCAGGAAGCGGTGCAGTTTGCCGATACCTCGATGGAAGCGGTGTGCTACTACGCTTACCTGGCGTCGACCGAGCTGGCCGAAGAGCGTGGCCAGTACGCGTCGTATAAAGGTTCGCTGTGGGACCGTGGCATCTTGCCGCAGGACTCGATCAAGCTGCTGGCTGACGAGCGTGGCGGTTACCTGGAGCAAGACCAGGCCGAATCGATGGACTGGTCGCTGGTGCGCAACCGCATCAAACAGTTCGGCATGCGTAACTCGAATTGCGTGGCGATCGCTCCGACCGCGACCATCTCGAACATTATCGGCGTGTCCGCTTGCATCGAGCCGACCTTCCAGAACTTGTACGTGAAGTCGAACCTGTCCGGTGAATTTACCGAGATCAACGCCTACCTGGTGCGTGACCTGAAGGCGCGCGACCTGTGGGATGAAGTGATGATCGCCGACCTGAAATACTTCGACGGTTCGCTGAGCAAGATCGACCGCGTGCCACAGGACCTGCGTGACCTGTACGCGACGGCCTTCGAAGTGGAGCCACGCTGGCTGGTGGAAGCCGCTTCGCGCCGCCAGAAGTGGATCGACCAGGCGCAATCGCTGAACATTTACATGGCCGGCGCGTCGGGCAAGAAGCTGGATGAAACGTATAAGCTGGCGTGGTTGCGTGGCCTGAAAACCACCTACTACCTGCGCACCATCGCGGCCTCGCACATGGAAAAATCCACCTCCAAGACCGGCGCTCTGAACGCCGTGGCGGTGGGCGGTGATGCCGGCCTGTCGGCCGCACCAGCCGCACCGGCGGCGCCAGTCGCCGAGGTGCAGGACGGCGCCGCTTGCTACCTGCGTCCGGGCGACGATGGTTTCGAAGAGTGCGAAGCTTGCCAGTAATGAATTAAATGTGACCGCGCCTGGTGCGCGGTCTTCTGTCTATATAAAACCGATCAGCAAGGAAAAAATCATGTTGTCCTGGGATGATGAAGCCGCGTCCGCCGCGCCTGTCCAACCTCAAGCCGCTACCGAAGCCAGCGCCGACCAGATCGCCCTGCGCGTGAATGCCGACGACAAGCGCATCATTAACGGTAAAACCGACGTCAACCAGCTGGTGCCGTTCAAATACAAGTGGGCCTGGGATAAATACCTGGCCGGCTGCGCCAACCACTGGATGCCGCAGGAAGTGAACATGCAGCGCGATATCGAGCTGTGGAAAAACCCGAACGGCCTGTCGGAAGACGAGCGCCGCCTGGTGAAGCGCAACCTGGGTTTCTTCGTGACCGCCGATTCGCTGGCCGCCAACAACATCGTGCTGGGCACTTATCGCCACATCACGGCGCCGGAATGCCGTCAGTACCTGCTGCGCCAGGCGTTCGAGGAAGCGATCCACACCCACGCCTACCAGTACATCGTGGAGTCCCTGGGCCTGGACGAGAAGGAAATCTTCAACGCTTACAACGAAGTCAAATCGATCCGCGACAAGGATGAATTCCTGATCCCGTTCATCAATACGCTGACCGACCCGGCTTTCACCACCGGCACCATTGAAAACGACCAGAAACTGTTGAAGTCCCTGATCGTGTTCGCCTGCCTGATGGAAGGCCTGTTCTTCTACGTCGGCTTCACCCAGATCCTGGCGCTGGGCCGCCAGAACAAGATGATGGGCGCCGCCGAACAGTATCAGTACATCCTGCGCGACGAATCGATGCACTGCAACTTCGGCATCGACTTGATCAACACGATCAAGATGGAAAACCCGCTGCTGTGGACCGCCGCCTTCAAGGAAGAAATCAAGGCGCTGTTCCTGGAAGCGGTGGAACTGGAATACCGCTACGCGGAAGACACCATGCCACGCGGCGTGCTGGGTTTGAACGCGGCCATGTTCAAAGGCTACCTGCGCTTTATCGCCAACCGCCGCGCCACGCAGATCGGCCTCGAAACGCTGTTCGATCAGCCGGAAAATCCATTCCCGTGGATGAGCGAGATGATCGACTTGAAGAAAGAGCGTAACTTCTTCGAGACCCGCGTGACCGAGTACCAGACTGGCGGCGCGCTGAACTGGGACTAATCATCCATTGCAAGCCGGCGTGTGCCGGTGCTGCAGGCGAGGCCCGATGAGCGATCATCGGGCCTTTTTAATTGGTGCGCAGGCGCCTCATTTCTTTGCCCATGCAGCGCTTGCGCAACAGAGGCGGCGCGTTGATTGCAATGCGTATCGCGCTGCGCATGATACAGGTGAATGCGTGCAGGTTTTCTTTGGCGCGGACCGTACCGTGCATTTGGCTATTTTGAAGCGCGCCTTATTCCATAAGGCGTTTCTCGTTACACGCAGAAGTGGGGTTGATCGATTCAACGCGGTACCAGCAAGCGCATGCGGTACTTCAAGTCGAGTGAATCGTTTCTTATTTTTTCATATTCGTATGCTGTTTTACCTTGCTATCGAGCGTTACAGCGCTTATACCTAAAAAAAGCAGTCGAAATCGTATCGTGCCGGTTGCGCATTAATAAGGTTTTCGTGTACTTTACGAACTTGAATTTGCGTGAATTATCACTGAGGGTTTTTTGAACCAGATGTCCCCGCAAAACGATCAACAAAATGGGATACAGAGCACGCACAAGTATGCACAAGACCACGACGTTTTTACCTGGCCGCCTCGCCTGAATAGAATCGGGCCCGGGCGGTTTTTTCTTTGAAAAATAAAACAGGCAAACCGTGAAGTCGAACGAAGTGAAATCCAGGAGCTGAGAACTCGCCCGCATTTCACGCAATCGAAGAACAAGATTTAGCAGGCCGCCGCAAGCCATCGCGCATGGCGGCCTCGATGGCTGAAGCGCTGCAAACGTGAGGAGTTGCAGCAGTTCAGCTGATGCCGAATTCATTAGCGCAAACGCCGCGTTTGTGCCGATGAATAATTCGCCCGGCCCTTTGCCGGACGGGTTTAAATCTTGTGCGTAATTCTCATCTCTAGATGAAGGAGAGACCAAAATGGCTACAGCAAAACCAAAAAAACCGGCGGCAGACAAAGCTGCTCCAGCTGCTAAGAAAGCAGCAACCGCAACCGCAACCAAACCAGTAGCAAAGAAAGCCGCCGCCGCTAAACCGGCAGCGAAACCAGCCGCCAAGGTCGACGCAAAACCAGCGGCAAAACCAGTAGCGAAGAAGGCCGTTGCCGCGAAACCGGCAGCCAAGCCAGCAGCGAAGAAAGCCGCTGCCGCTAA
>JAIENA010000197.1 GCA_019751755.1 Burkholderiaceae bacterium | reverse complement strand
GGTGTCAGGTACTGCTGAATTCCCCTCCCCGCCAAGGGAGGGATTCAGTCAGCGGCTGAAATATCAGCCCTGGTTTTGCGAACCACCCGGGTTTTCGCCATCTTTTGGCTTGAACTGCTTGTCGCTGATGCGGAACTTGTTGCGGCGGTCGCCCATCAGGTAGCGCAGGTCACGGATCGACAGGTCGCTGACTTCGTGCATGCGGATCAGCAGCGAAGCACCCACCGGCAGGCGGTGGTGGCGGATTTTACTGATCACCGGCGGTGCCACTTCCAATGCGCGCGACAAGGCGGCATCGTTTTTCAGGCGCAGGTTTTCAATCAGTGTGTCGAGCAGGCGGTTCGGATTGTATTGCAGCAGATCATCGCCGTCCGAATCGTTGTTCATATCAATGCCGACTTGGTTTGTCATGATTCGTCTGTTCCTTGTAAAG
This sequence comes from Burkholderiaceae bacterium, assembly GCA_019751755.1. GTDB lineage: Bacteria > Pseudomonadota > Gammaproteobacteria > Burkholderiales > Burkholderiaceae_D > Rugamonas. Next base: position 25,046 of record JAIENA010000197.1, on the reverse strand, counting down.
TTTGTCCTGCAAAGTTGAAACACTCGGAGCCTGCGGCCATGTTCCTCCTTACTTGGGAACGTTTACACACGGACGGAATTCCGAAATAACAAGTTTCATAATATATACACAATTGTACAACATCAAGCAATCTCATACTCACGAGCAATAAAACTAACGCTGTTGCACGTTGTCTGACTGCAACAATGTGTGAGAATTCAGGCAGTTTGCTTGTGATAGCATGTCTGCGCAGACCACGCATCCGCATTCGTATTTGTCTTTAGGACAAAGTTGAGTATACGGCAAAAAGCGTTGTCATTGCCACACGATACAAAACATTCCGTGTTTCCAAGTATCAACTATACAATAGCTGCCTCTGAGCAAGATTTCAAGCCAATTTACGCAAGCTTACATCAACGCAACTTTGTGACACAGGGTGCTGCTGCTGCGATCATGCCGCCGGCCCACGGGCGGCCTTGATGGCGCGACCCAGTTCGACCACTGACATGGCATAGAAATAGCTGCGGTTGTATTGCGTAATGGCATAGAAATTATTCGTGGCAAGCCAGAATTCCGTGGCCTCGGCGCCGTTTTGCAAATCCACCAAGCCCAATAACATGCCCGGCGGTAAAGCTGATGTGGTGACGATCCCGTCCGCCATCAAGTCCGGCTGGCGGAATTTCGCTTCCAAGCCCTGGTTGATATAGCGCGTCCACTGGCCGGTGGACGACACCGTGGCGGGATAGGCCAGCGGACCGGTGTCGTCGCGGCGCCAGCCGTGCGCCACCAGGTAGGCCGCGACGCTGCCGATCGCATCGATGGCGGAACTGCGCAAGTCAATCTTGCCGTCGCCATCGAAGTCGACTGCATATTTCATGATGTTGCTGGGCATAAATTGCGGCAAGCCGACGGCGCCCGCATACGACCCTTGCAGCGAGAAGGGATCGATACCGGTCTGGCGCGCATAGACCAGCGTGCTTTCCAGTTCATTGCGGAAAAATTCCATGCGGCTGCTGCGCTGCGGCGCCAGCGGGTAGGCAAAGGCCAGCGTGGCCAGCGCATCCATGACGCGGAAGCGGCCCGTGTTGGCGCCATAAATGGTTTCCACGCCGATGATGCCAACGATGATGTCGGCCGGCACGCCATACAGCGCTTCGGCGCGCGCCAGGGCATCGCGGTTGTCATTCCAGAAGCGCACGCCGCCATTGATCCGGCTCGATTCAATAAACATTTGCCGGTAGGCTTGCCAATTCTTCGGCTTACCCGGTGGCGCGGGTTTCATCAGTTGCACCGCCGCATCCACGTAGCGGGTCTTGGCGATGGTGGCTTCCAGTTCGGCCCGGTCAAAGCCCTGGCGCACGGCCAGTTCATCGAGGAATTGTTTGACTTCCTTCCACTGGCCGAAATTGACGAATTCGCCGTCGTAATCGATCGGCGCCTTCCTGGGGGCGGCGGGCGGCGTCTTGGCTTTCTTCTTCGACGCCTTGGCTTTGCTGGTTTTGCTGGTTTTGACGGGCTGGTCCGGGGCCGCGTACGACGCCGACGGCAGCGCCAGGCCGGCCAGTGCCAGCGCCAGCAGGCAGGAAGAGGTGCAAGTGCGCAGTTTCATCAGTTCGATCAGTTCTATCAGTTCTATCAGTGCTTTAAAACGTTCAATAAGGCGTTCAGCCGTGCCGCGGGCGCGCTCTGCGTCCCATCGGGCCGCCCATATTTGAGCTTGCCATACAATCCAAGAAAGTCGCGGATGGCAGCTTTCCGCGCTTCCGGCAGTGCCAGCTCCTGCAGGCGCCGCCCATAGCGCTGCGGTCCTTCATCGGGCAGGCGCGGCGCGCCCTGTTGCGCCATCAGGCGGCAAAACGCGTCGTACGCGGCGTCGACCGGATCCTGCGTCACGCGCCCCCGCAGTCGGCGCCACAGCCAGACCAGCACCACGATGGCGCTCAGCCCCGCTGCTCCGCGCCAGTTGAACAGGCCGAAGCTTAATTCTTCAAGGAAACTGCGCTGCCTGTCGGGATTGTAATCGAGGACCCACTGGTTCCAGGCATTATTCAATGCATTTATGTTAAACCGGAATTGCGACAGCCACGAGTCGGGGTTGTTGCGCAAGCCGATCAAGCCATCGAGGCCGAACGGCGCGCTTTGCGGCAGGCTGCGCGCCAGATTGTGCGCGATCCTGTCCGGCGCCACCGCCGCGGTCGGGTCGAAGCGCACCCAGCCCCGCTGCGGCAGCCAGACTTCGGCCCAGGCATGGGCGTCGGACTGGCGCACCGTCAGGTAGCCGTCGACCGGGTTCAATTCGCCGCCCTGGTAGCCGTTGATGACGCGGGCGGGAATCCCCATGGCCCGCATCAGGACGGTAAACGCCGCCGCGTAATGCTCACAAAAGCCGGCCCGGGTCGTAAACAGGAAGTCGTCCACCGTGTCGCGGCCCAGCGCCGGCGGTTCCAGCGTGTAGCGGAACTGTTCGCGGCGGAACAGGGCCAGCACCGCCTGGGCCGAGGCGGCGGGATTGTCAGGCTGGCGCAGCGTTTGCGCCAGGGCCAGCGTGCGCGGGTTATAGCCTTGGGGCAGGTGCAGCCATTTGACCAGGCGTTCCGGCGGCAGGTGCGCCTGCCACCGGTGGCTGGTCCAGGCGCGCGCGTTGTAGCGCAGGCGCTCATGCACCGGCAGCCTGCTGCTCAGTTCCAGTTCGTCGCTGGCGATCAGGCCGCCCGGCAGGCTGATCGCCGGCGCCGTCAATTCCAGGCTGAACAGCCAGCGTTTGCCGGTCGGTTCCAGCGTGACTTCATGCGGCAGTGCTGCGCCGGCGACCTCGATGGTGAAATCGCGCAAGCTTTCTCCGGTGGCGTACAGCGGGCGGCTGGCGCGGCTCCAGGTCTTGCCGTCGAAGTTGGATAACACGATGCCGCGCCAGTACAGCGCCGCTTGTGGTGGCGGCGTGCCCAGAAAGCGCACGCGGAAGGCGACGTCTTCCGACAGCGCCAGGCTGGCCAGGGAGCCGGGCGACATGGTGTCCGACATGCCGCTCTTGCCGCTGCGCGCATCGCCCGGCAAGCCCCACAGCGGCCCCTGGAAGCGCGGGAATGCGATGAACAGGAACAGCCCCAGCGGCGCGGCGATCAGGAAAATGCGGCCGGTGTCGCGCAGGCGGCGGGTCAGCGGCGGGACCGCGCCGGTGTACTGGAACGTCATCAAGGTGGCCAGCAGCACCACCACGGTGGCGGCCATCAGCACGGCCATCCAGATCGTTTGCGTATAAAAGAACGTGGTCAGCAGCATGAAGAAGCTGAGGAAGATGACCACGAAGACATCGCGCCGCGCATGCATTTCCAGCAGCTTGAAGGCCAGCAGCAGCGCCAGCATGGCAACCCCGGCATCGCGTCCCAGCAGCGTGCGGTAGCTGGCGTAGACCCCGGCCATCGCCGCCAGCGACACCGGCAGCAATAGCCACAGCGGCGGCATGCGCTTGCCGCGCCAGGTGATGGCGGCGCGCCAGGTCAAGGTGCCCAGCACCACCGCGCTGGTCCATAAAGGCAAATGATTCATGTGCGGCGCCAGCACCAGCAACGCGGCCGCCAGCAGCAGCAAGGTGTCGGCCTTGTCGCGCGGCAGCGTGCCGGCGCGCAGCCGGCGCAGGGTGGCGGCGGGGGATGGCGCGCTCACAGCTCCTCCGTGCCATACAGCGCCAGCGCCCGCAGGCAGGCTGCGCGGTGCGCGTCACCCAGCGCGGGGCCGAGTTCGCGCCCGCCGATGCGCAGCGCATACGGCAGCGCCCGCGCCTCCGCCTCCAGCACCCAGCGCGCCAGCCGCGCCAGTCGCCGCTCGACATCGAGGTTGGGCGGCAGCGCCGTGAAGTCGAGCAAGATGTCGGACACCGCGCCCCCTTCGAAATGCTTGGTGCTCAGCTGTCCGCCCAGCGAGGGGTCGAGCCGGGCAATCTGGCGCCACGCCAACTGGCGCATCGGGTCGCCCGGCTGGTAGCTGCGGATGCCGGCAAAGTTATCCAGGCCCACCGTGCCATGGCCATCCTCGCTGGCCGCGCCGCTCATCGGCAGCGCCGGCGCGTCGGACTCCGGCGCGGGGTAGACCAGCACGCGCAAGTCCGGCTGCCAGTAACTCCAGGCGCGGAACAGGCCCAGTGGAAAACGCGTGACCAGCCGCACGCGCGGCGCCGCCAGCCAGCCACGGCCGTCGGTGGCGGCCGCCAGCGTGACCGACGCGCTGGCGCCGGACGCCGCATCGAGCGCATGGCGCGGCTCACCGTCATGCAAAAAGCCCAGCGCGATGGCGTAGCGGTCGCGCGGCGTGTCGTTATGGACGTGCAATTCGAATTGCGCTTCCTGGCCGGAAAACACCGGCTGGGCGCGGCCCGGGGCGAGCCGCAGCAGCGCCAGGTTTTTCGCCGTCATGACCATGTCCGCCACCGCGCAGGCGGCGGTAAAAAACGTCAGCGCGAAGCCCAGCCCCAGCGAGTAATTGATGGAGCCGATCAGCATCACCAGCAGCAGGCCGGCAAATGCCAGGCCGGGCCGGGTCGGCACGATAAAGACGCGCCGCATCACCAGCACCACCTGGCCCGGTTCGCGGTCTTTCAGTTGGAACAGCATGCGGTTGGCCAGGCGCTGCAAGGGCCCCAGCCAGCGGTTGAACTGCGTGCGCGTGGCGGCCGCCATCGGCTTACACCGGGACGGATTTTTGCAACTGCAGCACCAGATCGCGGCTGGCCAGCGCCACGCCGTGCGCGGCCTTCAATGGCCGCAGGCGGTGCGCGCAGACCGGCACCAGCACCGCCTGCACATCTTCCGGTAAGACATGGTCGCGCCCCTCCAGCGCGGCCCAGGCGCGCGCCGCCTGCAGCAGCGCCAGCGCCGCGCGCGGGCTCAGCCCGTCGGCAAAGGCACCGCTCTGGCGCGATGCCTGCGCCAGCGCCTGCACATAGGTGGCCAGCGCAACCGAGACGTGGATCTCGCGCAGGCTGCGCTGCGCCGCCGCCAGTTCGGCCGGCGTCATCGCGGCCGGCAAGGATTTGAGCAGGCTGCGCCGGTCGTCGCCCAGCAGCAGTGCGCGTTCAGCGGCCGGATCCGGGTAGCCCAGCGACAGGCACATCAGGAAGCGGTCCAATTGCGATTCCGGCAGCGGGAAGGTACCGACCTGGTGGGTCGGGTTTTGTGTGGCGATGACAAAAAACGGTTCCGGCAGCGCCCGCGTGACGCCGTCCGCCGTCACTTGCCGCTCTTCCATGGCTTCGAGCAGGCCGGACTGGGTTTTCGGCGTGGCGCGGTTGATTTCATCGGCCAGCAGCACTTGCGTGAAAATTGGCCCGGGGTGGAACACAAAACCGTTTTTTTCCCGCTCATAAATGGAAATGCCGGACACGTCGGCGGGCAATAAATCGCTGGTGAACTGGACCCGGTTGAAGTGCAGGCCCAGTGAAATCGACAGCGCATGGGCCAGCGTGGTCTTGCCGACCCCGGGCACATCCTCGACCAGCAGGTGGCCACCGGCCAGCAGGCAGGTCAGCGCCTGTCGGACCTGGACGTCCTTGCCAACGATAATCTCGCAAACCTGGCGTGCAACGGCATGCAGTTTTGTGTACATGGGTTTATTATCCAGAGAGGAGAAAATCAAGGCAATCAGCGGTACCTGACACGTCTGCTATCAGGCACCGAAAATATATAACTACTATACATGACCACAGCAATTTATAGCCATCCGGAATGCCTGCTGCATGAAATGGGCGCATGGCATCCCGAGTCGCCTGCGCGCCTGCAAGCGATCCAGGACCAACTGATTAATTCGCGCCTGGACGGCCTGCTCGAACAGCGCCTGGCGCCGTTGGCCGACGTATCGGACATTGCCCGCAACCATAGCGCCAATGCGATCGCCATCGTGCGCGACAATATTCCTCCGGTGGGCGAACATTACCCGATCGATGGCGACACCTCGCTCAACGCGCACAGTTGGCGCGCGGCCTTGCGGGCGGCCGGCGCCGCCGTGGCCGCGACCGACGCCGTTATCGACGGCGAGATCGGCAACGCGTTTTGTTCGGTGCGCCCGCCCGGCCACCATGCGCGTCCGTCCGAACCGATGGGTTTTTGCCTGTTCAATAACGTGGCGATCGCGGCCCGCCACGCGCTCGATGTGCGCCATCTGGCGCGGGTGGCGATCGTCGATTTCGACGTCCACCACGGCAATGGCACCGAGGAGGCGCTGGCCGACGAATCCCGTGTACTGATGGTGAGTTTTTACCAGCATCCGTTTTATCCGTATACCGCGCCGCGCCCGGACGCGCCGAACCGCATCAACGTGCCAGTGCCGGCCCGCTCGGGTGGCGACGTGGTGCGCCAGTTGGTGACCGAGCGCTGGCTGCCGGCGCTGCATGCGTTCAAGCCGGAGATGGTGTTCATCTCGGCCGGATTCGACGCCCACCGCGAAGACGACCTCGGCGGCATGGCCCTGGTGGAAGCGGATTACGCCTGGATGACGGAGCAGGTGATGGCAGTAGCGAAACAGTATGCGCGGGGGCGCATCGTCAGTTGCCTGGAGGGCGGCTATAACCTCTCGGCCTTGGGGCGCAGCGTGGCGGCCCACGTCAAGGCGCTGGCGGAACTATAAGCTTGCGCGTCAGCGATGCGCGGCCGCAGGCGGATACTGCGCCAGCAGCGCCGCCACCGCGCTGATCGCGCAAGGCAGTGCGGCCAGCACCGCGGCCGCCTGTTCGCGCGCATTGTTGCCCATGCCATGATTGTGTGCGGCCGCTTCGCGCATGGACTGCTCGGCATCGTCGGCCAGCCGCGCCAGCCGCTCCGCGCCGATCGTCCCGGCCAATCCCTTGAGCACGTGCAACGGCGCTTGGGCCGCCCGCGCATCGCCGGCATCGAGCGCGGCGCGCAATTGCCGCGCAAGCAGCTGCGTCTCCCCGTCGAAGCGGCGCAGCGCAATCTGGTACACCGGCAGCAGCCCGCCCAGTTGGCGCAGGGCGGCTTCGCTGTTGATCTGATCGGCGCTGTCGTTGCCGCCGGGCTCGGCTGAACCGCTGTCGCCCGCGCCACCCGCCGCGCCTGCCGGCTTGGCCGTGCCGTCCGCGCCATGCCATGTCAGCGTACCCGAATCCGTACGCGCCGCCGCATCTTCCGCCGGCGCCGCTTCGCCGCCGCCCGCCACATGCTGCAAGATCATCTGCACCAGCAACGCCAAATCAAACGGCTTGCCGACATGGGCCGCCATGCCCGCCGCCAGCGCGGCGTCGCGGTCCGATTGCATGGCATTGGCGGTCATGGCGATGATGGGTGGGGCCGGGCGGCCCTGTTCGCGCAAGCCGTCGAGAATCCTGCGGGTGGCTTCGTAGCCATCCATGTCCGGCATTTGAATGTCCATCAGGATCAACTGTGGCAATCGTTGCGCCGCCATGAGCTGATCCACCGCGTCCTGACCGCTGCCGGCCAGGTCCACTTGTGCGCCCTCGTAGCCCAGCAGTTCGCACGCCACCTGCTGGTTGGTGGGGTTGTCTTCCACCAGTAGCAGTTGCAAGCCGCGCAGACGCAGCAGCGAGACCGGCTGTGCCGGGGCCTCGGCCGATGCGTTGCCGCGCCGCGCCAACGCATCGGCCACGGAGTCAAACAGCATCGACGCCGTCACCGGCTTGATCAGGACCCCGTCCAGTACCGCCTGCTGTTGGTCTTCGTGCTGCGCCTGACGCTGCGCCAGCGGTTCGCGGTCATGCGCCGTGACCATCAGGATCAGCGGCGTGTGTTCCGCCGGCAGCAATTCACGTAACTGCACGCTGGTGTCCCAGCCGTCCAGCATCGGCATGCGCCAGTCCATCAGCAGCACGTCATAGGGTTTGCCCGCGCTGCGCGCCATGACGCGCTGCAGTGCATCGAGGCCGTTGTCGGCGGTGTCGGCCTGCCAGCCAAAGGACTCGACCATGCCCGCCAGCGCCTGGCGGGCGCCGGCGTGGTCGTCGATCACCAGGCATTCCAGGCCGCGCAAGTCGCCCGGTTGCAGCGGCGCGGTGGCGGGCGCGTCCGCATGCCCGAACCTCACCGTGAAGGCAAACAGGCTGCCGGTGCCCGGCGCGCTGGCCACGCTGAGTTTTCCGCCCATCAGGCGCACCAGCCGCTGCGAAATCGCCAGCCCCAGTCCGGAGCCGCCATAGCGCCGCGCGGTGGACGACTCGGCCTGGCTGAAACCGTCGAAGATGCGGCCGCATTGTTCGGACGAGATGCCGATGCCGGTGTCGCGCACAGTAAAGGTGACACGGGTACTGTGCTGGTCATCGCCCGCGTCATTGCCCCCATCGCCTGACTGCACCCGCAGCATCAGCGTGACTTCGCCTTCGGCCGTAAATTTGATGGCATTGCCGCACAGGTTCAACAGCACCTGCTGCAGCCGCAGCGAGTCGCCCAGCAGCCAGTGCGGTAATTGCGGATCGACGTCAAACACGATTTCCACCGGCTTGTCGCCGGTGTAGGCGGACAGGATCACCGACAATTCACGCAGCAGTCGGTCCATACTGAACGGCGCTTGTTCCAGGTCCAGCTTGCCGGCTTCGACCTTGGAAAAGTCCAGAATATCGTTGAGCAGGCCCAGCAGGGTGCGCGCCGCCGCTTCCGCCTTGGCCGTGTAATCGCGCTGGCGGGCGTCCATCGCGGTGTGCTGCATCAATTGCAGCATGCCCAGCACGGCGTTCATCGGGGTGCGGATTTCATGGCTCATATTGGCCACGAAATCAGATTTCGCACGGCCCGCCGCCAGCGCTTCATCCTTGGCCTTGATCACTTGCTCGACCATGCGTTGCTGGCGCCGCAGCGACTGGCGCGCACCCAGCAGCAAGATGGCCGACAGTGCCAACAGCGCGCCCAGGAACAGCACGGCGCTGCGCGCTTCGGTGCGCCACGGGTCCAGGAAATCATCGCTGGACAGGCCCACCAGCACGTACACGGGATACTTGCCGATGCGTTCCAGGCTGATCACGCGCTGCAAGCCGTCGCGCACGCTCTCGGTGGTATAGCTGGCGTGCTGCGCGCCTGATTCCAGCGCGGCGCGGGTCGGCGCGGACAGCGGTACTTCGCTGCCGAGCGTGATTTCCGGCGCGTCGGGGTAGCGGTGCAGGATGCGGCGCCGGCTGTCGAGCAGCGTGATGACGCCATGGGCGCCCACGTTCATGGACGTGATTACATCGGAAATCGTGGTGGTGTTCATCAGGACGTAGGCCGTGCCACCAAAGCGGCCATCGGGCAGCGTCAGCGGATAGATCAGCGGCAGCACCACGTCACCCGTGATGCGCGACTTGACCGGTACGCCGAACACCAGGTCGCGCTCGACCTTGGCGCGCTGGTAAAACTCGCGAATGCCGAGGTTCTGGATTTTCGCTGGATCGATGTCTTCGCCGTAAATCACCTGGCCATCGGCGTCGGAGCCGCGGATCGAGCGCGCATGGGGAATGCGCTCTTTCAGCGAGCGCAGGAAGGTGCTGAATTGCGCCGGGTCGAAGCGCTGTTGCTGGTGTTGCTGCTGGAATTCGTCGGCGGCGCGGCGCACCGTCAAGTCGACCTCATGGAAGTGCGCGCGCAGGAAGTTTTCCAGGGCGATGGCCAGGTTGCGCGACTGTTCCCTGGCATTGGCGTAATAGCGCTCGCGGCTTTGCTGCAAGGTATGCAGCACGAAGCCCGCGACCACGATAAACACCACGCAGACGGCGACTGCCAGTCCGGCAAACAGCCGACGGGATTGCTGTGAGGTCAATAATTTCATTAACAAAGCAATACGGGTTGGCAATGAAACCACACAGTATCATTGCCTGCCCAATTTTTGTAAGCAGTTACGCGGCGACGCGGCGGGCGTTGTTGCTGGACCACTGATACAGGCCCGCCACCAGGCCCAGGCCGGCCACCAGGGCGATCAGCATGGTGCTGCCTTCGCCCAGGCTGTTGGCAATGGCCAGCGGTTCACCCTCGCCGGACAGCACGATCAGGCCGGCCAGCGCCACGTTGAACAGACTCTCGCCGACGATAAAGCCGGACATCACCAGCACCCCGAGGCGCTTGGCGACTTCGCCCCAGCTGTGATGGTGCACGGCGCGCTCGAACAGCCAGCCTGCCACGGCGCCCACCACCACCGGCGCGGTCACGGCGCTCGGCAGGTAAATCGCCAGGCCGACACCGAGTGGCGGCAAGCTGTATTTGTCGTTGCTGAATTTTTTCAACAGGAAGTTGACCACCACCAGCGCCAGGCCCATCACCGCGCCCCAGCCGATCAGGTGCCATGGCAGGTTGCCGCCAATCACACCCTTGGCCAGGGTCGAGATCAGCGTCGCTTGCGGCGCGGCCAGCGGTTCGTTGGAAATCGCCTGCAGGTTGGGGGCGCCGGCAAAGCCGTTGGCGCGGTTCAGCAATTCCAGCACCGGCGGTACCACGCAGGAGCCCGCGAACACGCCGATCAACAGCGCCACCTGCTGTTTCCACGGCGTGGCGTCGACCAGTTGGCCGGTTTTTAAATCCTGCAAGTTGTCGTTGCCGATCACGGCCACGGCCAGTACCACGGTGGTGACGAACAGCGCAAAGGCGATCAGCGCCTGGCCGGTTTCCGGCCCCATGATGTGGCGGCCCACGGCGCCCACCGACAGGGCCGCGCCCAACACCGTCAAGATAGCAATGCCGGACACCGGCGAATTGGAGGAACCGATCAGGCCCGCCATATAGCCGCACACGGCGGCGGCAAACATGCCGGCGATCAGGATATAAGCCACGCCGACCGCGATCAGCGCCGGCGCCACCGACGCCAGCACGCCGCCTTGCAGGAACGAGGCCAGCAACCAGCCGGCCGGCACCAGGGCGATCAGCGTGGTCAGACCGACGATAAAGATCGGCAAGTCTTGCTCGGTGCGGGGCAGGTTGCCGCCGCTTTCCTTCGATTTGCGCGACGCTTCCATCGCCGACTTGAGGCCGCCGATGACCGGCTTGGCCAGGCCCGCCAGCGTCACGATCGCCGCCGCGCCGATACAGCCGGCGCCCATCATGCGCACATCGTTTTTCCAGACCCCCAGCGCCAGATCGGCGGCCGGCATGGCCGACGCCGGCAGGGCCGCCGTCAGGATCGGCACCAGCACGCCCCAGGCGATGACGAGGCCGACCAGCATCGCGATGCCGACCGTGATGCCCATCAGGTGGCCGGCGCCAATCAGCGCCAGCGAGCTGGACGCGCCAATCCCGGTCGCGCCGTTGCCGGTGCGGAAGTAAACCGCCATTTCAGCGGCCATCAGTTTGACTGCGGCGCCGGCCGCGTACAGCGCGGACGCCAGCGCACCCCAGACCACGGCCCGCAGGCCGGCCTTGCCTTCGGCCGCGCCGCTGCGCGACTGGGTGCCCACTTTCAGCACTTCCGCCGCCGCCACGCCTTCCGGATATGGCAAGTCCGATTGCGACACCAGCGCGCGCCGCAACGGCACCGTGTACATCACACCCAGCACGCCGCCGATGGCGCAGGCGCCAAAGGTGGGCCAGAACGGCACGTTGGCCCACCAGCCGATCATCAGCAGGCCGGGCAGCACGAAAATCACCGACGCCAGCGTGCCGGCCGCCGAGGCGATGGTCTGGACGATATTGTTTTCCTGGATGGTGGCGGTCTTGAAAGCGCTCAGCAGCGCCATCGAAATCACTGCCGCCGGAATCGAGGTGGCGAACGTCAGGCCGACTTTCAGGCCGAGGTAGACCTGTGCCGCTGTGAAGACGAGGGTAATCAGTATTCCCAGGATGACACCACGCAGGGTAATCTCGGATGGAGACTGCGCCCTTGGCGTGGATGGAGAAGATTTGTGCATCTCTCGCGACTCCAGATAAAAAAGTGTTTATAAAATGGAAAAATTGCAGTGCCACATGATAGCTGACCTCCATGCAAACCGATATAGCAAAAGGGGAGCGCGGCGAGTTGGCGGTAACTTCGCGCTCACTTCGCGGTAAAATAGAGGATTTCGCGCACGAAGCAGAAGGCCACAGCATGTCAATACAATGGTTCCCCGGACACATGAACGCCGCCAAGAAAAAGGCGGCCGAACAGATGGAGAACACCGATCTCGTGATCGAGGTGGTGGACGCGCGGCTGCCCGAAGCAAGCTGCAATCCGATGGTCGACGAGTTGCGCAAGTTCCGCCAGCGCCCGTGCCTGAAACTGTTGAACAAGGTCGACCTGGCCGATCCGGTCGCCACCAGCGCATGGGTCGAGTACTTCAGCCGCCAGGACGGAGTCACGGCGTTTGCCATGACCACCAAGAAGCCGGGCGACGTGACGCGCGTGCTGGAACTGGCGAAACCGCTGGCGCCGCACCGTGGCGTGCCGACCAAACCGCTGCGCATCATGATCATGGGGATTCCCAACGTCGGCAAATCCACCTTGATGAATGCGCTGCTGAAAAAACGCGTGGCCAAGGTCGGCGATGAACCGGCGGTCACCAAGGCGCAGCAAAAGCTATACCTCGACAAGAACACCGTGCTGGTCGATACGCCCGGCATGCTGTGGCCGAAGATCGCCATGCCCAGCGACGGCCTGATGCTGGCGGCCAGCCACGCGGTGGGCTCGAACGCGCTGATTGAAGAAGAAGTGGCGGAGTTCCTGGCCGGCGAATTGCTGCGCCGCTACCCGCAATTGCTGGTGGCGCGCTACGGCTTCAAGGACATCGGACAGATGGACGGCATCGCCGTGATCGAAGGCATTGCCACCAAGCGCGGCTTCCGCGCCCGTGGCGGCGACATGGACTATGAAAAGGCCGCGCACACCTTCCTGACCGAATACCGCAGCGGTATTTTGGGCCGCATCTCGCTGGAAACCCCGGACACCCGCACCGCCGCGCTGGCGGTGTTTAATGAAGAACAGCGCATCAAGGCCGAAAAAGCCGCCCAGAAGGCGGCGGAAAAGGAAGCCGAACGCATGAAGGGCAAGCGCGGCACCTGAAGCGCCTCAGATCGTATTAGCCGATCCGGAAACTCGACACCGCCAGCGCCCCCATAAAGGCGTCTTCATGGTATTGCACCACGGCGGTGTCCGGTTCCGCCGCACCCACCGCCACCATCAGTGGCAATAAATGTTCTTCCCGTGGATGGGCCTGGCGTGCCGCCGGGGCTTGCTCCCAGCCCAGCAGCCGGGCGCTGCGCTCGGCTGGCGCGGCCGCCATGGTGGCGCGCAGCCATGCGTCGAAGCGGTGCGAGGCGTCGGCGCCGGCGGCGCCGAACTGGCGCAGGTTGTGATAACTGAGCCCGCTGCCGATGATCAACACGCCTTCGCGGCGCAGCGGCGCCAGTGCGCGGCCGATGGCCAGGTGCTCGGCCGGATCGAGGCCCTGTTGCAGCGACAGTTGCACGATCGGCACATCGGCTGCCGGATAGATCGGCGCCAGCGCGGAAAACGTGCCATGGTCGTAACCGCGTTCGGCATCGAGGTGCGACACGATGCCCGCGCCATCGAGCAGCGCCTGCACCCGCGCCGCCACTTCGGGCGCGCCCGGCGCGTCGTAGCGGATGCGGTACGTATAGTCGGGGAAACCGCCGTAGTCGTAGATCATGCCGGGCTTGGCGCCCGATGAAATGCGCAAGACCGGTGCTTCCCAGTGCGCCGTCACCACCAGCACGGCGCGCGGCTTGACGCCCAGTTCAGCGGGAATGCCTTGCAGCGACGCGTGTAGCGCGTCATAGCGGCCACCGGCCTGTTCCAGCATCCACGGCCACGGGCCGCCGCCATGGGACAGGAAATACACCGGCAACGGGGCCGATAATGCAGGGGTGAATGCAGGGGATACGGTCGACATCGGTCTGTCCTTTCAAGTGACGTTGACTGTACGCTGTCCCGTTTATTCAATCAATCCGGGTAAATCGAAAGCACTGTTCCAAAATTGGGACAATTACGGGCGCGCCACCGCGATCAGCGCAAACAGGCGCGCCGCGCGGAACCAGGCCAGCAGCACGGCAATCAGCTGTGTCAGCATGAAGGCGGCCACATCGCCGGCCAGACTGCCGACCGGGAAATGCAGCCGCCCCAGCCCCAGTAATCCGGCCAGGCCAAACCCGGCCAGCCCCAGCAGCGCGTAGCTGCCGAGCATGGCCACCGGTTGGCGTCGCAACAGGCCGATGCCATCCCACCAGGCCCGCAGCGCCGAGGTGCGGCGGCGGTCGGCGGCCAGCACGGCGCGGCCCGCATCGACCGTCACCAGCGCGCCCCACACCAGCACGACCGTGGCCGCTTGCGCCGCGTAGTCCGCGATCTGGCCATCGGTGGGCAGCAGCGCTTCGGCGGGGAGCGCGAGGCCGCTCAGGAAGTTGCCTAGCCACAGCGCGGCACCCATCAGCACGCCCGACCACAGCAGCATGCGCAGCAGGCGCGGATATTCGGCGATGCCGCCTGCCAGCAGGGCGCGCAGCGCCGGCGGGGTAGGGCTGCGGGCGGCCGTCATGGTGGCGCCGGTCAGCAGCGGCGCCAGCAGCGCGGTACACGCCAGCGCCGCCAGCAGCGCCAATTGCAGCGCCATCGCGTGGCGCTGGCCGACAGCCAGCAAGTCGGTGATGGCGGATAAATCGAGTTGCCGCGCCAGCATGGTGGCATGGACCGAATGCGATAGTTGCGCGTCCAGCAGCAGCCACGCGGGCGCGGCCACGATCAATACCGGCAGCAGCAGCGCCACCCCGGTCAGCATGGGCAGGCGCCATTGCAGGGCGCGGCGCGCCGATTGCAGGCACAGGGAGGTTAGCGAGGCGAAGGTCGTCATGGATTCAAGTCGAAGCGGTCACAGTGCCGCAATCAGGGTCAATACCAACTGGACGGCGGCGGCCACCTCCAGCGTCCAGCGGCGCGCAGCCGCCTGGTTGGGCGTGGCGCTGCGGCTGTCATCGAGTTTATTCACATCCAGCAGGTGCTGGCGTTGCGGGTCCAGTTCGGCGGACAGCCCGCGCGCCGGGCGCAGCCAGACAAAACGCTGCCACTGTTCGCCATGCTTCGGGTCCCACTGCAGGGTTTCCGCGTGGCCGTCGGCGAAGCGCACCACCAGGGTTTGTGGCACCGCCACGCCGCGCCGGCGCAGCAGTACTTCGGTGCGCCACTGCGGTGCATGGTGCGCGCCGCGCGCCGCCGTTGTCAGCTTGGACTCCAGCGCGGACTCGAGTTCGGATTGCATGTCGGCCACGCTGTCGTCGATCCGACCCGCGCCATACACTTGCTGCTCAAACACGCGCTCGACCAGCGCGCGCTGGCCACTGCCATCGGCCAGCGCGTCGCGCAAGTCGGCCACGCTGGGGTGGCGGAAACGCCAGCGGCGGTAGTATTCGCGCAAGCCCTCCGTAAAGGCTTGCTTGCCCAGATGGGCTTCGAGGTCGCGGAACAGCAGCGCCCCCCGCACATAGACCTGGCCGACGCCTTGCAGGCGGGCATAGGCGCTGGCGGCGCCGACGTCGGCCGGATGCGCCAGCACCGCGTCGGCCCGTTCCGTCTCAAACGGATCGAAGGCCGGATTGACGCCCAGCCAGCGCAGCCAGGCCGGCGCCAGGCGGGTCTTGTGGCCGCGCTCGGACTGCATGCGCATATTGGTGTATTCGTTGAGGCCTTCGTCGAGCAGCGGCTCTTCGAATTCATTGGATGCAATGATGCCCTGGAAATAGTTGTGCGCGAATTCGTGGATATTGACCACGTCCAGGTCGAAGGCCTGGCGCGAGCCCGGTGCGATCCGGGTAAAGCTGTCGGCCGTATACAAGGTCGGGTATTCCATGCCGGCCGCGCCGATGCCGTTGTGGGGCGGGATCACGATGGTCAGCGTTTCGTAGGGATACGGCGCCAGCAGCGATGCATACCAGCCCAGTGCCTCCTTGGCCGCCTGCAGCGACGGCGCCGCGCTTGCGGCGTATTCCGGCGTGTACAGCACGCGGATCTCGACCGGCCGGGCGCCGTGCAGGCCGGCCGGCGGCTGCCAGGTGGCGGTCAGCGGCGCCGCATAGCGCTGGTCGGCGGTCCAGGCAAAGTCGTGCACGTCGCCTTGCACATAGTGGTGGGTCAGCATGCCATTGCGCTCGACCGGCGCGCCCTGCAGCTTGCCGGTGGCGCCCACCGCATACGCTTTCGGCGCCGTCAGCTTGACGTCATACAGGCCGAAGTCCGCGTAAAACTCGGAATCCGCATGGTACTCGTGCGCATTCCACCGTTCTTCCCGTGCGCCGCGCTCGCCCGGTAATTCCAGTACGCCGATTTTCGGGAACCATTGCGCGACAAAATGGAAGCTGCCGGTATAGCCGCTGCGCGTGCCCAGTTTCGGCAACTGGCTGGTGAAACCGATGTCGAGCGTGGCGCTGGCGCCCGGTTCGATCGGGTGCGGCAAGTCCAGTTTTACCACCGTCTGGTCGGTCGCCGGGCCGTCATCGGGCTGGACGAACGACCAGGGCACATCAAGCCGGCCCTGGCGTACCTGGTGCAGCTTGGTATAGCCCCAGCCATCGTCGATCGGCTCGCTGCCGAACATCGACTGGCCGCGCCGCTGTTCGGTATAAAACGTGCTGTCCTTGTGCGCGAACGCGTTCAGGTACAGGTGCAGGTAGACCGAGCGCACCACGCGCTGGCTGCGGTTGCGCCAGGTCAGGGTTTGCTGGCCGGTGACGACATGGCGCACCGGGTCCAGCGTCGCCTCGATCGTATAGTTGGCCACGCGGTCGGACAGGGTGGCTTCGTTGCCGCTGCGCTGCCCGCCCCACGCGTCCCTGGCGCTGGCGTCGCGGATCGGCGGTGCGTGGGCCGGGGCCAGCGCAATGCCGGTGTCGGTGTATGGTTGCGGGATCGGATAGACCACCGCCTGCGCCAGCAGCACGCTTTGCGCCGCCAGGCCACCGCACAGCATGGCCGTGATCGCGGCCGAACGCATCAGTTTGCGCAGATTCATCAGATTATCGGTCAGGGTTAAAAGTTGCCGTCGCAACTATAAACCAACAGCGGCAGTGCGGGCGGTTGCCAGCGCCCTTAATTGGGCCTTAAAATCCGCCGCCGTCACGCATTTTTACTGATTCGGCGCAATCACCGCGCTAAATAATGGTAATCTCGCGGCGTTATTCACCTGGATTGGTGCCGAATATCGCACCGACGAAAATTTTTTAAGATTGGAAGGGAAGTTATGCGTTTTCTGCGCCTGATCCTCGCCGCCGTCACGCTGTCGTTTGCCGCAGCGGGCGCCTCTGCCGCCGAACCCAAGGAAGGCGTTGACTACAAACTGCTGACCCCGGCTGTGCCGACCAAAGCCGACAAAAAAGTCGAAGTGGTGGAATTCTTCATGTACACCTGCCCGCACTGCAACGTGATGGATCCGTTGCTGCACGAATGGGTCAAAAAGCAGGGCGACAAGGTTGCGTTCCGCCGCGTACACTTCCCGCAATCCGGTCCGAATGACCCGTTTGCCCATGCTTACCTGACGCTGGAAGCGATGAATCAGGTGGACACCGTGCATGACAAGCTGTTCCGCGCCATCCACGTCGAGCGTAACCGCATGCGCACCGACGAGCAGCTCACCGACTTCATCACGAAAAACGGCGTCGACAAAGCGAAATACATGGAGTTCTTTAATTCCTTTGGTGTGCAGACTAAGATGAAACAGGCGGGCACTGTGATCAGCGCCTACAAGGTTGACAGCGCGCCGACCATCGTCATTGATGGCCGTTACGTGACGTCGCCGTCGATCGCCGGACGGCCCGGCGAGTCGGAACAACTGTCCATGCAAAAAGCACTGGCGGTGATGGATGCGCTGGTGGTCAAGGCTGCCAAAAAATAAGGTTTTCCGATGAGCAGTGAATCCGAAAAGCAAGTGATGAAAATTTACCGCGAGTCCGCGCCGGACGAGCGCGGGCTGGTGGGGCGCCGCACGATCAACCACGTCGCGTGGAGCCTGCTGCTGGTGAGCATCACGTTTTCGGCCTGGCTGATGCTGGCGCTGGTCAACGCGGAAAACCAGCGCAACGCGCTGGCCAACCGCAAGTGCGCGGACCGCGTGTTTGCCACGGAAATCGACCATGCCTGCCTGAAAACCGTGAAAACCCGGGATCACTGGTGGGAACATGTCGGCTATGCGCTGACGCACCTGAAGCCGTAACACAACAAAGCCCGCTGATGATGCGGGCTTTGTTTTTTAAATGATGTGCTCCAGGTTGTCGAGTTGCCGCTTGAACAGCAATTCCAGTGCCAGGCGCTCATCGGCGGTATAGCCATCATAAGCCCGCGTGGTGCGCGACCACACTTCGGGCATCACTTGCTCCACCAGCGTGCGGCCGGCATCGGTCAGCGTGATCATCACGCAGCGGCGGTCGCCCGGACGGTTGCCGCGCGTGATCAGACCCTGGCTTTCCAGGTCATTACACACGCGCGTCAGATTGGCGGGCTTTTCCATGCATGCCTCGCCCAGGTTGGAGGCGGTGGACGTTTCATTGTCCGAACCATACAGCACCGCCAGCACCATGTAACTGGCGTCGACCAGGTCATACTTGCGCAGTGCCGCGTTGGACAAATCCTTCAGGCGCTTTTGCACGTGATACGTCATGCGCATCAGGCGGATCAGCTCTTCCGGGAAAGCCGGCAGCCGTGCGTGGATGTTTTTTAGGCGCTTGTTGGTGGCTTCGAAACTGCTCATCGGCGCTCTCCTTTTCTCCACGATGAAAGATTTGATTGTATATCGCACAGTTAAATATTCATCAATGTATCTCTGCTTTCATGCTTTGGCCGGAGCGTGGCCGGCCGCAATGTGTGGTTTTCCGGCAGCGCCGCTGGCGCCGATATCGGCCTGGCGCGGTGACTTCCGGTCATGCTCGGCAGGCTACAGTCGTGCGTCCAATTGTCAAACAGCCGTGCCAACAATGTGTGACGAAATATGCACTTGTACCAAGGTGCAGGTTACAAATGAAATATTTCCGGCTAGCATGGGGTGATCTTTGTCACGAGAGTCCGGCGCATGGCCATTTTTTCCATGGAGGCGGGTGAGTCGGTCAACGCGCCCTCCGAGGCCGGCATGAATTGCTTGCAGCGGCAGGCGCGCCGCCGCATTTCCATCGTCTTTATCGTCAGTGCCGCGTTGGCCGCGCTGGTCACCGTGTTGCTGGCGGTGTTCGCGATGCTGTCCTACAACGCTGAAAGCAATGAACGGTGGCGCGCGTTGCACCGCGAACTCGACGCCAGCGCCGATCAACTGACGGCGGCCGTGGCGCTGCCGGCGTGGAACTTTGACGACCGCCAGATCATCGCCATCGTGCGTGCCAGTCTCAGTAACCGCGATTTGTATGGTTGCACCGTCACGCTCAGCAACGGCATGCAATTCGTCTTCGTGCGCAGTCCCCAGGGCGATATCGAGCGGGTCTCGACGCCGCCCGATATTCCGGCCTTGCGCACCGCCGTGCGCACGATTGACGTGGCGGGGCGGGCCGTGGGTTCCGTGAAGATGTACGTGACGCCGCAATATGTGCTGCAAACCCTGAGCGACCGCCGGGTCGAATTGACCATGGCCATCGTGGCGCTGGACTTCACGCTGGTGGCCGGCCTGTACCTGCTGCTGTGGTACCTGGTGCTCAAACCCCTGAAAGAGGTCGGCCGCTACGCCGCCGCGGTGAAAGCCGGCGACAAGGCCAGCGCCACGGCGGCCGGCGCGGCGCCGCGCGATCGCCTGTATTTTGGGGAATTGCAGATGCTCAACGAATCGATCCTGGAAATGGTCGACTTGCTGGACCGCCGCTACAGCGCCATGCAGGCCTCCGAAGAGCGGCTGGCGATTGCCACCGACGCCGCCAACATCGGGATCTGGGACTGGGATGCGCGCACCGGGCTGCTGATGTGGGACCGCGAAATGTATCGCCAGTATGGTGTGCCGCCCGGCGCCTTCGAGAGCAATCAGGCGGCGTGGGAAAGCCGGCTGTTGCCGGAAGACCTGGACCGCGTCAACCGCCTGATCGATGCGGTGCGCCGGGGCGAGCGGGAATACCGCACCGAATTCCGCATCCGCTGGCCCGATGGTCAGATCCGCTACATCAAGGCGGCGGGCCGGCCCTTCCGGGGTGACGATGGCACATTGCTGCGCATGGTGGGGGTCAATTACGACATCACGGAAATCAAGATGGCGGAACATGAATTGCGCCGCCACCGCAATCACCTGGAAGAACTGGTCGATGCGCGCACGGAAGCGCTGTCGGTGGCGGTGACGGAAGCGAAGGCCGCCAGCCGCGCGAAAAGCGTGTTCCTGGCCACCATGAGCCATGAACTGCGCACGCCGCTGCATTCGGTGATTGGTTTTTCGCGCCTGCTGGCCGATTCGCACAACATGACGGACGAGGAGAAACGCAACCTCGCCGTCATCAACCGCTCCGGGCAGCATTTGCTGACCCTGATTAACGACTTGCTGGAATTGTCGAAGATCGAGGCCGGTCGCATCACCTTGCAGGCGCAGGTGGTGGACGTGGAAGGCTTGCTGCGCGAAGTGATGGACATGCTGGGCGAGCGTGCGCGCCAGGCCGGGCTGGCGATGACGCTCGATTGCGCCGGGTTGCCGCATGCGATCCGGATCGATGGCGCGCGCCTGCGGCAAGTGCTGCTGAACCTGGTGTCGAATGCCGTGAAGTTTGCCGAGCGGGGCAGTGTGACGCTGGTGGCGCGCGCCACGCCGCTGCCGGACAACCACTATGCGCTGACGCTGGCCGTGCGCGATACGGGGCGGGGCATCGCGCGCGAAGACCAGCAGCGTATTTTTGAGCCGTTCGTGCAGACCGACAGTTCCGGCTCGAATGAAGGCACGGGGCTGGGCTTGACGATCTCGCGCGAATTCGTACGCATGATGGGCGGCCAGCTGGAAGTCGAATCGGAACTGGGCAATGGCGCCGAATTTCGTTTCACCATCGAGGTCGAGGCCGCCAGCGCGGCGCCGGGCGAACTGGCCAGCGTGGTCGAGGCGCTGGAAGCGTCCGAGCGCGGTCGCCGCATCCTGGTGGTCGATGACAATGCCGACAGTCGGCACTTGATCGACAGCCTGCTGTCGCCGCTGGGCTTTATGGTGGAAACCGCCGCCGACGGCGCCAGCGCACTGGCGGCCATGAAGCGCTGTCCGCCCGCGCTGGTCATCATGGACTGGCGCATGCCGGGACTCGATGGCTTGCAGGTAATGCGCCGTATCCGCTCCGACCTGGAGCATGCGCAGCCGCGCGTGGTGATGATGACGGCGTCGGCCTTCGCCGAAGAGCGCCAACAGGCGCTCGATGCAGGCGCCGATGAATTCCTGTGCAAGCCGATTGAGCAGGACACGCTGTTCCAGGTACTGGAACACCAGCTCGGTGTGCGCTTCCGCCGCCGCCAGCGGGCCTCGCCAGCGCGCCAGCAGCCACTGACGCAAGCCGCACTGGCGCAATTGCCGGTTGACGTGCTGCTGGGGATGAAGGACGCGCTGCACCTGCTGTATACGGCGCGCGCGCTGGCGTTGCTGGAAACCTGCCGCGCCAGCCACCCGGACATCGTGCAAGCGGTGGTGGCCATGCTGGAGCTGCACCAGTACCCGCAACTGTGCGCCATGATCGACACGGTGTGTGCGGCGCCCGAGGTGTAGCGCATGCCGGACTTGCCGTCGTTGCGCCATGACGGAGGCCTGGATGTCTGGATGCCATCTGTCGGCGTTGCTGTCGATTCGTCGCGCCGGCCTGTGCGGGCGCGGCGGCCTGCTCTACACTGGCAGGCATGGACAAGTTCACCACATCGGCCAACACCGGCACATCGGACACATCGGACACATCGGGCACATCAGATATGCCGGGCATGCCTGGCATCCTGAGCCGGACCTGGGCGACCATCTGGATCCTGAAAAAACACCGCGACGAGCCGCTGTGGGCGCGCCTGCTGGTCGCCACGGTGATCGCGCTGGGCGCCGGCAGTTTGCTGATGGCCATCTCCGGGGTGCTGACGGGACGTGAATCGGATCCTGGCTGGTGGCGCGCCTCGTATGGCTTCAATATGCTGATTTCCGTGCAGATTGCCTGGAGTACGGTGTTGCTGGCTTGGCTGATTGAACGCTGCTTGCCGGAGCGCTGGCTGGACCGGATCTCCAATCCCACCGACTGGCGCGCGATGGTGGTATGTAACCTGGCCCTGGCGGCTTTCACTGTGGGGTCGTTCAGCGGCCTGTATCTGACGGCGTCGGTCCTGCATTTCCGCACCGCCGATTTCGTCTCCAATCCGCTGGCGCAGGCACGCTTTTACGTATTGTTGTTGGTGGCCTCGGTCATTTCATGGGGCTGGTGGCTGACCAGGCTGCGCCAGCACCAGCGCCAGCGTGCGCTGCAACTGATGGCGACCGAGGCCCAGTTGCGCCTGCTGCAAGGCCAGATCGAGCCGCACTTTTTATTCAATACACTGGCCAACGTCGAAAGCCTGATGGATGCCGACCCGCCGCGCGCGCGCCAGATGCTCGAAGCCTTCACCGATTACCTGCGTGCCGGCCTGACGCAAATGCGCAGTGGCGACAGCCGGCTGGCGGCGGAACTGGATATGGCGGAGCGCTACCTGGAACTGATGCGTATCCGCATGGGCGGGCGCCTGTCGTACCGCATCGAGGCCGACGCCGCGGCGCGCGCCGTGCGCATGCCGACCCTGCTGCTACAGCCGCTGATTGAAAACGCGATCCATCACGGCATCGAAGGCAAGGTGGCAGGCGGCACGGTGACGGTGTCGGCGCGGGTCGCTGATGACAGGCTGGAGCTGCGGGTCGATGACGACGGCCTGGGACAGGCCGCCGCGCAACGGCCGCACCGGCGCGGCGCCGGCATGGCGCTGTTGAATATCCGCAGCCGCTTGAAAGCGCGCTTTGGCGCGCGCGGGGCGCTGACCCTGATGATCGGCGCCAGCGGCGCCAGCGCGCTGCTGCTGTTGCCAGCACCGTTGCCAACATCGTTATCACCATCGTTATCACCATCGTCGCCGCCATCCCCGCAACGCCCTGCAGAGGAGACTGTTTAATGCCCGCCCCAACCGCCCTGATTGCCGACGACGAACCGCACCTGGCCAATCACCTCAAAGAACAATTGCTGGCGTTGTGGCCGGCATTGCATATCGTACACATCAGCGCCAGCGGCACCGACGCGGCGGCCGCGATTGCGGCGCTGAATCCGGACATCGCCTTCCTCGACATCCAGATGCCGGGCCTGAACGGACTGGAAGTGGCGCAGGGTATCGAAGGCCCGACGCGCGTGGTGTTCGTCACGGCCTACGACGAATATGCGGTGCAGGCGTTTGATGAAGCCGCCATCGATTATCTGCTGAAGCCGCTGCGACGCGAACGGCTGGCGCGGGCGCTGGAGCGCGTCAAGGCCAGCCTGGCCCCGGCCGAGGACGATGGCCGCCTGGCGCACACCGTGCACCAGCTGCTGCAGGCGCAATGGGGTCAGGTGCAGGCGCCGCTGGTGGCCCAGTTGCAGCCAGCGCACGGCGCCAACCTTGCCGCCCTGATGCCGGCGCCCCAGAGCGGTACGCGCTTGCGTTATATCCGCGCCTCGCGGGGCGCGTTGACGCACCAGGTGCCGGTGGATGACGTGCTGTATTTCAAGGCCGATGAAAAATACACGGTGGTGCGTACCCGCAGCGACGAACATGTGATCCGCACACCGATTGCGGAATTGTCGGCCCAGCTGGACCCGGAGCGGTTCATGCAAATCCACCGCTCGACGCTGATCAATCAGGACCACGTGGAAGGTGTGCGGCGCGACGAAAGCAGTCGCATGTTTGTGCGGCTGCGCGGTGTCGATGGCGAATTGCCGGTCAGCCGCGCTTACGTGCACCTGTTCCGCGCCATGTAGGCCGTATTTTTGTACGCATTCGACCGTTCGTCGCACCAGAGCGCCGTTCGTCGCACAGTTGAGACAAACATCGGCCCTGTTGGTTAACCTTGCGTTTTCCACTTGACGAAAGATCACATGTTCAGGCTGGCACTCAAAATGGCGCTGCGCGACTGGCGCGCGGGAGAGTTGCGGCTATTGCTGGCGGCGCTGGTGCTGTCGGTGGCGGCGATTTCGGCGGTCGGCTTTTTTGCCGACCGGCTGCGCGCCGGCATGCTGCATGACAGCGCCACGCTGCTGGCGGCCGATCTGACGGTGTCGTCGGACCTGCCGCTGGCGGCGCGGTGGCGCGATGAGGCCGGCCGGCGTGGCCTGCAAACAGTGGCCACCAGCGCCATGACCGGCATGGCGTCGGCCGGCGGCCATGCCACGCTGGTTTCGCTGAAAGCGGTGGAACCGGGCTACCCGTTACGCGGCGGCGTGCAATTGCGCGGCGCCGATGGCGCGCCGTATCGGGTGCAGGGTGGCCCGGCGCGCGGTTCGGTGTGGATCGACGCCGCCGTGGCGGCGCGCCTCGATACCACTATCGGCCAAGTACTGCGGATCGGTGCGCGTGACTTCACGATTGCCGCTGTGATCGCGGTGGAGCCGGACCGGCGGCCATCGCCGGTCTCATTCGCGCCGCGCGCCATGATTGCCGCCGCTGATTTGGCGGCAGCCGACGTGATGCAGCCCGGCGTGCGGGCCCGCTATACGCTGCTGGTGGCCGGCGCACCGCAGGCGGTGGCGGCGTTCGAGCGCCATGTGAAGGACGCCATGAAGGACGCCCAAGCGGCCGGCGTGACGCTGCAGACCGCGCGCGATGCCGGGCGTGACTTGCAGGAGATCCTGGACAAGGTGCGCAGTTTCATGTCGCTGGCCGGTGTGCTGGCCGCGATCCTGGCGGCGCTGGCGATTGCCATGGCCACCCGCCGCTATCTGCTGCGCCACCTCGATGCCTGCGCCATGCTGCGCTGCCTGGGCTTGCGCGAAGGGCAGGTGCTGACCCTGCACGTGCTGGAGTTTGCCCTGGTCGGTATGGTGGGCGGTGTGCTGGGCGTGCTGCTCGGTTATGCCAGCCACTTGGCGCTGCTGCACTGGCTGGGTGGCATGCTGTCGTCAACGCTGCCGGCGCCGGGCTGGCTGCCTGCCTTGCAGGGGTTTGCGGTGGCGCAGGTGGCGCTGGCCGGCTTTGCGCTGCCGGCGCTGCTGCAAATGCAAGGCGTGTCC
>JAIENA010000389.1 GCA_019751755.1 Burkholderiaceae bacterium | reverse complement strand
ATGGAAGTGCCGTCGGCCTACGTGCAATTCCTGCGCACCCTGCTGCCGCGCAAGCCGCGCAGTGAAATCTATACCGTGCTGGGACTGCAAAAACAGGGCAAGACCCTGTTCTACCGCGACTACCTGCAGCATTTGAAGCACTCGTCGGACCTGTTCGACGTGGCGCCCGGCATCCGTGGCCTGGTCATGCTGGTGTTTGCGCTGCCGTCGTTCCCGTATGTGTTCAAGATCATCAAGGATTTCTATCCGGCGCCAAAGGACACCACGCGCGCCCAGATCAAGGAAAAATACCTGCTGGTCAAACACCACGATCGCGTCGGCCGCATGGCCGACACGCTGGAATACTCGAACGTGGCATTCCCGCGCCACCGCATGAAACCAGAGCTGATCGCGGAAATCCAGCACCACGCGCCCTCGCTGCTGGAGGAAGACGGCGACAACATCGTCATCAAGCACCTGTACATCGAGCGCCGCATGGTGCCGCTCAATATGTGGCTGATGCACGCCGAGCAGGTCGGCGACGACGCCCGCATCGAACACGGCGTGCGGGAATACGGTAATGCCATCAAGGACCTGGTGGCGGCCAATATCTTCCCCGGCGACATGCTGTACAAGAATTTCGGCGTGACGCGCCACAAGCGCGTGGTGTTTTACGACTACGATGAAATCGAGTACATCACCGATTGCCAGTTCCGCGCGATTCCCGAGGCCCGCAACGAAGAAGATGAAATGGCGGCCGAGCCGTGGTATCCGATCGGCCGCCATGACGTCTTTCCCGAACAATTCGGCCGCTTTTTGCTGGGCAATGCGAAGATCCGAAAATACTTCCTGCAGCACCATGCCGACCTGCTGACGCGCGAGTTCTGGCAAACCCGCAAGGAGCGCATCCTGGCGGGCGAAGTGGACGATATCTTCCCCTATCCGCAAGAGGTACGTTTTTCGTACCAAGGCTTACCCCTTACCCCAACGGCGCATGTTGCGCCGACCTTACTGGAGACTACTGAAAATGAATGATCCAATTGTGATTGTTGGCGCCGCCCGTACCCCGATGGGCGCCTTCCAGGGCGATTTTTCGACCAAGAGCGCACATGACCTGGGCGCCGTGGCCATCGCCGCCGCCGTGGAGCGCGCCGGCGTGGCGCCGGCCATCGTGGAACACGTGTACTTCGGTAACTGCCTGATGGCGGGCCAGGGCCAGGCCCCGGCGCGCCAGGCGCTGCTGAAAGCGGGCCTGCCGAGCAGCACCGGCGCCGTGACCTTGTCGAAAATGTGCGGCTCCGCGATGCAGGCCGCGATCTTCGCCTACGACACGCTGGCGGCCGGTTCCGCCAACGTCGTCATCGCCGGCGGCATGGAGTCGATGACCAACGCGCCGTACATCATCCCGAAGGCGCGCGGCGGCTACCGCATCGGCCACGGCATGATGTTCGACCACATGATGTACGACGGCCTGGAAGACGCGTATTCGCGCAATGAGAAAACTGGCGAAGGCCGCTCGATGGGCACCTTTGCCGAAGAGTGCTCGGCCAAATATGGCTTCTCGCGCGAAGACCAGGACGCCTTCGCCATCGCCTCCGTCAAGCGCGCGCAGGAAGCCACCAACGAAGGCTACTTCAAGTGGGAAATCGCCCCCGTGACGGTGACCTCGCGCGCCGGCGACGTGGTGATCGACAAGGACGAAGGTCCGTCCAAGGCGAAACCGGAAAAAATCCCGTCGCTGCGTCCCGCCTTCCAGAAAGACGGCACCATCACCGCCGCCTCGTCGTCGTCCATCAATGACGGCGCTTGCGCCATGGTGATGATGCGCGAGTCGACCGCGAAGGAACTGGGCCTGACCCCGATCGCGAAAATCCTGGCGCACGCCACCAACGCGCAGGAACCCAACTGGTTCACCACCGCCCCGATCGGCGCGATCCAGAAGGTGTACGCGAAGACCGGCTGGAGCACCGCCGACGTCGACCTGTTCGAGATCAACGAAGCGTTTGCCGCGGTGCCGATGGCCGCCATGCGCGACCTGGACATCCCGCATGACAAGGTCAACATCCACGGCGGCGCATGCGCGCTGGGCCACCCGATCGGCGCTTCGGGCGCACGCATCATGGTGACGCTGATCGGCGCCTTGAAACGCACCGGCGGCAAGCGCGGCGTGGCGGCGCTGTGCATCGGCGGCGGCGAAGCCACCGCAATCGCACTCGAGCTGGTGTAAGCCATGCCGTCCGCACTCATCATCGGCGCTTCGCGCGGGATAGGCCACGAACTGGTGCGCCAGTACCTGCGCGATGGCTGGCGCGTGATTGCCACCGCGCGCAAACCGGACGATGTCAACGCACTGGCCGCGATGGGTGCGCACGCCCATGGCCTCGATGTGACCAACGTGGAAGCGGTGGCGGGCCTGGGCTGGAAACTCGACGGCGAACAGCTCGACGTGGCGATCCTGAACGCGGGTGTGTTCGGGCCACGCCACGACGGCTTCCCGCTGCAGACCGACTTCGACCAGGTAATGCACACCAATGTGCTGGCCGCGATGCGGCTGTTGCCGATCATGGCGCCATGGGTCGCCGCCGCCTTTGACAAGAAAAACGGTAAACACGGCAAGCTGGCCGTGCTGTCGTCGCGTATGGGCTCACTCAGCGAACGCAACCACCCCAGCGGCTCGCTGTACCGCGCCAGCAAGGCGGCGCTCAATTCGGTGCTGATCGACACCGCGCTGACCTTCGGGCCGCAAGGCGTGACGTGCGTGGCGCTGCACCCGGGCTGGGTGCAAACCGACATGGGTGGCGCGGGCGCGGATATCACCGTTGAGGAAAGCGCCACCGGCATCCGCCATACGCTGGCGACACTGCCGGCATCCCCCACCGCCACCTACCGCAATTACGATGGCACCGAGATCGGCTGGTAATCCGCCACACCCCATAACAAGAGACACAAGATGATTCTGAGCGAACAACACCAAATGATCCGCGACGCCCTGCGCACGTTTTCGCAGGAACGGCTGGCGCCACAAGCGGCCCGCTGGGACAAGGAACACCACTTCCCCAAGGAAGAATTGAAAGAGCTGGCCGCGCTGGGCGCGTTCGGCGTGGCGGTGCCGGAAGAACTGGGCGGCGCCGGCATGGATTACGTGTCGCTGGCCGTGGTGCTGGAAGAAATCGCGGCCGGTGACGGCGGCACCTCGACCATCATTTCCGTCAACAATTGCCCGGTCTGCAGCATCGCCATGATGTACGCCAACGACCAGCAACAGCAGCAGTGGCTGCGCCCGCTGGCGCAAGGCACGATGCTGGGCGCGTTCTGCCTGACCGAACCGCACACCGGTTCCGATGCGGCGGCGCTGCGCACCACCGCAACGAAAGACGGCGACCACTACGTGCTGAACGGCGTCAAGCAGTTCATCACCAGCGGCAAATATGCCGATGTCGCCATTGTCATGGCGGTGACCGATAAAGCGGCCGGCAAGAAAGGCATCAGCGCGTTCTGGGTGCCGACCAATACGCCGGGCTATATCGTGGCCAACCTGGAACAGAAAATGGGCCAGCATTCGTCGGACACGGCGCAAATCCTGTTCGACAATTGCCGCATCCCGCAAGAAAACCTGATCGGCGAAGAAGGGCAAGGCTACAAAATCGCGCTGTCCGGCCTGGAAGGCGGCCGCATCGGCATCGCCTCGCAATCGGTCGGCATGGCGCGCGCGGCCTATGAAGCGGCGCTGAAGTATGCGAAAGAGCGCGAGAGCTTTGGCCAGGCGATTTTCGCGCACCAGTCGGTGCAATTCAAGCTGGCCGACATGGCGACGCAAATCGAAGCGGCGCGCCAGTTGATCCTGCACGCCGCCGCGATGAAGGATGCCGGCTTGCCGTGCCTGAAAGAAGCGGCGATGGCCAAGCTGTTCGCCTCTGAAATGGCGGAACGCGTGTGCTCGGATGCGATCCAGGTGCACGGCGGTTATGGCTATGTGTCGGACTTCCCGGTCGAACGCATTTACCGCGATGTGCGCGTGTGCCAGATTTACGAAGGCACCAGCGATATCCAGAAAATCCTGATCGCCCGCGCGATGTAAGGCGTCTTAAGGCAACGCCGCCTCAAACGCCACCCGCAAGGTCCTGGCGCCCCGGGTCCAGGTTTGCCGTTGCGAGCTGGTTTCGCCATCCCGGTAGCGCTGCATCACGTAGCGCTGCCGGGCCAGCGCATCGGCCACGCTGATGCGCAGCTGGGGCCCGCCGGCCAGCTTCCACACCAGGTACCCGTCCAGCACCCGCTCCGGCCCCGTCACGCCATCGAGTTCCATCGAGCGGCGCAGTTGAGCGCCGCCTTTATACGTGAAATGCGCGCCCGCGCTCCAGGCGGCGCCGGGCCGCAGATCCAGGCCCAGGTTGGCGGCCAGCGGGGTCTGGTCGGCCAGCCGGTTGTCCGGCCCTGGCACGCTGTCCAGCCGCGACCAGTTGCGCGCCGCGTTGGCGCGCCAGGTCCACGCCATGCCGGCCCACGTCACGGGCGGCAGCTTCATGTCGAATTCAATGCCGGACACCGCCGCGCGGCCCTCGTTGACCGGCGTGGCCACCCACTCCCGGCCGTCCTGGAACAAGCGCCGCAGCGTCACGTCCGTCACGCGGCGCGCATACGCCGACAGGCCGATCACGCCGCCGCCCTGCCCGGCCGGGTAATATTCCACGCCGCCATCGATGCCCCACGCCAGTTCCGGGCGCAATGCCGGGTTCCCCTGCAGATGCGGCGCGGTCGGGCCGTTATCGTTGTTGACGGTATAGCGGCGCGGCACCAGCTCGGCCGTCTGCGGCGCCTTATAGGTGCGCGCCAGCGCCATGCGCCAGCGCATCCGCTCGCCCTCTTTCCACAGCAGTTGCGCGACCGGGCTCCACACGCTGGAACGCACGCCTGTCTTCGTCATCCAGCGTCCGCTGATCGACGTGTCGAGCGCTTCCCAGCGCAAGCCCGCATACAGTTGCAGGCGCGGCGTGACTTCCCATTCATCCTGCACATACAGCGCCAGGCGGCGCACGTCCGCCGTGTAGGCCTGGTCCAGCAGGAACAAGGTGGCGTCTTGCGGCGTGCGGTCATGCTGCAGACGGGTTTCGCCACGCCGGGTCCAGCCGCCATCCCAGCCCGCGCCGACGCTATGGCCCGCACCGAGCGGCATGCCGAACTTGCCGCTGGCGGTCGCGCTATCGTCGCTGGCGCTTGACAGCACGGTGCGCAGCAGCCAGGGCGTGTAGGCGCCGTCCGCGCCGGTGAAAAGGTAGTCGCCGTGGCGCCGGTTCAGCGCGATGCCACCCTTCGCTTCCAGCCTGCCTTCGTGGTCGAAGCGGTGGGTCCAGGTGGCGTCGCTGCGCAAGGTTTCCGTATGCGATGCAAACCGCACCTGCACATGAGGCGAGGCGGTGGCGCCCCCCTGCAGCGTGGTTTCATCGGTCACCCCGCCGCTGCGGCTGCGGCTCGCCTCCACCAGGCTTTGCCACACCAGCGATGCGCCGTCATCTTTCCATTCAAAGCGCGGCGCGATGCCGGCCCTGTCAATCCGGCTGCTAAATTGTTCGTCAAAACGCCGCTGCGATTGCCCGCTCGGCCCGCGATCGGCGGTCAGCGCGTACGACAGGTTGTCGTCATGGCTGCGCGCCACCGTGGCCGCCACCGTATAGGCATAGTCGCCGTCGCGGTCCGCCACCTGCACGGTGGCGCTGGGCGCCAGTTGGCCGCGACGCGATTGCCCGCCCAGCTTGACGTCATTGCGGGCGGCGCTGGCGCGGCGCAGCACGATATTGATGCTGCCGGCCACCGCCTGGGTACTGGTGTCGGCCGTGGCGCTGCGCTGGATTTCAATCCGCTCCACCAGTTCCGGCGCCAGGCTGTCGATGGAAAAACCGGGCGGCGCGGGATCGCCATTGATCAGCACCTGGGTATAACCATTGCCCAGTCCACGCATGCGCACCTCGTTGCCGGACACGGTCACGCCGGGCAGCCGCTGCAGCGCGCCGGACAAGGCGCCGTCGCCGTATTGCAGCAGTTCATCGCGGCCCACCACGATGCGGCCCACCGGTTCATTGCGGCGCTGCGCCTGCGCGGCGCTGCCGGTGATTTCCACCCGTTGCAAGGGTGCGTCCGCGCTGTGCGCGATGCCGCAGGCGGCAGCCAACGCGCTGGCCACGGCGGTCTTTAAGAGGTCATTCATCGGTACCACGGGGTTGATTGGAACAGCCCGCAGTCTAAGGGCAAGTGGGGTGCAGGATCGCGCCGGTGGCGCGGCTGTGTGACGAAATGCCGGCGCGGTGGGATGAATCGCGCCGGCCGGTTCAGGTGCTGGTGTTTTCCTCGCGCTCAAGCCACTCCCCGGCCTGCTGCAAGGTCTGCGCCAGCACCAAGCGCACTTCCGCAACATGCGCGGGCCAGGTGTCGCTGTGCTGCTCCGCGAGGGCGTGTTCCGCATCGAGCGTGGCGCGGATCAGGCGCTTGGCGCCCAGCACGCCGATCGCACCGCGCAAGCTGTGCAGGATGCGGGCGGCGTCAGCCGGGCGGTTTTCACGCAGCGCCTGGTCGGCATCGTCGGCCGGCGTCATGCCGGAGCTGAGCGCGCCGCGCACCATGCGGAACATCACGGCGCGTCCTTTCAGATCCTTGCCCATCACTTTCATCAGGCCCGCCATGTTGAACAAGGGTTCCTGCTCGGGTGGCATGACGGGCGCCGCCGCTGGCGCCAGCGCCGCCGGCCCAGGGACAAGGTCAGGCGCAGGGCCGGGGCCGGGGCCAGGAGTGGCGCCGGACGGCAGATTGCGCGCAATCACCGACAGCATGTCTTCCACCACCACCGGCTTGGCGATAAAGTCGCTGATGCCCACTTCCGCGCAACGATCGCGCTCCGACGCCAGCACACCGGCCGTCATGGCAATCACGGGCAGCGTGAGTTTCAATTCACGGCGCAGCATGGCGGTGGCGGAAAAGCCGTCCATGACCGGCATTTGCATATCCATCAGCACGATGTCATAGCGCGTCGCCTCGGTGCGCAGCACGTCGACGGCTTGTTGGCCATCGCCCACCGTGTCCACCGTGGCGCCCGCATGTTCGAGGATGCCGCGCGCCACGGCCTGGTTCAGCAGGTTGTCTTCCACCAGCAGGAAATGCACGCCCGCCAGGCGTCCGGCAATGGCGCTGGGGACCGTGGCGCCATCGGCGCCGGCGGCCTTGATTTGCAGGGCCTGATGCAGGGCGTCGTACAGGCTGGACGACGTCACCGGCTTGACCAGCACCGCATCGGGCTGCAATGGACGGCCGGACGTGACGGCCGCATCGATGCGATCGCGCGCGAAGGCATTGAGCATGGTCACCACCGGCAAATGCTCGACCATGCCGCGCACCTTGCGCAGCGCATCCGGCACGTCCATGCCGGGCATGTGCCAGTCGGCCAGCAGCACATGGCAAGGCGGTTGCGCCTGCAGCCGCTGCATGGCCGCATCGAACGATGCCGCCGGTTCCGCCTCCCAGCCCCACGCCCGTATCAGTTCGCAGACCAGCGCGCGACTGGTGGCATTGTCGTCGGCCACCAGCACGCGCTGTACGGTCTGTCCTGGTGGGCGCAGCGCTTGGGTCCCATCGGCCACCACGCCAAACGGCAGGCTGAACCAGAAACGGCTGCCTTTTCCCGGTGCACTATCCACGGTGATGGTTCCCTCCATCAATTCAATCAGTTTTTTGGTAATGGCCAATCCCAGCCCGGTGCCGCCAAAGCGGCGCGTAATGCTTTCATCACCCTGGGTAAAGGCGTGGAACAATTGGGCCTGCTGCGCCGCGCTGATACCGATGCCGGTATCGGCCACCTCGAAACGCAGCGTGGCCCGGTCACCGTCGCGCGCCTCGAGCGCCACGCGCACCACCACTTCGCCATGCTGTGTGAACTTGATGGCATTGCCGGCCAGATTGACCAGGATTTGCTGCAGCCGCAGCGCGTCGCCATGCAGGCGGCGCGGCACCTCCGGCGCCACCGCGATCGCCAGTTCCAGCTCCTTCTCGCCGGCGTTCATGGTCATGGTGGTGGCCAGACTGCTCATGCTGTCGTCCAGATCGAAGTCCACCGGCGACAGCTCCATGTGGCGCGCCTCGATCTTGGAAAAGTCCAGCACATCATTGAGGATCGCCAGCAGGTTCTGGCCGGAAGCCTGCACCATGTTCAGGTACTTGCGCTGCTGCGCCGTCAGCGGCGTGTTGCCCAGCAAATGCGCCATGCCCAGCACCGCATTCATCGGGGTGCGGATTTCATGGCTCATATTGGCCACGAAATCGCTCTTGGCGCGGTTGGCGGCTTCGGCGCGGTCGCGCGACTGTTCCAGTACCAGCGCATGGGCTTCACGCTCCTGGCGCACACGCTCGCGCTGCGTGATGTCGGCAATCACCGCCAGCACTTTCTGGCCTTCCTCGGTACGGATGGCCGACAGGCTGATTTCGGCGGGGAAGCGGCTGCCATCCTTGCGCAAGCCTTCCAGCATGCGCCCGCCGCCCATGCGCACCGGCTCCGGCGACAGCCCGGTCGACGCGAAACCATGGCGCAGTTGCTGGTGCGCCGCGCGCTGGCCCGGTGGGATCAGGCTTTCCACCGGCTGTCCCAGAATATCTTGCCGCGCATGGCCGAAACAGCGCTCCGCTTCGCGGTTGAAGGTTTCGATGCGCCCGTCCGCGTCGGTCACCACGATGGCGTTCGGCGCCAGGTCGATCAGGTCCTGCAGGCGCCGGTCGGCCATTTCGCGCTGGCGCATCAGGCTGTTGAAGGCCTGTGTCACTTCACCGATTTCATCCTGGGTCGATACCGGAATCGGTGTGAAGTGGTCCTGGCCGGAGCGCATGCGCAGGATCGCCGCCTGCAGCCGTGCCAGCGGCGCCATCAGCCGCATGGTCAGCCAGCCGATCAGCGCGGCCGCCGCCAGCGACGCCAGCACGCCCCAGGTGGCGACGCGCGACAACATGCCTTCGAATGGCTCAAACGCTTCCTCCACCGGCAGCGACGCGGCCAGCACCCAGTCGACGGTTTTCAGCGTCTTGAAACTGTTAAAGGCGCGCAAGCCGGTGCTGTTGGTGCTGATGACGGTGCCTTCGAAGCCATCTTGCAGCGCGCGGGTGGTGGCGGGATTGGCATTGGGCGGGCGCGGTTTTAGCAGGCGCTCAAGGTCGGGATACAGCACATACAGCGGCACTTCGGAGCGCGTGACGGCGAAATAATAGCCGGTGCGGCCGACTTTCGCGGTGCGCAGGTGACCCAGCACATTGTCCTTGTACAGCCGCAGCACGCCCACCAGCACCGCCTGCACTTCGCCTTTCTGGTCCAGCACCGGCGCGGCCATCTGCACGATCGGCTGTTTGCCGGTACGGCCGATCACCGGTTCGGCGATCAAGGGCTGGCGCGTGGCCAGCACCCGCTTGAAGAAATCACGGTCGCTCGCGTTGACCTGGGTGCGGCCCGCCACTTCCGGCAAATCGGCAATGACCTGGCCGCTCGGATCGAGCACCAGGACATCATCGAACAGCGACAGGACCGCGCGGTCCGCATAATAGGCGCGCAATGCGGCGGGATCGCGGGCAATCGCCAGCGGCTGCACCTTGGCGGACATCGTCACAATGCCCAGCAACATGCTCAGCTTGTCATCGAGTTCTTCCGCCGTGCGGTTGATCAGCGCGGTCTGCTGGGCAAACAAGACCCGGGTGAAATCGGCTTCCAGCTTGCGTATCTGCATCGCCGTCACAAAACCCACCACCACCACCGACGTGATACTGGTGGCAAGTGCAACCTTGACTTTGATGCCGAGTGGTTTCATGTCGTCCTTGGCGGGGAAATGCTGGGGAGTGCTGGGAATTGTCCTATCGAAGCACATCCATGGCAAGGATACCATGCAGAAAAAATAGATGTTCCAGACAACATTCCCCTACAGAACCACCAGCAGCGCCGCGCTTCGGAGACAGGTGTTACGTATTGCCTGCGTTTAAGTTCACTTCATGCTGCTCCGGCCAGTGCCAGCGCCCTTCCAGCCGCCAGTCGCGCTGCTCGCTTTCCACCTGCACTTGCCAGCGGGTGCGCTCGAGCATCGGCAAGGGCGCGCCAAACACGCCGTCGGGCGCCGGATGCAGCGTCAGCACGATGTCCTTGGACGGTTGCGTGGCGTGCGCCAGGCGCAGCATCACCGTCGACGGCACCACGCTATGGCTGTCGATCTTGCCGCTCAGGACACCACGCGCCGGGTCATAGCGCAGCACCGCGGTAATACCCAGTTCCAACGCCGCGCGGTCGCGCCGCAAGTCCTGGTTGATGGCCTTGCCGCGCTTGTAGTAATCGCCCACCACCAGCGCATCGGGCTGGGAAAAGGCCAGCCAGCCGGTATACACCCCGGCCAGCAGCACGATAAACGGTCCCAGCATCAACAGCCAGGGCCAGCGCTGGCGCCACCACGGTGTGCTCTCCATGTCGTTTCCTTTCAGCGGCGCGGTATGATGAAGACCGCTTCTTCCTGCACATGCAAGGCCGGGTCATCGAGCGCGGTCAGCGCCACGGTGATCCGGTTCGATCCTTTGTGGCCATGGCCCGCCGCGACACGCAGGCGCAATGGCGCCGCCAGTGTTTCGGTCGGTCCCACCGCCACCACGTCTTCCGTCACCGGCGCCAGCGAGTCGAGGCCGGCCACGGTGATGCGGTAACGGTGCGGCTGTTCCGTGGTATTCATGATTTGCAGCCGGTAGACGTTTTCAATCGCGCCATCTTCCACTTCGCGCCCCATCGCGCCACGGTCGCGCAACACATCGAGCTTGAGCGGCGTGCGCAGCCACAACGCGGTGCCAAACGCACCGATGATCAGCCACAGCACCGCGCTGTACACCAGGATGCGCGGCCGCAGCACGCGCCGCCACGCAGCCTGCTTGCCATTGCCGGCCGCATAGTGAATCAGGCCACGGGGGCGGCCGACCTTGTCCATCACGCCGTCGCAGGCGTCGATACAGACAGCGCAGCTGATGCATTCATACTGCAATCCCTTGCGGATGTCGATGCCGGCCGGGCACACCTGCACGCACATCGAGCAATCGATGCAGGCGCCGCCTTCTTTGCCCAGCGGAACACGCGGTTCGCCACGGGGCGCGTCATAGGTGACGATCAGCGTCTCGCGGTCAAACATCGAACTCTGGAAACGCGCATAGGGGCACATGTAACGGCACACCTGTTCGCGCAGCCAGCCGGCGTTGCCATAGGTGGCGAAGCCGTAGAACAGCACCCAGAACGATTCCCACGGACCGAACTGCAGCCCGCTCAACACGTGGATCGGCGTGAAGTAGCCGACAAAGGTAAAGCCGGTCCACAGGCCGACCAGGCCCCACGACAGATGCTTGCCGCCACGGCGCCAGGCCTTGTCGAACGTCAAGCCCTGCTTGTCGAGCCGCAGACGCGCGCTGCGCGGGCCTTCCCAGCGGCGTTCCAGCCACAGGAAAATTTCGGTGTACACCGTTTGTGGACAGGCGAAGCCGCACCACACGCGGCCCGCCACCGCCGTCACCAAAAACAGGCTGTAGGCGCAGATGATCAGCAGCACCGCCAGATAAATAAAGTCCTGCGGCCACAGCACCAGGCCAAAGATGTAAAACTTGCGCGCAGCCAGGTCAAACAGCAACGCCTGGCGGCCATTCCACTGCAGCCACGGGGCCGCATAGAACGCAATCTGCGTCAGCCAGACACACAGCCAGCGCAGCCGCGTGTAGTAGCCTTGCGTTTCGCGCGGGTGGATCGCCTCGCGCGCCGCGTACATCTTAATGGTTCGTTCCGGGGCGTTCATCATGGGTTACGGCCACTGCCGCCTGGTTAGCCTGGTTAGCCTGATTAGCCTGATTGACCGGCTTGGCCGCCGGGCCGTTCGACAAACTCCACACATACGCCGCCAGCACATGCACCTTGCCTTCGCCGAGGAAGTCGGCAAACGCCGGCATGGCGTTACTGCGGCCACGGGTGATGGTTTCCTTGATGGTTTCCAGCCCGCCGCCGTACAGCCACACCTTGTCGGTCAGGTTGGGGGCGCCCAGTGCCTGGTTGCCGGTGCCGGCCGCCGTGTGGCACGCCATGCAGGCGGCAAACTTCTCCTTGCCGAAGACCGCCTTGATCGGATCGGCCGCGCCACCGGACAGGCTGGTCACATAGTGCGCCACGTTTTCCACATCCTTGTCCGAACCCAGTGCGGCGCCCATCGGCGGCATCACGCCGTTACGGCCGTGCAGGATGGTGGTCTTGATGACGTCCGGCGCGCCGCCGTACAGCCAGTCCTTGTCCGCCAGGTTGGGGAAGCCCTTGCTGCCGCGCGCATCGGAGCCGTGGCATTGCGCGCAATAGGTGAGGAACAGGCGCTCGCCCATCGCATGGGCTTGCGGATCGGCCGCCACGGCCGGAATATCCTGCTTCAAATAGCGCTCGAACAGCGGGCCGTAATCCTTGGTGGCCTTGTCCAGTTCGGCCTGATACTGGCCGCTCGATTTCCAGCCCAGCTTGCCGGCGTAGGTGCCCAGTCCCGGATACAGGAACAGGTAGGCCAGGCCGAACACGATGGTGATGTAGAACAGCCACATCCACCAGCGTGGCATCGGCGTGTTCAGCTCCGTCAAGTCTTCGTCCCAGACGTGACCGGTGGTGCCGATCGGGTTGTCCTTGCCGGCCTTGATCTTGTGCATCGACTGCGCATACAGCAGCACGGCGCAGCCGATCACGCCCAGCATGGTGAGGACGACGATATACAGGTTCCAGAATTCGCTGGTGAAGTCGGACATGATCAATCCTCCCCGTCAGCAAACGGCAGTTGCGCGGCTTCCGCGAATTGCGGCTGGTTGCTGCGGGCCCAGGCCCACAGCACAATGCCCATGAAGGTAACGAAGGAGACCACCGTCATCACGCTGGCGGCACGGTCAAATAATAAGTGCAGGTCCATGTTTTTTCTCGCTCAGTTTCTCGCTCAGTTTCGGGTCTTGATGGCGGTGCCCAGTCCCTGCAAGTACGCGATCAGCGCATCCTCTTCGGTCTTGCCTTCCAGTTCTTTCGGCGCAGCGGCAAT
The DNA here is from genome assembly GCA_019751755.1 of Burkholderiaceae bacterium. Taxonomy (GTDB): domain Bacteria; phylum Pseudomonadota; class Gammaproteobacteria; order Burkholderiales; family Burkholderiaceae_D; genus Rugamonas. The sequence goes on along the minus strand of JAIENA010000389.1, from coordinate 12,187 downwards.
TTCGGCGTCGGTGTACGGATCCCCCAGACGCTGCAGCGCACGCAGGCGCGGCACAATCTCGGCGGGCTTCAGCGCCGTCGCCGCCAGCCACGGGTAGCCGGGCATGTTCGATTCCGGCACCACGTCGCGCGGATTGACCAGGTGGGTGCGGTGCCATTCATCGCTGTAACGGCCACCCACGCGGGCCAGGTCCGGGCCGGTGCGTTTCGAGCCCCATTGGAACGGGCGGTCATACACGAATTCACCGGCCACCGAGTAATGGCCATAACGCTCGGTCTCGGCACGGAACGGGCGGATCATCTGCGAGTGGCAGCCATAGCAGCCTTCGCGCACATAGACATCGCGTCCGGCCAGGCGCAGCGGGCTGTAAGGCTTGATGCCGGCCACCGGTTCGGTGGTCGATTTCTGGAAGAACAGCGGGATGATTTCCACCGCGCCACCGACCGATACCACCAGCACCACCAGCACGATCAGCAGCCAGGGATTTTTCTCGATCCATTCATGGGAAAATTTCATTTAGCTCTCCTCAGGCAGCTTTCAGTTCAGGCGCATTTAATTTCGGTATTGGGGCTGCCGGTATTTTCTGGCCGCGCAATGTCATCCACGTGTTGTAGGCCATCACGCACATGCCGCTCAGGTACAGCGTGCCGCCAAAGAAGCGCACCACGTAGTACGGATAGGTGGCCTTCACGCTTTCCACGAAGGTGTAGGTCAGGGTGCCGTCCGGATTGACCGCACGCCACATCAGGCCCTGCATCACGCCGGCAATCCACATCGCGGCGATGTACAGCACGATGCCGATGGTGGCGACCCAGAAGTGCAGATCGACCAGTTGCGTGCTCCACATTTCCTTGCGGCCCGACAGACGCGGCAACAGGTAGTAGATCGAGCCCATGGTGATGAAGCCAACCCAGCCCAGGGCGCCGCCGTGGACGTGGGCGATGCCCCAGTCGGTGTAGTGCGACAGGGCGTTGACAGTCTTGATCGACATCATCGGACCTTCGAACGTGGCCATGCCGTAGAACGACAGCGAGACGATCATGAATTTCAGGATCGGGTCGGTGCGCAGCTTGTGCCAGGCGCCCGACAGCGTCATCATGCCGTTGATCATGCCGCCCCACGATGGCGCCAGCAGGATCAGGGAAAACACCATGCCCAGCGACTGGGTCCAGTCAGGCAGCGCGGTGTAATGCAAATGGTGCGGGCCGGCCCACATGTAGGTGAAGATCAGCGCCCAGAAGTGGACGATCGACAGACGATACGAATACACCGGACGATTGGCCTGCTTCGGAATGAAGTAGTAGACCATGCCGAGGTAGCCGGCGGTCAGGATGAAGCCCACCGCATTGTGGCCATACCACCACTGGATCATCGCGTCCTGCACACCGGTGTAGAACGAATACGATTTCCACAGGGTGGCCGGCATGCTCATGCCGTTCACCACGTGCAGCAGCGTCACCGCCAGAATGAAGCCGCCGAAGAACCAGTTGGCGACATAGATGTGCTTGACCTTGCGCTTGATGAGGGTGCCGAAGAACACGATGGTGTAGGCGACCCACACCACGGCGATCAGCAGCGTGATCGGCCATTCCAGTTCCGCGTATTCCTTGCCGCGCGTGAGACCGGCCGGCAGCGTGATGGCGGCCGCCACGATGACCGCTTGCCAGCCCCAGAACGTGAAGGCGGCCAGCTTGTCCGAAAACAGCCGGACCTGGCAGGTGCGCTGCACCACGTAATACGACGTCGCAAACAGGCCGGATACACCGAACGCGAAAATGACGGCGTTGGTATGCAGGGGCCGCAGGCGGCCGTAGGTCAGCCAGGGAATGTCGAAATTGAGCGCGGGCCACGCCAGCTGGGCGGCGATGATGACGCCGACCAGCATGCCGACCACGCCCCACAAGACTGTCGCGACGGCGAACTGCTTGACGACCCGGTAATTATAGTTGTCCACTTTGGTGTTCTCCCGTAGAACGCTTTGATGATGTATGACAAAGGTTACGGGGGTGGACACTATAAAACTTTGATGTGGATCAAAATTGCCCGAACGAAGTTGGCGTAGTGCCTGGTGTGTGGCGTCAGAATTACGGGGCCGTGTCGTCGTCTTGCAGGACGCGCAGCCCCGGCCCCACCAGATCGTCGAACTGCCCGCTGTCGGAGGCTTTGAAAAACAGCCAGATCGCGCCAAACACCAGCGCGACGCTTAACGGCACCAGCAAATACAAGGCTTCCATGATTATGTCCTTCGCAATCGCATTGCATTGATGACCACCACGGCCGAACTGAGCGCCATGCCGACGCCGGACAGCCAGGGGTTGAGCAGGCCAAAGGCGGCCGCCGGGATCGCGGTGGCGTTGTACAGCATGGCCCAGGCCAGGTTTTGCCGGATCACGCCCATCGCGCGGGCGGCACTGCGCGCGCTGTCGGCCACCGCATGCAACTGGCCGTTCAACAGCACGGCGTCGGCATGCGCCTGCGCCAGCGCCGCGCCACTGCCCATGGCAAAGGACACGTCGGCGCTGCCCAGCACGGCCGCGTCGTTGATGCCGTCGCCCACCATGGCGACCACCGCGCCGCCCTGCTGCAGACGCTGCACGTACTCGACTTTCTGATGGGGCAGGCAGTCGCCCTGCACCAGCGTGATACCCAGCTGGGCCGCCACCTGCCGCGCCAGGACGTCACGGTCGCCGCTCAGCAGCACCACCTGTTTGCCGTGCGCACGGAAGTAATCGACGGTGCGCTGCGCATCGGCGCGCAGCGCATCGCTGATATAAAAACAGGCCAGCCAGGCGCCGTCGGCGCCGAGGTAGACCGCGCTCATGGCGTCGTCCTGTGCCACGCCGGCGCCACTTGCCAAAGCCGGTCCTGCCAGCGCCGCCACAAAAGCGGCATTACCCAGCCGGTAGCGCCGGCCCTCCACCACGCCCTCCAGGCCCTGGCCAGGGGTTTCACGCACGTCCGTGGCGCTCCAGCGCGTGGCGACAGCGCCGTCCACCGCCGCGGCCAGGATGGCACGCGCGATCGGATGCGCGCTGTGCGCTTCCAGCGCGGCGGCGATCCGCAGCGCGGCGTCGGGATCACGGTCAGGGCCGGTCGCACTGTCACCCAACGGCCCCAGCCGCGTCACCTGGCGCAGCGCCGGTTTGCCTTCGGTCAGCGTGCCGGTCTTGTCGAACACAATATGGGTGGCGCGGTGCAGGGTTTCGAGCACGTGCGGGCGCACCACCAGGATGCCTTGCGCCAACAGGCGGTCGGTGGCGGCGGCCAGCGCGGACGGTGTGGCCAGCGACAGCGCGCAAGGACAGGACACCACCAGCACGGCAATCGCCACCGGCCAGGCGCGGGCCGGGTCGATCCAGTGCCACCACAGCCATGCCGCCGTGGCCAGCAACAGCAGCGCCGCCACGAACCACGACGCGGTGCGGTCGGCCCACAAGGCGATGGCCGGCTTGGCGCTGCCGGCTTGTTCCACCAGTTTCAGCAAGCCCGCCAGCGTGCTGTCGCCGGCCGCCCGCGTCACGCGCAGCAGCACGGCCTGGCCGGCATTGATGGCGCCGCCGGGAACGCTGGCGCCGGTGGCCACCGTCTGCGGCGCGCTTTCTCCCGTCAACAGCGACAGGTCGGCCGAGGTGGCACCTTCGATAATGTCGCCATCGGCGGCAAACGCCTCGCCGGGTTTGACGGCAATGATGTCGCCCGCCTTCAGCCGCGCCGCGTCGATCACGGTGGCATCGCGCGCGGCCGGCCAGCCGGCCAGCAGCGCGGCCGACGCGGGCAAGCCGTGCTGCAGGCGTTCCAGCGCGGAGGCGGCCTTGCGGCGCGCCGCCAGTTCCAGCCAGCGGCTGCACAGCAGCAGGAAAATAAACATCGTGACCGAGTCGTAATACACCTCGCCCACACCGCGCCAGGTGGCGATCACGCTGGCGCCAAAGGCGGCGCCGATGCCCAGCGCCACCGGCACGTCCATGCCCAGCGCACCGGCCCGCAGGCTGGTCCAGGCGCCACGGAAGAACGGCGTGGCGGAGTAGCAGATGGCCGGCAGCGTCAACAGCAGGCTGGCCCATTGCATCAAGGCCGCCATGCCCGCATCGAGCGTGCCCTGATTAACCGCGTCATCGGCCAGGTAGGCCGGCGCCACGTACATCATGACCTGCATCATCGACAGGCCGGCCACGAACAGGCGGCGGCCCAGCGCGCGGCCGGACTGCTGCAACTGGCGGTTGTGGCGCGCCACGTCATACGGCCATGCCGGATAGCCGATCGCATGCAGCGTGCGCAGCACCTCCGCCGCTTCGCAGCCATCCTTGCGCCAGCGCACGCACAGGCGGCCGGTCGCCACATTCATCTCGGCGCTGACCACGCCCGGCAATTGCAGCAAGCGGCGCTCGATCAGCCACACACACGCGGCGCAACGGATGCCGTCGACCAGCAGCACGGCCTGGCAATCGGTGGCGTCCAGCGCGAAGCGGGGATCATCATTGCGGTACAGCGCCAGTTCCGGCGGCAGCGCATCGGCGCCGGCCGCCGTGGCGGCAAAGCCGTCGCGCGTGGCGTACCACGAGGACTGGCCGGCGTCGACGATGGTTTGCGCCACGGCGGCGCAGCCGGGGCAGCACATGGTGCGTTGCACGCCATCAATCGCAACCTGCCATGGGGAAGACTTGGCGGCCGGCAAGCCGCAATGGAAACAGCAGGCATCCTGCGCCGCGCCTTCAACGGCAAGCGGTGGCGCCAGCACGGCGCTCATGGGGCACCGCCGATACACAGCACATCGGCCCATCCGTGCAGCGCCGGCATGCCGGGCAGGTCGATGCCCGCCAGCCGCAGCAGGCCCAGCACGCCAAACGCCATCACCAGCGCGCCGCAAGCGATGCGCACCGCGCGCCGCTGCAGGAAGCGGCGCAACGTCATCCCCGCCAGGCCGGCCGCGCACAGCAGCGGTGCCGTGCCGAGGCCAAACGCCAGCATAATGGCGGCGCCATTAAAGCCATCGCCACTGAGCATGGCGGTGGCCAGCATGCTGTAGACCAGGCCGCACGGCAGCCAGCCCCACAGCGCGCCGGCCGCCAGCGCCTTGACCGGCGTATCCATCGGCAACAAGGGGCGCAGCAGCGGCTGCACGTGGCGCCAGACGTGCTGGCCCAGCCGTTCGACATGGGCCAGCCCCTGCCACGCATTCATCAGGTACAAGCCGGCCGCCAGCAGCATCAGATTGGCCAGCGCCAGCGCGGTCTTTTGCAGCGGCACGGCGGCCGCCAGTCCCAGCACGCCCTGCGAGAGTCCGCCCGCCACCGCGCCCGCCACCATGTAGCTGGCGATCCGGCCGGCGTTAAAACCGGCGATGCGCAGCAGGCGGGCCGCCATGGCAGGGACTGCGGGCAGCGCGCTGCTGGCGGTAGTGGCGGTAGTGGCGGTGGCGGCGGCGCTGGCATGGAACGCAACGCCGGCGCGCGGCGCATGGAAGACCAACGGTGCCACCGCCCGGCCGGAGGGCGCCCGCGGCGCGGCCGCACCGCCCAGCGTGGCGGCGATGCCGCCGCACATGCCGACGCAATGCACGCTGGCGGCCAGGCCGGCGACCAGGAAGGGCAGCAGGTTCATGGCATCACGCCGTCAGATGGTGCGGGAAAAGCGCAGCGGCTGGACCTGACCTGCGCTGCTGTCCTGCGCGGGGCGCGGCAAACCCAGATAGCGGTCGAACACCATGCAGATATTGCGGATCAGCAGGCGGCCCTTCTCGGTCACGGCCAGCCAGGCGCCGTCATACGTCACCAGGCCATCGGCCTCCAGCGCCTTCAATTGCGCCAGTTCCTTGGCAAAGTAATGGTCGAAGCGGATCGGATACGCCTGTTCCAGCGACGCCACCGCCAGTTCGAAATTGCACATCAGTTGCTGGATCACGTGCCGGCGCAGCAAGTCGTCGTTGTCCAGGCGGATGCCGCGCGCCACCGGCAGGCGGCCCAGTTCCAGCTGTCCATAATAGGCGTCCAGCGTCTTTTCATTCTGGCTGTAGGTATTGCCGACCGAACTGATGGCCGACACCCCCAGCGCCACCAGGTCGGCATCGGCGTGCGTCGAATAGCCCTGGAAGTTGCGGTGCAGCCGGCCCTGGCGCTGCGCCACGGCGAGGTCGTCATCGGGCTTGGCAAAATGGTCCATGCCGATATACACATAGCCGGCCTGCGTCAGCTGGTTGATGCACAGGGCCAGCATGTCGAGCTTGACGCCGGACGCCGGCATGTCGTCTTCGCTGATGCGGCGCTGCGGCTTGAACAGGTGCGGCATGTGCGCGTAGTTGTACAGTGAAATGCGGTCCGGGCTGGCGGCCACCACCTTGGCGATGGTTTGCCGCATGGTCTCCAGCGTCTGCTTCGGCAAGCCGTAAATCAGGTCGATGCTGATCGAGCGGAAACCGGCCTCACGCGCCGCCTGCATCACCGCCAGGGTGTCCGCTTCCGGCTGGATGCGGTTGACGGCCTGTTGCACATCCGGATCGAAATCCTGCACGCCCAGGCTGATCCGGTTGAACCCCTGCGCGCGCAGCGTGCGCACCCGTTCCGGCGACACCGTGCGGGGATCGATTTCGATCGAGTACTCGCCCGCGCTGTCCGGCGCGAAGGCGAAATGGCGGCGCAGGTGCGCCATCAGTTCCTCCATCTGACGGTCGGTCAGGTAGGTCGGCGTACCGCCGCCGAAGTGCAACTGGTCGACCTGATGCAAGCCGGCGAACAGCTTGCCCTGCATTTCAATTTCCTGCTTCAGGTACGACAGGTACACCGCCGCCTTGGTGCGGTCGCGCGTGACGATCTTGTTGCAGCCGCAGTAGTAGCAGATCGATTCGCAAAACGGGATATGCACGTACAGCGACAGCGGGCCGCGCGGGCCACGCATCTTGACGCCGGCCTGCGCTTCCAGGAAGTCGCCATATCGGAACTCGGCCGTAAAACGGTCGGCGGTTGGATACGACGTGTAGCGGGGCCCGGAAGTGCTGAGCCGCGCGATGGTGCCGGCATCGAATTGCACGGGATATGCAGGTGCGATGGTATTCATGACAAACTTTCTCAAGCGGCCAGGCGTTTGGCGCTGGCAGGCGCGGATGCGTCGGCGCGGCGGGCCGCGCGCGCCGCGGACGCGGTATTCGGTAATGCCGCCCGGCCAAATTTAAACAGGCTGACGGCCTGCTTCAAGTCACCGGCTTCGGTGGCCAGGCTGGCCGCCGCCGCGGCAGCTTCTTCCACCAGCGCGGCGTTTTGCTGCGTCACCTGGTCCATATGGGCAATCGCCTGGTTGACCTGGTCGATGCCGATGCTTTGTTCGCGCGAGGCGGTGGAAATTTCGCGCATGATCGCGGTCACCTGCTGCACCGCGCCGACCACTTGTTCCATGGTGTCGCCGGCACGATTGGCACGCTCCATGCCGACGCTGACCTTGCCGACCGAAACGTTGATCAACTGCTTGATGTCCTTGGCCGCCATCGACGAGCGCTGCGCCAGATTACGCACTTCGCCCGCCACCACGGCAAAGCCGCGCCCCTGCTCACCGGCACGCGCCGCTTCCACGGCGGCATTGAGCGCCAGGATATTGGTCTGGAAGGCGATGCCTTCGATCAGGCCGATGATGTCGACGATCTTTTTCGACGACGCATTGATTTCATCCATGGTGGCGATCACTTCGGCGACGATATGGCCGCCTTCCACCGCGACGTCGGACGCCGCCACCGCGAGGTCGTTCGCTTGCGCGGAGTTTTCCGCGTTCTGCTTCACGGTGGACGAGAATTCATCGATGCTGGAGGCGGTTTCCTCCAGGCTGGCCGCCTGCGACTCGGTGCGTCCGGACAAGTCGGCGTTGCCGGCCGCGATCTGGCGCGTGGCCACCGCCATGGTTTCCACGTTGACGTGCACATCGCGGATGGTGGCGATCAGGTTGTTGTTCATTTGCTGCAGGGCGCGCAGCAATTGGCCCACTTCATCGGTGGCGTGGGTGTCGAAACTGCCGGACAAGTCACCGGCGGCAATCGAACGCGCCCCGTCCAAGGCTCGTCCCAGCGGCTGCAGCACGCTGGTGCGCAGCGTGTACCACAGGAACACATTGACCAGCAGGCCAATAAAGGTGGCGCCAAAGATGGTGTAGCGGGTCAGGTCGGCGGCGCCGTCGCCAAACAGGCTGGCAAAGCAGACCAGCGCCAGGAGCACGTTGACACCGCTGGTGGCGGCCCAGATACGCATGCCCAGCGACATATGGCTGAGGCGCGACAGCAGGTTGTTGAAGCCGAGGTGAATGACCTGGCCATTGCGGATGGCGACGCGCTTGTCGCCGGCGCGGATCAACTGGTAGGCCGCTTGCGCGGCCGCGATTTGCTCGGGCTCGGCCTTGGTTCGCACCGACATATAGCCGAGCGTGCGGCCGGCTTCCCGGATGGGCGTGATATTCGCCTTAACCCAATAGAAGTCGCCGTTCTTGCAGCGGTTTTTCACCAGGCCGGTCCACGGCGTGCCCTCCTTGATCGAACGCCACAGATCGGCGAACGCTTCCGGCGGCATGTCCGGGTGGCGCAGGATATTTTGCGGCGCACCGATCAGTTCGTCTTCGGAAAAGCCGCTGACTTGCACAAAATACGGGTTCACATACGTGATGTTGCCGTTCAGGTCAGTCTTGGAAACAATGGCCTGATCGGCCGATAATTCGACTTCACGGTTGGTAACTGGTAAATTCGTGCGCATCGCGCCCTCCGGCAGTTGGTCTTCTTGCTATATCGCAAGTTATGCAGCCAGTTTAGGGAGCGGGACGCGAGATTTTATTGATGTAGATCAAAATTCCCCGGATTAGGGGGGATTAGGGGGCGCGCAGGGATGCTAATTCATTGCTTCCTTGATCATATTCCCCCCTTGCAATGTTAGACTGCCATCACTGGGCACGCCGCAGTCTTACGCTTTGCGGCGGAACAAGTTCACCACCTTGCCCACGGCGCTGACCACCGCCAGCACCAGGCCGCCGGCCACCACGCCGGCAATGGCGTCGAGCAACGACGGCGTCACGACGGCCAGCGCCGGACCGACGCCGCCGATCCCCGCCACGGCTTCGGCCGCATGGTGGATCACGTCATGCGCGCCCGGAATGCCATGCGTCAGGATGCCGCCACCGACCATGAACATGGCCAGGGTGCCGGCCACCGACAGGAATTTCATCAGTTTGGGTGCGGCGGCCAGCAGGAAGCGGCCCAGGCCTTTGGTCAAGCCGCTGGCGCCGGGACGCTGCGCCAGGTACAGACCCGCGTCATCCATCTTCACGATGGCGGCCACGATGCCATACACGCCCACCGTCATCACGGCGGCAATACCGGCCAGCACCGCCACCTGCTGCCCGAACGGCGCTTGCGCCACGGTGCCCAGCGCAATCACGATGATTTCCGCCGACAGAATGAAGTCGGTGCGGATCGCGCCTTTGATCTTGTCTTTTTCCAGCGCCACCATGTCGACCGCCGGATCGGCCAGCGCGGCCGACAACTCGGCATGGTGCGCGTCATCCTCGGCATCGCTGTGCAGCAGCGGGTGGGCGATTTTTTCAAAGCCCTCGAAACACAGGTAAGCGCCGCCGATCATCAGCAGCGGCGTCACCGACCACGGCGCGAAGGCGCTGATGGCCAGCGCGGCGGGCACCAGGACCGCCTTGTTTTTCATGGAACCCACCGCCACCGCCCATACCACCGGCAATTCGCGGTCGGCCTGCACCCCCGCCACCTGCTGCGCATTGAGCGCCAGGTCGTCGCCCAGCACGCCGGCGGTTTTCTTGGCGGCGACCTTGCTCATGGCGGCAACGTCGTCAAGGATGGTGGTGATGTCGTCAATCAGCGCCAGCAGGCTCGATCCGGCCATATCAGCAGCCCTCCAAGGACGAAGTGGACAAGCGGGGTGGTGCGGCAGGGTTCATGGCAATGGGAGTTGGGTTAATCGGTATCAACGGTAGCGACAATCTTACCGCAAATGCAACAAGCCACCCAATAAATAGACTGCCGCTACAATGGCTGGATCTTTCTCCGGAGTACTGCCATGACCTTCGCCACCTGGATCACCTTTGTTATCGCCGCCTGCATCATTGCCGTCTCGCCCGGCTCCGGCGCGGTGTTGTCGATGTCGCACGGCTTGTCATACGGCGTGCGCAAGGCCAGTGGCACCATTTTGGGCTTGCAGGCGGGCTTGCTGCTGGTGCTGGCGATTGCCGGCGCCGGCGTCGGTTCGTTGCTGCTGGCGTCGGAAGTCGCGTTCAATGTGGTGAAAACCGTGGGCGCGCTGTACCTGATCTGGCTCGGCCTGGCGCAATGGCGCGCCAAGGCTGCGCCGGGACCGGGCGCGCACGTGGTGCAGGCGCAGGCGCCATCGCTGCGGCGCCGCGTGCTGACCGGTTTTCTGACCAACGCGACCAACCCGAAAGGGATTATTTTCATGGTGGCGGTGCTGCCGCAATTTATCGCGCAAGACCATCCGCTGCTGCCGCAATTGCTGATCCTGGCGGTGACCATGTGCAGCATCGACTTGCTGGTCATGCACGGCTACGCCTTCCTGGCGGCGTCGATGCAGCGCTTCTTCCGCGATGCCCAGGCGGTCAAGGCGCAAAACCGCGTGTTTGGCGGCTTGTTGATGGGAGTCGGCACCGCCCTGTTCTTTGTCAAACGCGGTGGTGCGCACGCTTGACCTGATTCAGAACGCCTGGTTGAAAAAATGTGTAACGGACGTCGTCGTTGCGCCCGATCAAGCGTTTAATACCATCATTCCCCCTGCTCCCGGAGCGTCACACCATGCATCGCACAATCAAGCATCTGATCCTGAATTTGTCCCTGCTTTCTGCGTTGGGCGCAGTGACAAAATTGGCGATGGCCGATGACCCGCCGGCGCGCGTGGCGCGCGTGGCCGTGGTGGAAGGCCACGTCACCGTGCAGGAAGCCGATGGCGACGAGGCTGGCGGCAACCTGGTGAACTGGCCGGTGACGGCGGGCACCCGCATCACGGCGGCGGCGGGCGCACGCACCGAATTCCGGGTCGGCTCCACCGCCGTGCGGCTCGATGGCGACTCCAGCATGGAAGTACTCGACCTCGATGACAATGTGCTGCGCCTGCGGCTCGATTACGGCAGCGCCAGCGTGCGCATCCGTAATCCCGAGCATGTCGGCGGTTTTGAACTGAGCACGCCGCAGGCGCGCGTGACCTTGACGGAACCGGGCGCGCTGCGGGTCGACACCGAACGTGCGCCGGACACCAGCGTGGTCACCATGCTGGCCGGCACCGGCCGCGTCGACGGCGCCGGCACCTCGATGAGCCTGCGCGCCGGCAAGCGCCTGGAAGTGCGCGGCGACGACTTGTTGACCGGCGTGGCCCAGCGCACCCAGTTTGACGACTGGGTCCAGGCGCGTGACCGGCGCGATGAGCGTTCACAATCATTGCGCTACGTGACGGCCGACATGACCGGCTATGAAGAGCTGGACCAGCATGGCAGCTGGCGCGAAGACCCGGATTACGGCCCGCTGTGGGCGCCCCGTGGCGTGGCGTCCGACTGGGCGCCGTACCGCGATGGCCGCTGGACATGGCTAGCACCGTGGGGCTGGACCTGGGTCGATGATGCGCCGTGGGGCTATGCGCCGTCGCACTATGGCCGCTGGGTGTTCGTGCAATCACGCTGGTTCTGGGCCCCTGGCCGCGGCGTGGTGCGCCCGGTATGGGCGCCGGCGCTGGTGGGCTGGGTCGGTGGCAGCGGCTGGAACGTCACGTTCCGCGACCACCGCGCCGGTCCCGGCGTCGGCTGGTATCCATTGACGCCGCGCGACCGCTATGTGCCGAACTACCGGGTCTCGGTGGAACATGAACGCCGCCTGGAATGGCAGCACAACGGCAAGGCGCGCTGGAAGGAAGATCCGCGCCGCGACGGCTACCGCGATGGCGTGACCGTGCTGCCGCGTGAATATTTTGAACGCCGCAGCATCGTCAATGTGGGCCGCGAACCGCGCCTGACGCTGGCACCGGGCGACGTGCGCAAGGCGCCGCTGATCAGCGCGCCGCCGCTGGCGCCGCCACAGGTCAACCGTCCGGGCCGCGTGATTGAGGTGCGGCGCGATGGGCGTGACGATGTGCGTGATTCACGCGATAACGGGCGCGAGCGCTATGGCGATGGCCAGCGCGCCGTCATCGGTCAGCCGGCG
>JAIENA010000113.1 GCA_019751755.1 Burkholderiaceae bacterium | reverse complement strand
CGCGTTGAGTTGCCCTGCGTCAACAGTATACTCGTTTTTTATACTCCAACGCCTCTAAGCTGCCATTAGGTGCCGGGTAGAGCCCCCCCTTTGACCCTTAACCTAACCACGCGTGGCAACGCCTTTTGAACACGCGACCGCGTATAACCTGAGCGAACTGCTCACCAAGAGAATAAGTTGAGATCACACCTAGAGCAGCGCTGCCCAGCTCAAGCTAAAACGTCAATCTCAACCACCACCAAATATCACAAGGCAGTTACACAATGCTTATGGCGTCATGGAAATCTGGCGCTTTGCGACCGTGGCAATGGTGGGACGATACCGGAGTGTCCCACAGCGAAATTTTCTCGTGTTTGCAACCACGTCCACCTAACCGATTTTTCCGCGTTTGCTCCACTCGGTTTATGCCATGTCTTCCAGTAGCTAAGTACTTGATCTTACAAGTTAGGTGCTTGATGTCCGCCTGCACCAAATTTTGGTTAGGTGAAATTCCCTTCCTAACCAACTTTCTGCCCAGCAACATCAACGTCCTAACTTGCTAAATTCTGTCACGACCATCTCCGTTTGATGCGAACCAGCCGCAAGGCCGCGTAACACGGCTGCAACAGAAATCATTTAGGACCAAGCTAATGGTCCTAACTTCTACTTGCTCTTTCGCTCCACCAACTGGGCTGCAAGTGCCGCCTTGCTATGCGCTCGGCTCCAAGGAGTTATGGATTATTTTCTATACCCCCAGCGTTCGACCGCATTTATATCTCTGGGTGACGTGCCATGTATATTTATTATCTTTCAGTAATCATCTACTGGCCTATTTCGGCAGGCAAAGGGACGGAGCTGAACTTCAGTGGCACTAAATGCATTGAGTGCATTTTTAGTGCTCTCAATGGCTCTAAAATTCATAAAAATACATCGAAGGCAATGTTGCGCACAAAAAGCAAGTGCACTTTATAGGCCCTTAAGGACATCTAAGGCATCTAAAATGCATTAAAATGCTAAAAAAGGCGTGGTTGCAAGAGCGTTCAACTTGACAAGTTCACCTAATACTGTAAAGTGTCGTAACGTAGTTATAAAACGTAACAAACGGCGTTTTGCCACTTTCCTTGACGGAGAACTATATGAAACGACAACTGCTTGCTATCGGCCAGGACGATGGTCACGACACGATCAAAACCTGCTTTGGTTATGACAACGTAACCGGGGAATATCGCTACGGCTATCACAAGTCCAAGGCCAGCGCCGGCATTCAACAAGTCATGTCCGTCGGCAGCCAGCACAGCTCGGCGTACGAAACGGAAGGCCAGCAGTTCACCGTTGCCGGCGGCCAGGCACTGCTCAAGACGATGGACACTCGAATGGTCAACTACCCTACCTCGGACCTGAATCGTGTGCTCGTCAACCACGCGCTCGCCGACGTGGGGTTGGGCGATCAGGAGCTCTACCTTGTCACTGGCATGCCGGTAGATCAGTACTACAAGGACAGCGCCCCGAACACCGAGCTGATCGAGCGCAAAATGAAAAGCCTGAGCAAACCTGTTACTCGTATTGGTGCAGGTGCGCCGATGGCGAAGGTCGTTCGTCAGAAAGTCGTTAGCGAAGCGATTGCCGCTTTTTATGATGCGTTGCTCAACCCTGATGGCACTTATAACGAAGTCATCAAGCAAATCATCGGCCGCCGCCCTGTCGCCGTGATGGACTTTGGCGGCAAAACGCTCGACCTGGCTGTCGTTATCGAAAACGTCCGCGGCGTGTATGGCGATCGCAGCGGCACCGGCGACATCGGCGTCCTCGCACTCATGACAAAGATCGCCGCCCGCATCAAATCGCAATTCAACCTGAGCAACGATCCGCCTGCAGCTTATGTTGAGGAGGCAATGCGCACCAAGCAATACGAGTTCTTCGGCGAGACGCACGATGTGTCGGAGATCGTGGATACTGCCTGCCGCGAGTATCTGGCCGAAGCCCAGTCCTTCTTCGTATCGAAGGTCGGCGACGGATCGGATCTGGGTGCGGTCATCTTCGTCGGTGGTGGCGCAGCCCTGATCCGTTCCGCGCTTGGTGACGAGGCCTTCGCAGATGTATTTCGCGGGAAGCGCATCATCGCCAGCGATCCTGAATACGCGAACGCACGCGGCATGTGGAAATTCGCAAACTTCATCGTTCGGGAGGAAGACCGCACCGTGGAGGTTCCGGCCGCCGAAGAGCAACCTGCAGGCGGTCGTAAAAAGCTCGCAGCCTGATTCAGGTTAAGCAATGGCACAGTACAACTTTCGACTGTTCATCAAGCCGACCGTGATTGGCCAAGCCATCATTGATCGGCTTTCTCCAGAAGGGGCTGATCGCCAAGCTTTGGCACGGCGTTGGCTCGAGTTGGGGTTCGCGCTTGAGCAAGCTGGCTTCCGTCTGGACGGTGCGACGGTATTTCAGGGTGGTCGCCAAGTTTCGTTCGACACACCTGTGGCCGTTCCGATGCCGGGGCATTGGCAGCAGCCGCCTGCCGCAGAAGCTTCGCTGCGCGGAGTTGACGTTGCGCAGGCGTCGGTATCCATGCATCCGAGCTTGCCGACAGCGGCCAGTTCTACAGCGGGATCAGTTACTGCAGCCGCGGCAGCAACTGTCGACGCGGCTCCGGCTGCAGCTGTCCCCGCCGCGCGACCAGAAGTGTCTGCGGCGCCAGCTCCTGTGGCCCGCCCGGCAGCAGCTGTGGATGATATGACGGACAACCTTCGCAACCTGTCAGCGTGATCTTCAACCTTTGAAATCAATGGATTTTTGTAACCCATTGATTTCAAAGGATTCCCAACTTGGCATAAATCCCCTCTTCTCTACCAATTCCCTAACCCTTTGATTTCAAAGGATTCCCAACTTGGGAAACGCTCTTCTTTCATCTCGAGGCAGAACTGACTGCCTCATCTCGAACACAGCACCGGCCAACCATTATCCGCTCGCCACCGCTGCTCCAGGTAATTCCTAAGCATCTTGTTGCCCTCGCAGCCAGGTACATGAGCCGCGCAAGTAAGGTAGTAGAACGTCCACGTATAAGCAGAAGCGATGTCGTACTGATGGAGCGCAAGGCAGCCTGTCCCTTTGTTGCCTCCAGCGTGTTCCCTTGCCCTCGCCTTCAAATTTCCATGCTCACCGGAATAAACGATGTAGGGCGCTCCCTTATTTCTGGGAGCGATAGCGACTCCTTGTTCAATCAGAAATTTTGCATCCTCGGTCCGCTTAGCAATTTTGTAGTGCTTGCCTTCCAGCGCTGGCAAAGGGCACTTCGCGAGAACGGCAACCGGGGCATTCGTTTCGATCGCGTACCATCCAGGCTGGGACGGGATACTGGCTCGCCATTTCGGGTCAGCGAAATCCATATCAACCGCAGTAAAGTTTGCCAGGTCGAGAGTTGGTATCGTCATAGTTCACGTTTTTCAGATTGGGAAAACGGAGGCGCTAAGCGTCCGGGCCAGCCCGACAGGGATCTGGCGCCAATAGTGTACGCGGATGTGCGATCTGCCGGGCACAGCTTTGTGGGAAATGGCAGAGCTGACTACCAAGATGCACGACCGCTATAAGCCGTAACAACCTTGAAAGGCAGAGCATCGCGATAGAGCCGGCGCCGAGCCAGGCAACCCAATCAGTCGACGTTCTCCTCATCCCACGTCGAGGTTGGTGGTACCACCAGGCGTACTGTGCCTTCAACACAGGCGCGGGCGAATCGAAGGTTCACCGGAATAGACGCACTCGGCGAGTTTACCCACGACAGCTGCCCTGGGCTGCTCGAGGCCTGAAAGACGCCCAGCAGCTTGCCGTCCTTGGCATAGACAAGGTATCCGTCATAGCGCCAGTCGAGATGCTGGAGCTTGTCCTTTGCGGCCTGGTCGAACTCGGCGGAGACCTGTGTCTCGTTGACTTGCTTGGCTACCCACGCAAAGTCAACATTCTTCCGGATCATGCTTGCCAGGTAGCCTACAACCTCACGTCCGCGAAGAGCTGCGATATTCCTTTCGACCACCTTCAGGACGTCACCAAGGCGTTGCTTGACGATCTTTGCTTGGGCCATGAGCCAGCACACGGCCGAGCGTTTTACTCCTAAGTCAAGCAATGGCAGGAGCTCGACTGGTAGCCGGGTTTCGCGATCGATTTCGTCATTTTTCGTCGAATCTGGGCTCCCAGTTGTTTTCTGAATAGACTGACTCTTTTTGGTATGTTCCTTCTTTATATGGCCGTCTTCCACAATGGAAGACGGCGCTTTGTGGATAACCGGCTGCAAGCCGAGCAGAACCAGGGCTTTTATGGTGAGGACGATCGGAGAAAGGTAGAAGGTTCCGCAATGGCGCCTGCGCGTCTGACCTCTGGTGATATAGCCCTTTTCCTGAAGCATTGTTAACCCCCGATAGAGCGTGGAATCCGACTGAAGGAGTGCCTCGGCTCGAAGAGTGTCGCGGCGCGGGAAGATTTCCTTAGTAGGCGTGCGTGCGCGTACGAAAGTCAGAATGCCGAAGAGAACCCGCCTGGCCGTGAGGTTCAGGTCGAGGCAGGTGAGGGGGTCGAAGACCTGGGCGCGCGCGGCTATAAGAACAGCCGGAAGTGGACGAGCAAGCGCGACCGCGCGGCCTGCCATCGAATGGTAGTGCGTCATAAAAACTCCTTTTCATTGAGAAAAAGAGTCCCCGAGACTTGACAACAACTGTCTCTGCGCTACACTGTGGGCTGTTCTAGCAGCTTATTTACCGATTGGCGTCGGCGTGTAGCGGACTCGAGGAGACGGTTGTATGTCTTTCTCAAAGCAAGGCCCAGGTTTGGCGACCTGGGCTTTTGTCTTTTTGGGACCCGTATTGTCCGTTGGCTTTCTCTATCTCATGGCTGTTTCCTGTTAAAAATGGGAGTGGGCTTCAAGCTGCGCCCTTCGCGATCTCCTCCTTCATAAACACCTCGAATTTGGTGGCCCAGTCGCTTGGCGATACTAACGGGTCAGCAAACTCGATAGCTACTCGATTCCCCCTGACGACCAACTTCGCAAAATTCTTCTTTCCTTGTTTAACGACCAGCGGTGCAGCGGCGGCCGGTTTTGATCCGGCTGGCCGCGCGCCGTTGGCGTGCGCAACAGCGTTCTCTTCAGTAAAGCGAACTTTCTTGTTTTCGTCTGCAGCAGCTTCTGCGAGCTTGCTGACGGCCTCGACCACGAGATCCGAGCGGCCAGCTTTCGAGGCTTTGGCCAGGCCGCTTGCCGCGGTGGAGCCCAAGATGAAGGGATTCTTGCGAAGGATCTCATGCGCTCCAGCAGGCAGGTCCTCGAACTGCATCAGGCGAGAGATCGTGGACGAACTCATGCCGGATTGTTTCGAAAGCTCAGTTTGATCTAAGCCCTGCTGAGCCTGCAACGCTTTCAAACCCTCGTACTTCTTGTAATCCGGTAGTGCCGGCGCCAGGTTGGCGTAAAAGGCGAGGACGTCAGCTGTTTCTTTCGGAACATCAATCACGACCGCTGAAATCTTGACGCGCCCAAGTTCTTCGTACAGCTCAACCCTGTTGTAGCCAGACAGCAGCTCAAATCCGTCGGCAGATTCAGGCAGGATTGCGACTGGGTGAATAAGCGGATTCGCGGCCAAATTGGCCTTGAGTTCGGCCCGCTCTTCTGGAGTCAGTGGCCGTTGCCGGCCCGGCACCCGGATTAACCTGCTGATATCGACTTCCATCGGAACGCCACCTTTGCGGAGGCGTTCAATCGTGGCCAGAGCTTCCTGGTATTTCCCCTGTAGATCCATCAACTGGCCTGGTGCGGTACGCGGTTCGCGCGTCGCAGCAGGCGCTCCAGGGCGGAGCACTGCAACATCATCCAGATTGATGCCAGCGGCCTTCCTCGCTTGGTCTTGTTTGAGTGACATATATTTCTCTCTTATGCTACTTCGAATTCTTCTGCGGCCCAGAAACGACATGTACGGTCATCAATGAAATCCACGAGCTTGTCGTAAGGCTCTTTGATTCGACGATAGGCTTCAGGACTACCGTCGTAATCTGGCATGTCGTAAATTGTCTTGAAGTCGTTGCTGGCTGTGCGAGCGAGCTCCGTCTCAGGAATCTCTACTGCGTTTACATACGAACCATATGTTTTCCTGATCCAGTCGTTGACGAGTTGCGCACTTGGTTTATTTGGCATACGCGAAATCAGAACGTCGACCGAATCAAAGGACTTGGTCTCTCCGCCTTTCGTGAAGCTCTTCATGCCAGTCACAAGCTCCGACAAAAGGCTCCAGAACTGGACCATAGACGAATAAGACAGCACATCAGGGACAATCGGAACGATCATCGCGTCGGCGGCGAAAAGCGCATTGATGGTGAGGTAGGAAAGGGTAGGAGCAGTATCGATGACGATGTAGTCGTACTCATCAAGCAACGGCTCAAGTGCCGTGCGCAACACTTCCCAAAACTTAAAAGTTGCGTCTTTCTGGTGAACCTGAGCCGGTAGCATGAACTCAGCATTGAAGAGATCAGACGACGCAGGGATCAGATCCAGATTGTCCCAGTAGGTCTTTTGAGGTGCGTAAAGCAGATTCGGCTGCAAGGGCAGTCCAGCGTCGTCCCTGTCGATGACGGGGAGCACCGTCTCGCTGGGAGCAATCTCGGCATTAGGATTGATGCCGTAAAGCACTGTGCTCGAGCCCTGTGGATCAAGGTCGACGTGTAAAACACGACGGCATCGACGCAGGGTGAGTCCTTGGGCGAGATTCATGCCTGTCGTTGTTTTCGTAACACCGCCCTTGAAGTTCGCTACGGTGATAATCTTGCCTTTTTGCTTTTTCCGGCGCTTCAACGGCTTGACCGTGGCGTCCACCCATTCAATCGTCTCGGCAAGGGTGAATCTGCGCATTCTTCCTTTTGACTCTTGCTCGCCCTGGGGGAGCTTGCCGGCCTTGAGGAGGGTGGAAAACTTAGTCTTGTCAATGCCACACAGGGCCTGCACCTTGTTACTGGTGAAGACAGGAGGCTCTTTGCGAGGCTCAGGCTGAAGCATTGAGTCGCGAATCAGCTTCAGCATTGCTGACGCGCGCTCAGCCATATTGATCAGATCGTCAGCTGTAACTCTCTGCGGGGGCGGGGCAATCGCAAGTTTCATTCGGGCTCCAGTGAAGTTGAAACACTGGAAACGTGATCCAGTGGCCAAGTAAACAACATTCACGGGAGAATACTACCGATTCGTACAAAACTCAACAAATCGGTAGTTTTTAGCCATTTCGATTAAGATGGCTTAGATGGGTCACGATCAACTGCTAGGCCGTGCTTTTCAGCAAGCTTCTTTCGTAGCCAAGTGGTGAAGGGTACCTTTTCCATTGCGCTCCTGAAGATGCCGGTCTCCTGATTGTAAGTGGTGGCCTTGCCAGCACCGTCGCCGGCCACGTACTCTGCCGCGTAAGCTTTCATCTCGACGTCGGACAGGGCATTTACCAAGTCGCGGATCCTGTCGCCACGTGCCAAACTTTCCGCTTCGCTTTTCTGCTTCACTGCAGCAGCAGCCTCGGCCGCAGATCGCTTTGCCGCAGCTTCGTCTTTCAGCTTTTTTTCGAATGCGCTTCCGCTCAAGTCAATGGTTGTATCCTCCATTAACCTTCGGACATAGCCTGCTGGAGTCGATTTGATTTGGCCACCGCGCGCACGCTGCTCAGTAATGTCCAGAGCAGATTTCGCGCGCTGTTCATCGGTCAGGACCCAGGCGACAGCGAGCCTCTCGCCGATACCGTGCTCACGCAAGCGTTTGAAGGTGTCGCTCTTCTTCACCTCATCTATCATTCGCTCGTTTTCGCTAAAGATGGTCTGCTGTTCCTTCTCCTCCACGGAGAACCGAATGCGGGTGACCTTACGCCCTTTGCGTTCGTACTCCGCTTTGATCTTGATGTCGGACAAGGCGTTCACTTCCGCCTCGGCTTTCTTGATAACCAACTCCGACATACGACGGAAATCGTCATAAGTGGACGCCGTTGCGCCCATCAGCTTTCGAAAGATATCCAACGTCATCCAACCGGTTGAACCGGTGCGTCGGAATCGCAGGCAGTTTTCGTAGAGGGTAAGCGCGTATCCGGATTTGAACTGCCGCTGGATTCCAACATTTATGATCGCGTAGACGTCGGGGTCGGCCAGCTCCTCCGCAAGGCGTGTCGAGTATTCGTACTCGCAGAAACCATTGACCAGGTCCGCCGAAGCGAGGAGGGCAGTGGCGGTCCACCTGGACCTTTTTGCCGGCTCGTTTTCTTCCATCAAATTGAACTCGACTGGTGTGGTAACAATTCGCAGCAGGGCTTTCTTCAGGTGTACCGTGTCGTCTCCTTCAGCCCATCCCAACATGGCCATAAGCATTTTGGTAGGGAGACGATGTTGCCTCGCTGTAGCCAAGGTATCGAAGGCATTCAAAAGCAGGATGTTGACCAGTTTGCGCTCTACCAGGCCCAGTTCGCCGGACGTGTGGATCGCCGCGACATGCTTTTTTACTACTTGCTTACCGCCGACCACTTCACCGCGGCGGATCGCTAAACGTGCGACCTGAGCAGTGCCGACTAAACCGTCGGCGTGGCTATTTTGAACTACTTGGCTAGGTGTGGGCGCCGGTTCGCCTGAGGCGAGGGTTGCTGCTTTACGGGACATAACGACTCCAAATTGTTTCAACCTGGTCAAATCCTATCAGGCAAAGCCATAGTCCCGCAATCAAAGGTATGGCAATTCGTGTCAATACGCCATAGGGCGAGAACATACCAACAAAATTTGCGAGGGCTGATCGTACTCAAAACTTGCGTCAGTCGAATTTGCAACCACGCCTCCAGTCGTGTTGGCCACGGCCCCGAAGACTATGGCAATAGGACCTTCAAATGGCCATTTTTTGCAACCACGCCCCGAAAACTATGGCAATAGACCGGAAAAACGGTCTGGTTGGCGATTGGCAACCACGTGCGGCAACCATATCTCGCTTTTATAGTTGGCAAAAAACAAGGTTCCCCCCCTAAGGCAACCACATCTCGTAACAACAGAAACACGATTGTCAATGCCTCTCCAGGCAAAAACAGTGATTTTCTGTGAGATTTCGCAATCAAATCACATTTACATAAATCAACATTGTCACTTATTTACTTTTTTCGTTGACCATGATGGAATTTGCATTTATTTAAAATGCAATGTTGTTTATCAATCCACTGCTATTCAACCCCGAAAACTATGGCAATAGGCTTCTGAGTTAGGAAAAGCGCCCCGCAAACTATGGCAATACCCCCCGAAAACTATGGCGATACCCCGAAAACTATGGCGATACCCCGAAAACTATGGCGATACCCCGAAGACTATGACAGTCGCCCCCGAAAACTATGGCATAACACCCCGAAAACTATGGCAATTCGGTTCGCTAACCCGCACCAATACTTGCTCTTCGCAACGTAAACGTTTTTAAAGGTGTTGTTTTTAAAGTAAACAACAACAAACCGCCTTCGTCGGATCGTTGTCGTTTGTTGATTTCTTTAAGGACGACAGTCCAAAATTCAAAACAGGCCCACGGCACAACCTGTCCACCCCGAGAACTATGGCAATAGGCTTCTAGGTCCCGAAAAGCGCCCCGAAAACTATGGCAATACCCCCCGAAAACTATGGCGATACCCCGAAGACTATGACAGTCGCCCCCGAAAACTATGGCATGACGCCCCGGAAACTATGGCAATTCTTCCCGCAAACCCGCACCAATACTAGCTCTCAGGATGTAAACGTTTTTAAAGGTGTTGTTTTTAAAGTAAACAACAACAAGCCGCCTCCGTCGGCTCGTCGTCGTTTGTTGTTTTTTTATAAGACGAAGAACAAGATTCAACACCTGGTCAAGTGCGCCAACAACTCCAGACCCCACACATCGAGCTGATGCACGGATCAATTGCTGTGTCACTGCGTCTACAGGCGAGACCGGCAAAGTGTTGGTGCTAAGCACGCATACCAGAGCTAGCGCCTCCAACTTCGAACAGAGTCGACCAGGCCAGCACCAAGCCGGTGTCGCGCGTTAGCGCCGACTGGACGAAACATCGCCGCTCATGCTGAGCCGCAAACACTTCCCCCCCCCCAAAGAAAAAAATTTTCGCTCGGTGCGAGGCGTTGCCTGCATGCATCCTTTTCTTGCGCTGTGGCACGCGACAAGGTAATCTATCGTCTTGATTCATTTTATGATTACAGGACAGAACAAGATGACACACGGCCTTCTTCCGAAAAGCCACGCCGCGATCGCTTTGATCTTCGCTGCAGTGCTCGCTGGATGTGCGTCACCGAAACCTGTAGAAGAGCCGGATAACACACCGGGTGTTCGAATGTCTATCCAGCAGGCCGTTGAACGCGCCGACGCCAAGAAGGCGCAAATGGCCGATGCTGCGACGCCGGCGAGTTTGTCGGGCAATACAATGACCGTGATATGGGAAGGTGATGCGGCGGAGATCCTGAAGCGGATTGCTGCAGCCCAGAAGCTGTCCTTCAAGCACTCAGGCCCGCAGCCGCGCCTTGCGCTGCCGGTCTACATCAAACTCCGAAACGTGACCTTGGCCCAGGCTCTCAATGCGGTCGGAGAGCAGTGCGGCGGCAGGGCAGACGTGGTCCTGAACGATACCTCCATCGAGCTTCGCTCGAAGCTGTATTGACATGAGCCGAGCCTTATCTCACGGCGTACTGTGCGCCACTGTCATCCTGGCGCCGTTGGCGCATTTGGCGTATGCGGCGCCGTCGGCACAGTCGAACCTCGACAAGGTGCTATCTGCTTCCTCACGCATTCACGCTATCCCAGCCGGTATTTCCGAGGTGCGCGCCGCTGCGCTCAAGCAACTCGGCGTTGGCCTCGGCTTGCGCGCTGGATTGGCCGACGAGAGCAAGGTCATCAGCGCCGAGATCGAGAAAGAAAAAAGCGTATTGGACACAAAGTTCAACTTCGGTTCGCTGACCTTTCCCTCAGGCGCTTTGCCCCCAGTGATCGAAGAAGCCCAGGATGTCATCGCGATCACCGAATACTCAATGCGTGTGCAAGGGCGGGTCTATCGCATCGTGGCGCCAGCCACCTTTGGTCAGAACAACTGGCGCAATTATTTGTACCTGGGTTTGACCGACAACGACGACCAGTTGGTTGGCGACGCGCAGCGAAGCAATCTACCTAAGGGCGATACCGAGAAGGCGTACTGGGAGTCCATTGTGCGCACGGCGTACGAAGAAGGACGAAACCAATCCCGCAAAATTTTCGAATTGAACTTGGCACGCCTGGAGCGGGATTTCAACGGCATGCGCATGTTCTACACTTTATACGGTCGCGGGTTGGTGAGCGCGCCGAAATTCGCGGCCGCGACCGATAGTGTTAGCCGACCAGACCCGAACACGATCATCATCGGGGACTCAGTCTTCCGCATTTCATCTCAGCCCGAGTTCAACGGCAACGGCGCAGACTGGAAGACTACGAAATGAAGGCAAACACGATCGAGGGCCTTCAACCATTCGTTCTGCATGCAGGGTTCGGCGAGCGGGAAACGCACATGATGATCACGTCGGCACTGGACCAGGGTTGCTCGGACCTGAAAATCCAAAGCAACGACTACGTGACAGTGTACTGGCGACGGAGTTGGTACCCGCTGACCACCCGTACTCTGGAAGACACAGAGGCGAAAAAAATCCTGTCGCTCTTGTGCGGTCCGGCAGCGATCCCGAAGCTTGGGAAGGGCGATGAAGTAGACGAAGACCCCGAGTTCTTCCGCCCCAACGCTGATCGAATCCTGGTCCGTTTGCGTTTGCATGCGATCGCGGCTCGCGTAGGCGGTGAGAAGAACGGCGTATCCATCACTATTCGAACCATCTCAGAAAATTTACCCGAGCTGTCGAAGCAGGGCCTGCCAGAAGGGGTCGCGGAAGACCTTCTCGTCGACAAAGGCTTGGTCTTAGTCAACGGCGCAACTGGTTCAGGCAAGACAACGTTGATCGCAGCAGTTCTTCACGAGCGCACCAAAGAGACGCCAGCGCCCAGCATCCAGACTTTCGAAGAGCCTATCGAGATCAGCTATGGGAGAGCAGGGCTGGGTCGCGGGCCGCTGGTCGCCCAGGCTGCGATCGGAAAGCACATCCACAGTTGGGGTCGTGCCGCGCCTTCTGCGATGCGGTCGAAACCGGACATTCTGTTAATGGGCGAGGTGCGTGACGAAGAGACAGCCGACAAAACGGTAGAGATGGCGATCACAGGTCACGGCGTGCTGGCCACGATCCACGCCGAAACACCCAACGAAACGATGTTCCGCTTGGTGGAGATGTTCCCGGCGGCGGTCCGCGCGGCCGCCGCATCGAAAATGCTTGGCGCACTGCGCATGATCTGCTCGCGCAAAATCGTAAAACTGGACAACGGAGATGTCGTTCCGCTCACGTCCTGGATTTCCTTCGACTCGGACATCAAAGATTCGCTTCAGAGCGAAGAGTGGCCATACCCTCGGTGGGCGCGCTTTGTTCGAAACTACCTCATCGAGCATGACCAAGATTTCGCCAGCCAGTGCGTGCCATACATACGTAGTGGCGCGATGGGAGTGAAGCTCTTCCGCGAAATCACGCAGATGGGCCGCAATGAGGCGCAGGAGTACTTCAACAAGGCGAGGGGCTGATGGATTGGCGCAACGCGGGTTTCCGCACGAAGATCGGAACGATTGACGGATCCGTCATCTTTCCGCTGCTGTTGGCAACCGTTGTTTTCCACTACCTGACTATCCTCTTCCTAGTGCTGTACGCCAGCCTGAGTTTGTACATGTCGTTTCGAAGGCGGTCGATGAAGTGGCTCTGGCGCCGGCTCCGCTTCTGGCTGAGACGGGGCGTGATATTAGCCCGCACGCAGCGGTATTGGCGATATGTAAGAACCGGACACTATTGAGAGCAAATCAAATGAAAATGAATAAATTGGTAGTTGCAATGGCACTCATCCTGGGGGCCGGTTCGTCTTACGCAGGCTTTGTCGATAATCGGGCGGCAGACGGAGTCGTCGACGTGAACTATAAATCGGTTGCGGTCGAAGACCTGGTTGCCGATATCGTTCCGCCTGGATATCAAGCCGAGTACACAAAGCCCGTCCACCGAAAAGCCCTGGTAAATATTACCGGCAAGGGAATTTGGCACACGCTGCTGACAGACGCCGTTGCGAGATCGAATCTGCTGGTCAATATCGACCAGGAAAAGCGCACCATCAAATTCTCCGACCTGTTGGCGCCAGCTGAACGGGCGCCAGAGTTGGCGGCCGCAGCGTCAACTACTGCCCCTACTTCTACAACGACCGCAGCAATCGAGGCAACGATTCAGACATCGACTGCGGCACGCAAGTCATCCGTACTCAAGGTGCAAGGGCCGGTCGAGACGCCTGCTCCGGCCTCCTATACGACGACGAGCGCCGATTACCAGGTGTCGGCAGTGTTGCAGCGCTGGGCCGGTCAAGCAAACATGCAATACGTTTGGGAGCCTCGCAACGTCGAGTTCCAGATCAGCGCAGAGAACGACTGGGGCACGGACCTCCGCCGAGCGGTACGCGGCCTACTCACGTCGGTACAAATGAACCAGCGCAGCCAGGCTGGTCGTGAGCGTGTCCGTGCCTGCATTCATCCGAATAAGCCAAAAAACGTACTTCGCATCATCAGGTTCGAAGAGCGCTGCCAAGGAGATATGTGATGCGTCAAACGATTCCGCCCGCGTTGGCGGCTTTTGCCTCGGCCGTATTTCTCACTGGCTGCGCAGGTTTTTCGGCGAATAATGCGTCGGTTCGTGAGCATCTTAATGTTCGTGCAAACGAAGCATCGAGGGCCGAGGATCGGCTGGCCGCGCAGCGCTATGCGGCCGGAGTACGCGATCTTGTTGAAGATGCGGTCACCCCATACACGGGGAGCGAGCAGATCGCTCCCCAGAAGTGGGCGCATTGGCCGCTACCGCTTCGCCCTGGGGCGCAATTGAACCTGCGCTTCGCGGACAATGTCCTCGATAGCAATGGCAACTCAAGCATTCTGATAGCCGACTTCGCGCAGAAGATTAATCTGGCGACGGGCATTCCGGTACGCGTTAAGCCCGACTCACTGTTGGACGAAAACGGAAAGCACGTGACCGTGATGGTGCCCGCGAATTTCAAAGGGGGCGTTGCGCCGCTCTTTGCACAGCTCGCGGCACGGTATCGAGTGCACACGCAGTTTGAGAATGGACAGCTGGAGTTCTTCCGCACGACAACACGTCGCTTCGTGATCGGTGCAGCTGCTGCCTCTGTCGGCGGCAGCATGGGTATCGATAGCGGTGGTGGGGAAGGGGGGTTCAGCACGAGTGCGAGTATGACCTCGAAATTCCAGGATATCGACGCACCAAAGAGCCTGATCCCCGGAATCAAGCAGTGGATGACCAAGGGCGCACCAGAGCCCACTTACAACCCAGCGACGGGGTCGTTGACCGTGACCGATACGCCAGAAGCTCTGGACAAGATCGGCGATTACATCGACAGTGAAAAGCGGCTGATGAACCGCGGTGTTATCTTCGACGTCGACGTCATCCGCTATTCGAGCAAGAACGTAGGGAAGTCGGGCGTCAATTGGCAGGTAGCCTATCAACGGGCAAAGGCGTTGTCCGAGACGACACTAAATTATAGCTCGCCTACGAAGGCGCTCGACCTCGCATCCGGTTTGCTGGGAACTACGTTAAATGGTGGGCCGGACGGACAAAACCGCTTTGCAGGGTCGACCGCGCTTATAGCTGCGCTCAATGAAAGTGGCCAAGCCACCGTTGTGCGACACCACGTTTTGGAAACGCAGAACCGCGTCGGTGTCATGCACGCGGCGAACAAGACGTTCGACTATGTGAACGAGGTATCTGCTGCGTCGTCCTTATCGGGCGTGGCTTCAGGCCAAAAAACCAAAACCGAGAACGTGGGCCGTACGCTCATGTTGGTGCCTGCCATCACCGGCGACAACGACGCTACGGTCGACATCTCGATTCGCGAGTCGGTAAAGAATCCGTTCGGAACTAATACCAGCGGTAAGGGCGATAGCCAGACAACCGTCCAGCTGCTGGACAAGGATACCGAGGTTGCCCGTCAACGCGTGGGCTTGCATAACGGTGAGTCACGTGTACTCGCCGCAATCAGCGGTCGAACTAATGAGGGGACTGACCAGAGCCTGGATCAGCACCTGTCCGCCATGTTCGGCGGGAACGTCTCCGGCAACCGGTCCGAGGATCAGTACTACCTGGTCGTCACTATGCGGTTCAAAGATTAACGGTACGGGACCAGAATGGCGCAGATCATCAATGTTGGTGGAAAGAACCTGTTGGCTGGAATGCACTGGCTCGATCCTGAGTCGGTGAAGTCGAACATTCAGCAGGTGCCGGCCTTCCTGTCAAAGTTTGTCAAGCCCAAGAATTCTGCCGCCGGCCCAATCACCGAGCGCGCTCTTGTCGCGGCTAAGAAGGCGAGCTTTGCCGCTGGTGCTACCCGTAACGCCTGGGGCTACCTTACTGCATTCGAAAACCGCGCCATGCGCAAGGTCTCCCGGTTTGACAAAGTCTATTCCCTGGCCGAGATGTTTAGTGCCGTCCCCGACCTGGCTGTTTGCTCGATTCTGATTGCGCAGATACCCGGCGAAGAGGAATACGCCATGTGCACCTCGATCAATGGCCACCCGGCGCCGGGTGACTTCGACGTTGTCGTTCCCAAGTCGGAGGTCGAGAAGACTTTGCTTAGCTGGGACAGCCAGTTGCGCGCCGTAACCACCAGTGATCCAGCACTGTATGGCACCTGGACTGGCGTGACGCATAGCCTCACCCTGGAAAAGCTGACCCTGACTGCGGCCGCCGTCCGACCGGTGCGGTCAGTAGCCACGGACAAGCGCCAGATCGCGGTCCTAGGGCTTGTCGTGGGGGGCACTGTGGTGGGTTACTTAGCCTGGCAAGACCACAAGCAAGAGCAGAGCATCATCGAAAAGCAGATACGCGACCGGCAGCAGGACGCCGCGTCGGTGTATCAGAGGGCGCTTGATGCCCAGTGGCCGGCCCAGCCCTGGGGGAGCATGGCGCGCGTGCGCGCGCTGCAACAGCATGTGCGCACAGTTCGCGAGTACGTAGGCGGCTTCAAGATTTCCAGTTCTGTCACCTGCGAGGTTTTGACGGGCGCCTGCAAGTTCAGCTACAAGAAGGACGGCGATAGCGCGGCTACGTTCCAGGATTTTATCGACGATATCGAGGGCCAGTTTGTTCCGACCTCGTTTGGTCAAGACGGGAAAACTGTTGAGGTAAGCATGACGGTAAAAGGCCTACCTGCCTCGTCTCCACCGCGCATGGACTTGCTAGTCGACGAATCGCAGTCCCCCCTACTTTTCTGGCCGCTCATTCAAAAATTGGTGCCGACGCAGAAGGTTTCGGGCGGGTTGCAGACTGACTACAAGGTGTTCCCGCAGGGCCTTAGCATCAACGAGGCCGCCGTTCCCATACTCATCCGGTCAGTTGGAGTGACGGTGACTTATCCGCTGTGGGACCTAGTTCAGATACCGTCGGCAAAGGGCGTTTTCGCGAACGCTATCAGCTGGAGAACGCTGACCGTTGGTAATGGCGTTGTGACTTTGGCAGGAGATATGTATGCAAAAAAAGCAAATCGATAAATACGTTCTGGTTGTGGTCGGCTTTGTCCTGGCGCAAACCGCCAGCGCGCAGATGGCGCCATCGCCAGCTGCAGCTGCAGCGCCGACAGCAGCCGTTGCCCCAGTGCAGAGCTACACCCTGGGCGATCTGGCTGATATGGCGCGCGACGTCGAATTCGAAAAGGTGCGTCGTGCGCTGCGTGAGGCTAAAGGGGCCCAAGAGATCCCGGCACCCGTTCCTGTTCCGGTCAAGTCGAAGGTGAAGGTTCCACCGAAGCCGATCGAGCCGGAAGGCCTCCAGGTGCGCGCCATCTTTGGGATGTTCAAAAATGAGACGATTCGCTTCTTCACGAATAAAGGCCAGTTCGAAGACCACAAAGTTGGCGAAACGATTCAGGGCTGGACAATCACCCACGTCGCTGATGAAGGCGTGGTGTTGCAAAAAGGGAATGTTGTTTATCCGCTTGCTCTTCAGTCAATCAGGATGCTTCCTGACTCAGCAGACGGCGCGGAGCCGGAACCGTTTGCGAGGAACGCCGTTCGAGCGGGTCCATTGCCGAGCCCGAAGCTTGTCGGCAGCCAGTGACAGTGAGGGAATATGATGATCTCGCGACTTTTTAGGTTTAGGAAGAACCGATCTCCCGCAGCCGCTCCGGCAACGGTGACTCGGTCGAAGTTAGATGCTGGGATGTTGCGGCATGCCGGCGGCGACGAAGCAGGTTTGCATCCTCAGATTGCCCCCGGTACCGTGTTCGAATCGAGCGAGCAGTTGCCCAGCAAATGGTTTGTGTTGAGCGGAAAAAATGCTGTCACAGGCCGTCTGGGAGCAACCGAAAATCTACTGCACACTGTAGCTGTGGTCGCATATCCGATTCCAGCCAGTGGCACGAAGCGCTTTGGCACACTCCGTCTCTCTGTGGCTGGATGGGCGGAAAGCCCGGAGAACATGCGTCATGGCCTAGCGATCAACCGTGAGCTGGCCGATCTGGCCACTGCCAGGCAAGTTGTACTTGATCCGGCTCAGCCGTTTGAGGCATCACGGAACCTGGTTGCGGCAATTAACGGCGTCGACGCGAACGAGCATACCGGTGAGGCCGTGTCCGCGCACGAGGCAAAGGTATTGAGCCGTGCCCAGGAATTGCGGCAGGCCCAGGCCGGCAATCGATTCAACGGAATGATCAACGAATTGCTGACGCAAGCGGTCAAGTTCGGTACCGCTGACATTCATATTTACGTCCGCTATGACAAGGACAAAAAGACCCAGCGAAATCGATCGCTCATCCAGTTCAGGATTGATGGCGACATTGAGACGGTCGATGATCTGCCGCCAGCAATGAAGGACCCTGCCGAGTTGCGGGGCATGATTGGTTATATGTACAACGAGCAGTGCTCGAATCGGTCGGAGACATCGTTTAACCCGGGCAATTTTCTGGAAGCGACGCTCAATGACCGCATTGTCGGTGCGCGGGGTGAAACCATAAGGGGCCGCTTCACGACGTTTGATTTGGGTGACGCGCCAGCACCGAACGGCGACCGCCCATTCAAGCTGGTGCTGCGCATTATTTACGTCGATCGCATCGAGATCCCCACACTCGAAGTGCTCGGGTTCTTCCCGGACGTGATCGAGGCGGTCCATAGGTTCAATAGCAACCACAAGCGTCTTTTGTGCATTTCTGGCTCGGTTAACATGGGTAAGTCGACGACCCTTCGTTCGGTCTACGCCCTTGTTCCCGGCACCGAAGCGAAGTACGCGGCCGAGGACCCGATCGAGAATACGCACCCAGACACGGCGCAGATGAACGTTTCTGGCGCCGAGGCTATCGACCGCGCGATGGCGCGCTTAAAGCGAGGCGACTTGAACTCGATTCTGGCGGGTGAGGTTCGCTCGCGCGATACGCTCGATTTCGCTGTGAATATCGTCCTGTCGGGACACCCGGTCTATACGACGACGCACTCGGATTCGGCCCTGGGGCAGATTGCATACTTCCTCTCATCGAAAATGGGGATGCAGGCAGATCTGCTTGCACACTCGGCCGTGTTGGGGCTTCTCATGCACCAGGTGCTGGTGCGAAAGCTATGTAAATGCGCCTTACGCGGAGGCCGGGCGAAAGAGGCGCTTGGGCTGCAGCGCCTGCGACATATCGAAAGGACTTATCGTGTCGATGTCGACCACTTCCATGCTCACAATCCTGATGGTTGCGATGCCTGCCGCGCACAGGGGCTTCCTTCGCGTGTTGGCTACATGGGGCGCAGGATCCTCGCAGAATACTTCGAGCCCGATACCGAAGACCGGATCTTGATCGGCAAGCGAGACTTCTTGGGCCTTGAGCGGCGCTGGAGGGAGTCACACGGCGCCTTTGATGATATGACCAATACGCGCGGCAATACAGCGCTGGAGGTGGGCCTGAAGGCTGCGCTTCAAGGCGGTGTAGATCTGCGCTCCGTCGAGAGATACTGCGGCCGCTTCGAAGATGCTGTGGTCGTGAATTCTCCGAGCTTTGTCCCTGATGTCAAATTTCCGATGGGTAGCGGTGTAGTCGCCAACCTAACAGAATCCCAGCGCGCGTAAGCGCGTCGAGTAAGGAATTGCAATGAGTTCATTATCCGACGTGATCACGATCTGGAACGCGCGCCGTCTTTTTAATGCCCAGCGCTCTGCCTTTTATCGCGACCTGGGTGCCTCACTGGCCGCCGGCGCCTCCTTGAATGGTTTGATCAGCGAATACACCAAGCAGG
Organism: Burkholderiaceae bacterium; assembly: GCA_019751755.1. Lineage (GTDB taxonomy): Bacteria > Pseudomonadota > Gammaproteobacteria > Burkholderiales > Burkholderiaceae_D > Rugamonas. Next base: position 5,764 of record JAIENA010000113.1, on the reverse strand, counting down.
ATGTGCCTGGCATCAGCCCCATGATGATTTTGTGGGGTGAGGGCATGCTGGCGCATCCTGGTTCGCTTGCGCGCGCTACTACGGGCCTGGTCAGCGAAAGCGACACCATTATCATCTCGGCGGCCGAGATGAACCCAGGGACGGCGGGCACGCTCTACCAGATGTATGCCTCGAACTTGGCCCAGCGCAAAGCGATGGTTCGAGCTGTGATGCTCCCGTTGATGTTGCCCGCATTCACTTTCGCTGCTCTGGTCGCTGTGCTTTTCTTCTTCAAGCTGGTGATCTACGCCGACATGCTCAAGGCCGTCCCTCTAAAATTTTGGCCCGCATACGGAGCGTTTTCATACTCAGTAATTGAGTTTTCAACCGGTCTTGGCGGCGCACTCGTAGCGGCTACTGTGGTCGGCCTGTTTGCATGGGTCGCTTGGAGTCTCAATAACTACACGGGACGAGGCCGGGATTGGGCGGACAGGACGATTCTGCCTTACACGCTTTATGCCCAGATGGAGCTGATATCGACTGTCACTGCAATCTGCTCGATGATCCAGTCCGGTATTGCCGATACCGTTGCGCTCAACAAAGTTGCGTCAAACGGTTCAATGTGGATGTCCTACCAGATGGAAAAAATCAGGGCGCACACAAGCCGGGGGAAGACCGTGCTTACATCGTTACGTAACCTGCCGTTGCCGAAAATGCTGGCCGCCCGGATTGTAGTCCTGGCCGGCGAAGAGAAGCTGGCAGAGGCGCTACCCGAGCTGGTGATCAAGAGCTGCCAGGATGAGATAGTCAGCATGGTCGAGCGTTTGCAGATCTTGTCCAAGTTCGTCACGATGGTCTGCGTCCTTAATCTTATGAGCTTCGTAGGAGTTCTCATGCTCGGAAATATCGCTTTCTCCGAGGCAAGCCAAGCAATGTCTAATGCGACACTGATGGCCCGCTAATTTGACCAAAGGGCGGTGGCGCAATGGGTATTTTTGTTTGTGTCACGGTAATCATTGTGTTATTTTATGCACATTAAACGTAACAAGCATGCGCGCAAGAACAAATGCGCGAACTTTAATCAAAAAACTTTTTTCAACGAGGATCTGCTGTCATGAATGCCCCCACCCGTACTTCATCCGTTGTTCGCGCGCGTCAACGCGGCTTTACGCTATTTGAGCTCGTTGCTGTATTGGCCCTTGGCTCCCTCTTGATTTATGGTGGGATGAAGGCTAAGCGCGGCGCCGAGGTCAATACGAACGCACAGAACTTAGCCACCAGCGTTCAAACCATCCAAGTGGAGGCCGCGAAAGTCTATCCAGGTCTGTTCACCGGGCTCACTTGCGTCACTCTGGCTAACAACAGCGTGTTTTCCAGCACGTCGTTCCGTGTGGACCGCTCGGTGCCGGCAACGCCGACGGTGTTCTACAACGCGGAGCCGAATAGCCAAATCTCGTGCGCAGCCGCATCGGTCATCATCGCCGGTAAGGATGACGGCTACACGCTGACCTTCCCAGGGCTATCCAATGAAATGTGTAATGCGACTGCGGAGAGATTGAACCAAGCCGCATGGCTAATGTCGGTTAACAGCACTTCGGTCAAGACCCTGCGCGGCGCGCTTGATACCGCCACCAAGGGGGCTCAGTGCAACGCTACGGCGACCAATGACAACCAGACTATCGTGGCGTCGTTCTCCCGAACGCTGCCGCCCCAGTAATACCAGTGCATTCGCAACGAAAGCGATGACGGGCGAATGGCTCGCATCGCTTTCTTGCATTTAAGCCGAGAGATCTGACGAGAGAGCTGAAGTGATCAAAAGGTACAGTAAATCGCAGGCCCACAAAGCTGTGCGCTCGCGCCGTGAGTCCGGGTTTGGCATGATCGAGGTCCTCACCATGATCGCCGTGACTGGTGTGGTGTTAGTGGCCTGGAATCGGGTCCAGGTCGCGCGCCAGATCGATGAGACCGATACATCCGCAGCCGCACACGCGCGGTTGATCCAGTCAGGTGTCAACAAGTACATCGGCGACTTCCGGCAGATCCTGCTTGCCAGCGCGACGCCCACGGTTCCAGATTTCGCAGCTCCTCTCGCTCCTACGCTCGCAGAACTGCAGGGAAATCCTGTCGCTAATCCGTACATCCCATCTGGCTACAACCTGGCCAATCAGCTGGGAATGACGTACACCGTCGCCCTGGCGCTTCTTCCTGCCGGTTGCACGGCAGGTGTGAACTGCACGGACATTTCGGGCATGGTGACGTCGACGCAACCATTGAAGGACCCGGTAACGAACCTGGTTGACGGCCGGCGCGTCGGCAGTCTTGCAAACAAAATTGGATTGGACGCGGCATCGTCCAAGGTTGGTGCGGGCACGGTTCTTACTGGTCCGGCCGGCACCTGGGGCGAGGCGAACCCCCGCGGCAACGTAGACGGGATCTTGGCCGTTCGAGTGGGCTTTGGTTCTGTGGACTACAACGCGCTTGACGGTCTGCTTCCTCGAGATGGCTCGCGCCCTATGGTTGGGCCGCTACGCCTTGGCGGGAATCCGCTCGTGAACGCTTCCACCATCTCAGCTACTAGCTCAATTTCGACCACTAGCGGCAACCTCACCACTGACACAGGTTCAATCACCACGAACACCGGATCTATCACAACCAGTGCCGGAAATATCACGGCGACCGCTGGCAACGTAGCAGCAAGATATTTCGTGCCGGCGGTGCAAGTCACCGGTGGCGCATGTGCAGATAATAGCGCGATTGCAGTCGCAGCCGATGGCACGATCTTGGTTTGTCGCGCCGGTGTCTGGCGTATTCATGCCGGACCGATAGCAGACAAGGGCACTGCTTGCACTCAGCCCGGCACGCTTGCCACCAGTTCGACCACCGGCGAGGCCGTTATTTGTCGTGGATCGGCGTACGTCGCGCTGGCCAGTGCGATCGGCAAATACGTCGAAGTCAGCCGCCAAAGCGTTATCGACGGCACAGTCGTTCCCTATCCAGTCTGCGACTCAGGCAGTACCCCGACCTTCCGATTAGGGATGGTGCAGACGGCGGTTGACGTGAGTTCCGCCCCGCCCAAGCAGGTCTCCCATCTCACCGCCGCTATCGGCCCAGGCAGTGCCTGGACAGTTTCGTACAAGCTCAGGGATGACCTTGGCAACCTGACCTCGGCGAACGTCTACAACCTCCAGGCGCTGATGTACCTGGAATGCAAATACCCCTAAAACGGATCACAGAATGCACATATCACTGAAACACCTAGGGGGATTGCTGCTCGCCGCTTTCGCCACCTCTTGTATCGCTGCTGCGAATGACGGATCGGGCTCCGGCCGCTCCCAACCAAGAAAGAAAGCGGCGTCAGCGCAGCAGCCACAGATCACCTGCGCAATCTCCCCTGAACTGTGCATGAGCGAGCCCATCGCGCGTGGTTGCGGAGACGGTCGGCACTGGTCGTCCGCAGGAAGTGGGCTGGCGCACTGCGTTGAAGATGAGCGCAACTGCGCGAATGGTAAGGCTGCCAAGCGTGACGAGTACGACAACCTGGTTTGCCCGGATGAGAAGGCGGCCAATGGCGAGGGAGTTGGACAGGGGAAGCAGGGCGGCGCGACTCGCGTCGAGGATCAACAATAGGAAGGAATCACAAATGAAGAAAATATTCGTAGGTCTGTGGTTGGCCATGTCGGCATTCACGACCAACGCGCAGGGCACCAGGGCGTTGGACACGAGCGTGCAAGAAACCAGCGCGCTAGTCGCCAACGCGCCGGATAAGTGCATCGTAAGCCCAGATTCATGTATGACGGCGCCGATCGCGAAGTCATGCCCTGTAGGAAAGCGATGGTCGACTGCGGGAAGCGGAGTCGCTCACTGCGTCAGCGTGGATCCGGTCTGCGCTTCGTCCGAAAAAATAGTCTATGACAGCATGGGTAATCCATCTTGCGTATCTCGCTGCTCGGGTAGTGAATACTGGGATGGCAGTGTTTGCCGGGCTTGTACCACCACGTCTACCGCCGGTGGCTCGTGCCAGTCAGGCTACTCCGGCACCGCATACCGTTCGGTGACATCGAATTCCTGTACCGGTACGACGAGCTATGGGAGCTGGGACTATTCGAATTGCACTGTCGATTGCACCGACAGCAATTCAACGGAGTCCGGTTCGTGCCCCAGCGGCTACACTGGCTTCGCGTACCGCACGGTGTCGACGAATTCTTGTTCGGGCACGACTTATGGCTCGTGGGATTACTCAAGCTGCTCCCAGTCGTGCGGCACGTCGTCTTCCAGTGAGACCGGTTCGTGCCCGACTGGCTACACAGGAACTAAGTCCCGCACGGTGACGACGAATTCGTGCACGGGATCGACCGCCTATGGGATCTGGAGCTATGCGGGCTGTAGGCCATCGGCTCCTACCTGCGGCAATTCGTCCAGCTCCGAGACTGGTTTTTGCCCATCTGGCTACAGCGGAACTACATCCCGCACGGTGACGACGAATTCGTGCACGGGATCGACCACCTATGGGATCTGGAGCTATTCGGGATGCATTCCATCCGCGCCGACCTGCGGAAATTCGTCCAGCATCGAGACCGGTTCGTGCCCATCTGGCTACAGCGGAACTACATCCCGCACGGTGACGACGAATTCGTGCACTGGATCGACCACCAATGGCCCCTGGAGCTATTCGGGCTGCAGCGCATCCGCTCCTACCTGCGGAAATTCGACCAGTACAGAGACGGGCTCCTGCCAGTCTGGCTTCAGTGGAACCGCCTCCCGCACGGTGACGACTAATTCGTGCACGGGATCGATATCCTATGGCAGCTGGAGTTATTCGGGCTGCAGCCCATCCGCTCCTCCTTGCGGTAGTTCGACCAGCACCGAGTCGGGTTCCTGCCAATCTGGCTACAGCGGAACCGCTTCCCGCTCCGTTACTTATAACTCGTGCACGGGATCGACCTCCTATGGTAGCTGGAATTACTCGGGTTGCACTCCACCTGCGCCCGTTTGCAGTAATTCGACCAGTACCGAGTCCGGCTCCTGCCAGTCTGGCTTCAGTGGAACAGCCTCCCGCACGGTGACGACTAATTCGTGCACGGGATCGATATCCTATGGTAGTTGGGACTATTCGGGCTGCACCCAAACATCACCTCCTTGCGGTAATTCGACCAGTACCGAGTCAGGGGCGTGTCAGCCTAATTACACTGGAACCGCGACCCGTTCTGTTACTTACAATTCCTGCACGGGCTCCACAACATATGGCGTTTGGAATTTTTCCGAATGCACCTATCGCCCTGTGGTTCAGCCACCGGTCTCGTGTGCGACGATCCTTGGTTTTGATGTGCCGGAAGGCACTAGGGCTACACGATGCGAGATAAGTAACTCGCCATATCCGGCTGGTGAGTTTATGCAGTGCACCCGGCTTGGTTGGCAGATTAGTGCGGATGGGAATCGGAATACAATGGTCGATTGCGATTAGCAATACCTGTGAAAAAGCCCTCTGGCATAACAGAGGGCTTTTTTGTCCACTTTGCAGGCGCAGCCACATAAATTTTATTCCTAAAGCGTTAATTTGAAGGCCGGATGATTGGGCGATCAAGGATACTGGATCAGTATCCGCAAGTACTTGAAGATACTAAAAATATATTTCTTTTGATAATTTTTAATATTAATTGCATCTAACAAGTGATGGAAGAATGTCCTGATCCGCTCGACTGGGATATTGCCATAGGTTTATACACATCTCGGTCCGTCTCTGTGGTGCTCCAGAACTTGTTTACATTCAATGACTTACAGCTGCCCC
>JAIENA010000127.1 GCA_019751755.1 Burkholderiaceae bacterium | reverse complement strand
GTGATGGCGGTCGCGGCCAGGGCGCCTGGCGCGGCGACGGCGATGGCCGCGCCCCGCGCAGCGGCGCCGCTGGCGAGTCTGGCAGTCCCTACGGTGGCGGCAAGGCGCGTGGCGTCAATGTCCGCCCTGGCGGCGACCGTCCCGGCAGTGACCGTCCCGCGACGGTGCGCAGCGGCGGCGATCGTTTTAGTAATGAGCGCGCCGCCACCGACAACGCCAACCGTGGCCGGCCCGGTAGTGAACGGATGCGCGATGCGCGTCCGGCCGGCGGTGGTGCTTACGAAGGCCGTCCCGCGCGCGGCGCGGACCAGGGAGCGGGTACCGGTCGCAGCGGCGGCCGTCCGTCCGGCCTGGGTGGTTCCGGCGCGGCCAATGGCGCGGGCCAGCGCGCCGCCCGGCCGTCCGGTAAACCGTTTGTCGGAACCGGCCGGACGTCGGGGCCGCGCAACGGCCCGCGCAAAGCTTAGAAAAGTTATAACGAAAGGTGTTGTCAGTCCTGCATTTTTAGGTATAGGCTAGTATTAACCGGGCACGGCCGATCAGCCTGCCCGGTCTGCCTGCCGCAGCGCGGTGCAACAGCGCGGCGGAACGACCAACGTGCAGATTGAGGCCGACCATGACCACGCCTGCAGATGTTTCTCCTGCCATCGCGAACCAGTTTTACCTGGCGCGCCAACCCATCCTCAATCGCAGCCAGCGCCTGGTGGCCTATGAATTGCTGTTCCGCCATGCCGACGCGGATGCGGCCCATGTCACCGATAACGCCACCGCCACCGCCTCCGTGATTGCCCATGCCAGCGAACTGGGCATGGAGCAGGTGGTGGGCGACCAGCTGGCGTTCGTCAATGTCGACGCAGTGGGCTTGATGAGTGATTTCATCCACTTCTTGCCGACCGATAAAGTTATCCTGGAAATTCTGGAAACCGTGCAGGCCACGCCGGATGTGCTGGCGCGCGTGCGGGAATTGAAGGAGCAGGGTTTCCGCTTTGCGCTCGACGATGTGATCGATCACAGCGACGATGTGCAAAAGCTCCAGCCGATGGCCGATGTTATCAAGGTCGACATCCACCAGATGCCGCGCGCGCACCTCGATTCGCTGGCGCTCAGCCTCAAAAACGCGCCGCAAAAATTGCTGGCTGAAAAGGTGGAAACCATCGAGGAATACCAGCACTGCATGGACCTCGGTTTTGAATACTTCCAGGGCTATTACTTTGCCCGCCCCGTGATCCTCAGCGGCAAAAAAATCGAGCCGTCGCAGATGGCGATCTTGCACCTGCTGAACTTGCTGAGCACCGATGCGGACCAGCAGGAAATCGAGCGCAGCGTCAAGCATGACGCGCTGATCACCTTGAATTTATTGCGCCTGGTGAATACGCCAGCGGTGGGGGCGCGCTTTCGCATCAATTCCGTCAGCCATGCGCTGATCGTGTTGGGACGGCGCCAGTTGCAGCGGTGGCTGCAGATACTGCTCTATGTAAAGAGCGGGCCTAAGCAGGAATTTGATTCGCCGCTGCTGCTGATGGCCACCACCCGCGGCAAGATGATGGAATTAATGATGGCGTGCCTGCATCCCGGCCAGCGTACCGGCGCCGATATCGGCTTTACGGTGGGCATCATGTCACTGATGAGTACGCTGTTCTCGGTGCCGATGGAAGACATCCTCGACAGCGTCAATGTGCTCGACGACGTGCGCGCGGCGCTCTTGCACCGGCGCGGCGAATATGGCGACATGCTGTCGCTGATCGAGCAGGTCGAGCGCGCCGGCGACGGCGATGACATGGCCGCCTTGCTGGCCAACCTGGGACTGGCGCCGGCCGACCTGTTTGACGTGCAGGTGGCGGCGTATGACTGGGTCAATGGCTACCGGGCCAGTCTGCATTAATGGTGGGGCGCCGGGTCGCGCGTCCAGCGTGGCGCCGACGCGGTCGTGATGGCGCGCAACACCCATTCCCCCGGTCCGTAGGCATGGCGCCGCAGCCACCACCGGCTCAGCGCCATTTGTGCCCCAAAGAGGGCGGGAACACAGGCCAGCACCGCCAGCGGCGGCAACTGGTTCGACCAGCCCAGTCCGTAGCCGGTGAACATCAGGTTCAGCAGCGCCGATTGCCCCAGGTAGTTCGATAGCGCCATTTTGCCCATCGGCGCCAGCGCCTGCTGCAGGCGCTGGCCCGCCGCAGTCTTGAACAGGGCCAGCAAACCGAAGCCATAGGCGGCCGTCAGGAAGGGGGCCGTCAGCATGGACACGCCGAACGCCATGATGTGCAAGGTCACGTCGGCCGTCTGCAGCGTCAGGGCCGTGTAGACGCTGGCGCCAGCCAGGCCCAGTGGCAGGGCATACAGGAAGACTTTGCGGCCGATCGCATCCAAGCGTTGCGGTTGCTCCAGCAGGCCGCTGCGGCCAGCCGCGAAACCGAGGAAAAACATGCCCAGCGCGTTGCTGCCCTGGAACAGGATGAAGAAGCTGGCCGCCTCGGCCCAATGCGCCATGTGGTAGCGCAGGGTGTGCAGGGCGTTGCCGCCGTAGGCAGCCAGCCGGGCTTGTACTTCCTGGCCGCTGTCCTCCATCTCGACGCCTGACAGCCAGGCCAGCACGCCCAGCGCCAGCCAGATCGTGCCCCCAGTTAGCAGCAGGGCGCAGCCGGTGCGCACGGCGCGGCGCGGCGTTCGATGGCGGCATGCCAGCAAGATCAGTCCGAGCAGGGCGTACAGCGCCATGATGTCGCCGTTATACAGCAGCAAGCCATGCAACACGCCCAGCCCCAGCAGGCCGGCCTGGCGGCGCAGCATGCGCGGCATGAACGCTGCGCCGGCGCGTTGCGCGGCGCTCATTTGCAGCGTCACGCTATAGCCGAACAGGAAGGAAAACAGCAGATAAAACTTGGATTCGAACAGCAGCGCGACCACGCTGCGCACCGCCTGGTCCAAGGCGGACAGATAGGCGGGGTTGGGCCCGAGGGTGGCATAGTAGGGGTCGGCAAAGGCCCAGATATTGACGGCCAGGATGCCCAGCAGCGCAAAGCCGCGCAGGGCATCCACATTCAGCAGACGGGGTGAAGCGGGGGACATGCAAGCCTCCGTGGTGGTGGAGGCGGTATTTTATAGTTAATTTTGCAACTGCGTTCACTGGCCCAGGATCAGGAACACGGTCGGCTTCTTGTGAAAATCCGGTGTCTTGCCGGCCTTCAGTTGCCCGTTCCACTGGCTCACGGTCATGGTCTGGATGCACTCACCAGGCAGGCTGATGTCGGTGGCCACGCAGACCAGGGTGGTGCTGTGGCAATTGGTGGTGATGGCTTCGAGCATGGCGGCGTTGCGGTAAGGGGTCTCAATAAACAGTTGCGTCTGCTTTTCAGTGCGCGAGCGGATTTCCAGTTCTTTTAAACGCTTGCCGCGCAGCGCCGCGTCGGTCGGCAGGTAGCCGTTGAAGGCAAAACTTTGTCCGTTCAAGCCGCTGGCCATGACGGCCAGCAGCAGCGACGACGGCCCCACCAGTGGCCGCACGGGAATGCCGTGCTGGTGCGCCAGGCGCACCAGGTCGGCGCCGGGGTCGGCCACGGCGGGCACCCCGGCCTCCGACAGCAAGCCCGCATCTTCGCCGGCCAGCAACGGTTCCAGTAAGCCTTGCAGCGCCGCGTGCGGCGTGTTGACGTTCAGTTCGCTGATGCGGATTTCCTGCATCGGTTTCGACAGCGGGTAGTGCGCGCTGACCAGTTTCAGGAAGGCGCGGGCGGTCTTGGCGTTTTCCGCCACGAAGTTGACCAGGCCTGCCGTGGTGGCTTGCACGTGTTCAGGGATAACATGCGACAGCGACTCGGTGTCGCCCAGGGTATTCGGAATCAGGAACAGGGTGCCGGGCATAGGGAATGATCAGGGTTGTTGAGTGAAGTGAAAGAAAGACACGCCGGCGTTGCGCAGCATGCCGGTCAGGGCGATCAGCGGCAGGCCGGTCAGCGCGGTCGGGTCATCGGTGGCGATGCGTTCGAGGATGGCGATGCCCAGCCCCTCGTTTTTGGCACTACCGGCGCAATCATAAGGCTGCTCGATGCGCAGGTAGGCGTCAAGTTCCGCATCGGGCAAATCGCGGAAGGTGACGACGGTCTGGATGTCGGCCAGTTGGGACGTGTTGTTGCGACCATCCCACAGACACAGTGCGGTATGGAAAATCACTTCGCGGCCCCGCATTTTTTGCAGTTGCGCCAGGGCGGCCGGATGCGAGCCGGGCTTGCCGATCTGCTCATCGTCCAGTGTTGCGACCTGGTCCGATCCGATCACCAGCGCGCCCGGATGGCGCGCCGCCACGGCGGCCGCCTTGTCACGGGCCAGGCGCAACGCGGTGGCGCTGGGCGTCTCGCCGGGCAGCGGGCTTTCATCGATGTCGGGCACGTCCACGCTGAAGGGCAGCTGCAGGCGGCCCAGTAATTCGCGGCGGTAGGCCGAACTGGAGGCCAGCACCAGGCGGGCGTCATTGTCGGGCGGGGAATTTTGAATAATCGGCATTGGTTTACTGGCCCCAAACAATGTTTTGTTATATGCTTTGCGCACCGTGATCTGGGACAAATTCGGGCGCAAATAAAAATGCACTGGTAAACAGGCACATCGCAGAAAATCCTGCTATTATCGCAGGTTTTCCGGGGAATGCTGCTAATGACTACCTTTGTGATCGACGCCTTTGAGTTTTGTCGGACCAATGGAAATCGCGATGGTGTGACGCCAGTCGCTGAAATGACCCGGTTGGCCAAAGAAACAGCGGATGCGACCGGTGATATCGCCTGGAAAGTGGAAGGCGGCACCAGCAAGCATGGTTTCCCGCAGTTGCGCCTGTCGACCAAAGGTCCTGTGCAACTGGTTTGCCAGCGCTGCATGCAGCCGTTTGCCCACGAGTTGTCGTCGTCGACCCTGTTGATGCTGGGTAAGGACGATGCAAATGCGGATGAGATCGAACAGATCATCGATGATGAATCGATCGACGTGATTGTCGGCGCCCGTGAAATGGACATGATGTACCTGGTGGAAGATGAGGCCCTGCTGGCATTGCCGCACACGCCCCGCCACGAGGAATGCCCGGATACGTCGCTGCTCGACGCCTTGACGTCTGAAGTGCAGTCGCCGTTCGCAGGTTTGAAGAGCCTGAAAAAATAATCGAATTTCAAAAATGTAGTAGTAAGAAACGTGTCAAGCGCGTGCTTTTGTCGAGTATTGGCATCGTTGTAGTTTGTAGTAAAAGGCGTTGGCAAGTGGCTAAGTTACTGATTCATTTACTAACCATTTGCCTTGTGGATACTCGATTCGCATGTATTTGCTGGTCGAATGTGTTAGAATCTTAGAACTTTGTATTAGGAGTCATCATGGCAGTTCAACAGAACAAGAAGTCCCCATCGAAGCGCGGCATGCACCGTTCGCACGATTTCCTGGTTGCACCAAACCTGGCAGTCGAGCCAACCACCGGTGAAACCCACCTGCGTCACCACATCAGCCCGAACGGTTTCTACCGTGGCCGTAAAGTGCTGAAGACCAAAAACGACGAGTAATCGGCGTTTTTACCCAGAATAAAGGCGGTGCGACGTGAGCTTGACTGACGTTACGCCGCTTTTTTCTTTTCTTTCGGCTGGTTTTCAGCCCGTCATCTGTATCCAGCAGGACTGAACGCAACCCGTTCCGGCCCCGCATCTGTCCCACATGACAATAAAAATATCCATCGACTGCATGGGCGGCGATCATGGCCCCTCTGTCACTATTCCGGCCGCCATTTCCTTTTCCAGGCAGCAGCCTGATGTCGAACTGATCCTGGTCGGCCTGGAAGACGTTATCCGCGCGGAATTGAAAAAACATGGCGCGGAATCGCTGCCACGCCTCACCATCCAGCACGCTTCCGAGCAAGTCACCATGGACGACCCGCTCGAGGTTGCCCTGCGCCGCAAGAAAGATTCGTCGATGCGCGTGGCAATCGAGCAAGTCAAGGATGGCAAGGCGCAGGCCGCCGTGTCGTCCGGCAATACCGGCGCGCTGATGGCCGTCTCGCGCTACGTGCTCAAAACCATGGCCGGCGTCGACCGTCCCGCCATTTGCAGCATCTTGCCCAATGAAAAGGGTGGCCCCACTTATATGCTCGATCTGGGCGCCAACGTCGATTGCGAGCCGCATCACTTGCACCAGTTTGCCATCATGGGCTCGGTGCTGGTGCATGCGATGGAAGGCATTGAAAGGCCGACCATTGGTTTGCTGAACGTGGGCACCGAGGATATCAAGGGCAATGAAGTGGTGAAGGCCACCGCCAAGCTGCTGCAAGCGGACAAGGAGCGCGGCGCCCTCAATTACCACGGCAACGTGGAAGGCACCGACATCTTCCGCGGCACGGTGGACCTGGTGGTGTGCGACGGCTTTGTTGGCAATGTGACCCTGAAGGCGCTCGAAGGCCTGGGGCATTTCATGAAAACCGTGATCACCACGGAATTCAAGCGCAACGTGCTGACCATGCTGGGTGCGGTGATTGCCGGCGGCGCCTTGAGGGCCATGAAAGACAAATTCAACCCGTCCCGCTATAACGGCGCCGGCTTGTTGGGCTTGCGTGGCCTGGTCTTCAAGAGTCACGGCGGCGCCGATGCCTATGCGTTCGAATGGGCGCTGCGCCGGGCCTATGAGGCGGCAAAAAATGACGTGCAGGCCCAGTTGGCGACCATGATCGCTGAACTGATGCCGCGCGGTGCGGAACCAACGCAAGAGCAGGCGTAACACAGCAAAGTGTCGTTCCAGCGAGTCGCCGGGGTGATCCGGCGCGGAACGCCTTGCTTTGTGCCGGCCTGAATATCTGGAAAACCTGGGTGCCGGGCCCGCAGGCCGGGAGCCCGCTTATCAGTGCTTGGATGCCGGGCCTTCAGGTCAAGCATCCACATACTAACGGATGAAACGGCATGACTTTGTACAGTAAAATTATTGGCACCGGCAGCTACCTGCCTGAAAAACGCGTGACCAACCAGGACCTGACCGAGCAATTGGCGGCCAAGGGCATCGAGACCTCGGACGAGTGGATCGTCAGCCGCAGCGGTATTTCGGCGCGCCATTATGCCGAGCCTGAGCAGAATTCTTCCGATCTGGCGGCCCATGCCGCGCGCAGGGCGCTGGAGATGGCTGGCTTGCAGGCGGATCAGATCGACTTGATCATTGTCGCCAGTTCGACCCCGGATTTCTTCGGCAGCTTCCCCAGCACCGCCTGCATCGTGCAGCGCAAACTGGGCATGACCAACCAGAGCGCGGCGGTGGACGTGCAAGCCGTGTGCAGCGGTTTTGTCTATGCCGTCTCGACGGCTGACGCGTTCATCCGCGCCGGCGTGCACAAGAATGTGCTGGTGATCGGCGCCGAAGTGTTTTCCCGCATTCTCAATTTCGAAGATCGCACCACCTGCGTGCTGTTTGGCGATGGCGCCGGCGCCATCGTGCTGAGCGCCTCGGAAGAACCGGGCATTCTGGCGACCAAATTGCATGCGGACGGCCGTCATGCGGATATTCTCAGTATTCCGGGCAACCTGGCGGGCGGCGCCGTGGCCGGCAGTTCCTACCTGTATATGGACGGCCAGGCGGTGTTCAAGCTGGCGGTGACCGTGCTCGAGCAAGTGGCGCACGAGGCGCTGGACCACGCCGGCATGAAAGCCGACGACATCGACTGGCTGATTCCGCACCAGGCCAATATCCGCATCATGAAAGGCACGGCGAAAAAACTGCGCATGCCGGAAGAGAAAATGGTGGTCACGGTGGACCAGCACGGCAACACGTCGGCCGCCTCGATCCCGCTGGCGCTCGATATCGCGGTGCGCGATGGTCGCATCAAGAAGGGCGATAACGTGCTGATGGAAGGGGTGGGCGGCGGCTTTACATGGGGCGCGGTCCTGGCAAGGATGTGAATTCTGTGATGGGCGCGGTAAAATAGCGTCCTCTTTAGAATTAGAGTTCTAAAAGTTGGGATGGTGCGCACCATTGGCCTACCATGGCACGCCGTAGCATTCCTGACAAAAATATGTGGATGCCCGGCCTGATTCATGGCCCGCACCCAAGTTAACGATAGAACGAGACTGATCAGATATGAGCAAATTTGCATTTGTGTTCCCGGGCCAGGGCTCGCAAGCGATCGGCATGATGGATGGCTTCGCGGGCAACCCGGTGGTGGCGCAGACCATCGCCGAAGCGTCCGAGGCGCTGGGTTTTGATATCGGCAAACTGATGGCGCAAGGTCCGAAGGAAGAACTGGATCTGACCACCAACACGCAGCCGGTCATGCTGACCGCTGCCGTGGCCGCGTATCGCGCCTGGATCGCCGCCGGTGGTCCAGTGCCGTCGCTGGTCGCCGGCCACAGCCTCGGTGAATATTCCGCGCTGGTCGCCGCCGGCGTGATCGCCTTCAAGGATGCGGTGCCGCTGGTGCGCTTCCGCGCCCAAGCCATGCAGGAAGCCGTGCCGGTTGGGCAGGGCACGATGGCCGCGATTCTCGGCCTGTCCGACGATGACGTGCGCGCCGCGTGCGCCGAAGCGGCGGGCGCTGAAGTGGTCGAGCCGGTCAATTTCAATGCACCGGCCCAGGTCGTCATCGCCGGCCACGTGGCGGCCGTCGAGCGCGCCTGCGAACTGGCCAAAGCCAAGGGCGCCAAGCGCGCGCTGAAATTGCCGGTATCGGCCCCGTTCCATTCGTCGCTGCTGAAGCCGGCGTCGGATCGCTTGCGCGACTACATGGCCGGCATCGCGTTCAGTGCGCCGCAAATCCCGCTGATCAATAACGTCGATGTTGCCATCGAGAGTGATCCGGCCGCCATCAAGGATGCGCTGGTGCGTCAGGCGGCCAGTCCGGTGCGCTGGGTCGAATCGATGCAGCGCGTCGCGGCCGACGGCATCACGCAAGTGATCGAGTGCGGTCCGGGCAAGGTTCTGATGGGCCTGGCCAAGCGGATCGACGGCAACCTGGTGGGCAGCGCCATCTACGATCAGGCGACGCTGGACAGCATCATTGCAACATACAAATAAATAAAAAACATGGTGCCGGATACGAAAGGTGTCCGGTACCAGTGACTAAGGAATTACATGACTCTGTCTAATCAAGTTGCCCTGGTAACGGGCGCCTCGCGCGGGATCGGCAAGGCCATTGCACAGGAATTGGCGCGCCAGGGCGCGCGCGTGATCGGCACCGCCACCACCGAAGCGGGCGCCCAGGCGATTTCCGCTTACCTGGCGGAAGTTGGTGTCGACGCCGGTCAGGGCATGGTGCTCAATGTCACCGATGCGGCCGCCTGTGCCGCCGTGATGGACGACATCACCAAGGCGCACGGCGCCGTCGGCATCCTGGTCAACAATGCGGGCATCACGCAAGACCAGTTGGCCATGCGCATGAAAGATGAAGAGTGGGATAACGTGATCGCCACCAACCTGACGTCGGTTGGTCGCCTGGCCCGCGCCGTGTTGCGCGGCATGATGAAGGCCAAGGGTGGCCGCATCATCAACATCACGTCCGTGGTGGCGTCGTCGGGCAATCCCGGCCAGATCAACTATGCCGCCGCCAAGGCTGGCGTGGAAGGCATGACGCGCGCGCTGGCCCGTGAAATCGGCAGCCGCAACATCACCGTTAACAGTGTCGCCCCTGGTTTTATCGATACCGATATGACCCGTGGACTGGGCGACGACCAGCACGCGGCGCTGCTGACGCAGATTCCGCTGGGCCGTTTGGGCAAGCCGGAAGACATCGCGGCAGCGGTGGCTTTCCTGGCCTCACCACAGGCCGCTTACATCACGGGCACGACCTTGCACGTGAATGGCGGCATGTACATGAATTGATGAAGATGCGCGGCGTTGCCCGTGCATAATCGTCATTTAGTAACGATTTCAGTTCAAATAGCACCACTTGCTGAAATTAGTTTTTCAGCGCGCAAACCTGATAAAATGCGCGCTTTCCGTAACAAACAAAATGGAGCCATAACATGTCGGATATCGAACAACGCGTAAAAAAGATCGTCGCTGAGCAACTGGGCGTCGCCGAAGCAGACATCAAAAACGAGTCGTCCTTTGTTGACGATCTGGGTGCTGACTCGCTGGACACGGTTGAACTGGTGATGGCACTGGAAGACGAGTTCGAAATGGAAATCCCTGACGAACAGGCAGAAAAGATCACCACCGTGCAGCAAGCGATCGACTACGCTACCGCGCACGTTAAGGCTGGCTAAGCAGCAGCCAACCCGATCTACTCCAGGAGAAATCGCTTGAGTTCTAAAAACCGTCGTGTAGTGGTCACCGGCCTTGGCTGCGTGTCTCCGATTGGCAATTCGATTGCCGAAGCATGGAGCGCCGCAGTCGAGGGGAAATCGGGGATCGCCAACATTACCAAATTTGATGCGCAGCCTTTTTCCGTCCACTTTGCTGGCGAGGTAAAAGGCTTCAATATCGAGGATTACATCCCCGGTAAGGAAGCGCGCCATATGGATACCTTTATCCACTTTGGCATGGCGGCCGGCATTCAGGCGGTCCAGGATTCTGGCCTGGTCGTCACTGAGGAAAACGCCGATCGTATCGGTGTCATCATCGGTTCCGGCATCGGTGGCCTGCCGATGATCGAAGAGCAGAAGGAAGACTACGACAAGCGCGGCCCGCGCCGCATCTCGCCGTTCTTCGTACCTGCGTCGATCATCAACATGATCTCGGGCAATCTGTCCATCAAGTACGGCATGCGTGGTCCCAACCTGTCCATCGTGACAGCGTGTACCACCGGCCTGCACAGCATCGGCGCCGCCGCGCGCCTCATCGAGTACGGCGATGCCGACGTGATGGTGGCCGGCGGCGCGGAATCGACCGTGTCGCCACTGGGCATGGGCGGTTTCGCCTCGGCCCGTGCGCTGTCGACCCGCAACGACGACCCGACCACCGCGTCCCGCCCATGGGACAAGGATCGCGACGGTTTCGTGCTGGGCGAGGGCGCCGGCGTGATGGTGCTGGAAGAGTACGAACATGCCAAA
The DNA here is from genome assembly GCA_019751755.1 of Burkholderiaceae bacterium. Lineage (GTDB taxonomy): Bacteria > Pseudomonadota > Gammaproteobacteria > Burkholderiales > Burkholderiaceae_D > Rugamonas. The sequence goes on along the minus strand of JAIENA010000127.1, from coordinate 13,725 downwards.
GCCCGTGGCGCCAAGATTTATGCGGAAGTCCATGGCTTCGGCATGACTGCGGATGCCTACCATATGACGTCGCCACTGGAAGATGGTAGCGGCGGCAGCAAGGCGGTCATTGCAGCGCTGAAAAACTCCGGCCTCAACCCGGACCAGGTGCAATATGTCAACGCCCACGGCACGTCGACCCCACTGGGCGACCAGGCCGAAGTCGTTGGCATCAAGCGCACCTTCGGCGATCACGCCAAGCAATTGGTGGTCAGTTCGACCAAGTCGATGACCGGCCACCTGCTGGGTGGCGCCGGCGGCCTGGAAGCGGTGTTTACGGTCTTGGCGATTCACAATCAAGTGATTCCGCCGACCATTAACATCTTCAACCAGGACCCGGGCTGCGATCTGGACTTCTGCGCCAACGTGGCGCGGGATGCGAAGATCCAGTACGCCGTGAAAAACTCGTTCGGCTTCGGCGGAACGAACGGTAGTTTGGTCTTCGGCAAGATCTGACGGATTTATTCAGATTCCCCGAACGACTCCGCACCGCACCGGTCTGAAACCGGTGCGGCTGCCAAATGGCGCCGGCCTGTCCGGCGCCATTGTCGTTTACAGCCCGTTGGTTTACAGCCCGTTGTTTAGGGCTGGTCTCCCTTTCAGCCCGTTTTTCCACCGCTGCCTCTCAGGAGATGGTCATGGGCATTGCCGTGTCGTTGCTGGTGCATTGCTCCCGCCGCTTGCGCTGGTTGCAGGCGGGGTTGGCCGCGTCCGCCGTCGGCGCACCGCTGCTCTGCTGGCCACCGGACTGGCCGCTGGCGTGGCTGGCGGTGTTGATGGGGCTGCTTGCCTTGTGTCACCCGCCACCCTCGCTCCGAAATGACAAGGGCTTCCGGCTTGATATTTCGGATCACGGCGTCATCCATGTGGCGGTATACCTGAATCACAGTCTCCCTGTCGCCATGCCGGTGCCGCAGTTGGCCGCCTTGCAGCCCGGCGCCGTGTTGTGGCCGTGGCTGCTAGTGTTGCCGCTGCGCCTGGCCGATGGCCGTGCGTTGCGCCTGCTGGTGTTGCGCGACAGCGTGGCGCCTGGTGCGTTCCGGCCCTTGTCGGTGGCGTGCCGGGCTTGCGCCGCCAGGGACCTGTGAAACTTTTGTGGCGTAGCGCCTGCCAGGCTGTCGCCACCGGGGAGCGGGGTGACGACAGAACGCGAAAGCGACCAGTTGCTGGTCGAGCGGGCGCAGGCCGGCGATCGCGGCGCTTTCGACTTGCTGGTGATGAAGTACCGGCGCAGGTTGATGCGGCTGCTGAAACGTGTGGTGCGCGATCCATGTGACACGGAAGACGTGGTGCAGGAGACCTTTATCAAGGCCTACCGCGCACTGCCTTATTTCCGGGGCGACGCCGCGTTTTATACGTGGCTGTACCGCATCGCCGTCAACACCGCGCGCAATTACGTGGCCGCCATGGCGCACCGCATGAATACCGCTGCGGTCCGCTTTCGCGAGCAAGCCCATGCGCTCGATGAGCACTTGAGCGACAACACCACGCCGGAATCGGTGCTGGCCAGCAAGCAAATTGCGCTGACGGTCAGCGCCGCCGTCGATGCGCTGCCGCCGGAATTGCGCATGTCCATCGTGCTGCGCGAACTCGATGGCCTCAGTTATGAAGCGATCGCGGAATTGATGGCGTGCCCGGTCGGCACCGTGCGCAGCCGCATTTTCCGCGCCCGTGAAGTCATCGCGGAGCACCTCGAGCCGCTGATCGACAAACCGGCGGACGGGCGCTGGTAGCGGGCAACTGACTGTTTCCCGGCAGCGATTGCGCCAATCGCAGCAGCGTCTGCTGCGTGCCCGGCAGGCCGCGACGCGCATCATATTCCCTCTTGAAAAAACTTGCTTATCACAACATCTTGTATCTACTGCACGCCGGGTTTTTCGCTTACCATGTGCCGACCGGGCGTGCTGTGACCCGACTCCACAACTGAATTCGATGGATCTTTCTTTCCCATGAAAACGACTTTCCCGACTGGTACCCGCACTACGTTGTCCGCGCTGATGCTCAGCGCCGGTGTCTTGTTCGCTCCCGCCATGGTCGGCCTGGCTCCGGCCGCGCAAGCGGCCTCTTCCGCCATCGCCGGCTTGCCCGACTTTGCCGACATGGTCGATAAAGTCGGTCCGGCCGTGGTCAATATCCGCACCACGGAACGCTTGAAATTGCAGAACAACGCGCCGGGTCAGGTCGATGCGGAAGAAATGCAGGAGCTCCTGCGCCGCTTCTTTGGTGGCCAGATCCCGGCCCCGCGCGGCCCGCAAGGGCAAAGCCCGCGTGGTCGCCGCAATGCGCCGCAACAGGGCGATGAAGTGCAGCGCGGCATTGGTTCCGGCTTCATCACGTCGCCGGACGGCTATGTGCTGACCAATGCGCACGTCGTCGATGGTGCCGATGAAGTGTATGTGACGCTGACCGACAAGCGCGAATTCAAGGCCAAGGTGCTGGGCGCCGATGCCCGCACCGACGTGGCGCTGCTGAAAATCGACGGCAGCAAGTTGCCCAGTCTAACTATTGGCGACTCCAGCAAGATCCGCGTGGGCGAATGGGTGGTGGCGATCGGTTCGCCGTTCAACCTGGAAAACACGGTGACGGCTGGCATCATTTCGGCCAAGTCGCGCGACACCGGCGATTACCTGCCGCTGATTCAGTCCGACGTGGCGGTTAATCCGGGCAACTCGGGTGGTCCTTTGATCAATATGCGCGGCGAGGTGATCGGCATTAATTCGCAGATTGCCACCCTGTCCGGCGGCTATAACGGGATTTCCTTTGCCATCCCGATCGATGAGGCGATGCGCGTGGCCGACCAGCTGAAAAAATCCGGCAAGGTGGCGCGTGGCCGCATCGGTGTGCGGATCGGCGAGCTGGGCAAGGAAGTGGCTGAAGCGCTGGGTCTGAAAAACACCCAGGGCGCGGAAGTCACGCTGGTCGAGCCGGGCGGCCCGGCCGACAAGGCCGGCATCAAGGCGGGCGACATCATCATTAAATTCAATGGCGCCACCGTCAACCGTTCCACTGACTTGCCGCGCATGATCGGCAGCGCCGCGCTCGACGCCAAGGCCACCGTCACGGTCTGGCGCAAGGGCCAGCCGGTGGACTTGCCGGTGACCGTGCTGGAATTGGATAATGACAAAACCGCCAAGGCCGGCGGCGCTGACAAGCCGCAGCCGGAAGTGGCCAATGCGCTGGGCTTCAAGGTCAGCGACCTGACGGCGGCGCAGAAGAAGGAATTGAGTCTGGACGCCGGCGTGGTGGTGGTGGCGGCGGAAGGCGTAGCGGCCAAGGCCGGCCTGCAAGCCGGCGACGTGCTGCTGCAATTGAATAACATTGAAATTCGTGACGCCAAGCAATTCAATGCGGCCGTGGCCAAGCTCGATCCGAAGAAGGCGCACGTGGTGCTGGTGCGGCGCGGCGAGGTGGCGCAATTCATTTCGCTGCGTCCGGCGCCCGCGTCGAAATAACGTCAATTCAACCAACCTCGGGCGGCCCGGCATGACCGGGCCGTTTTTTTACATGCACTTCACTCTGTATTCCCGCTCGTATTGCCATCTGTGCCAGGACATGCTGGACGCGCTCAACCTGCTGCGCACCCCTGAACACCCATTCACGGTCGAGGTCATCGACGTCGATGCCGATGCGGCGCTGGTGGCGCGTTTCGATGAGCTGGTGCCGGTGCTGTTTGCCGATCTCGACCAGCCCGAGTTGTGCCATTATTTTTTAAACGAAGAGGCCGTCAAACGGGTATTGGATGGCAATATGGGGCAATAAATACGCCTCCCAGTGCGTGAAATTGCATTTCGCAGCGACGCACCCTTCGAAACCCGGGCTTTCCACTCTGAAATCCGGTAAAATAACTCGGTTATAAAGCTCTTGTTTCCATATGTGGAAGTTGCAAAAGCGCTCGCCCAGGGGTAGCAATGCTCCGCTCGGAGCGCTTTTTGTCTTGCCCCGTTAGAAAATAGCCCGTTATTGAGCCAGTAGCCGCCCTGGATGGCGGCCGTCCTTTTTTAGATTTGTTTAATGAACAACATACGCAATTTTTCCATCATCGCCCACATCGACCACGGTAAATCGACGCTGGCCGACCGCATTATTCAGCTGTGCGGCGGCTTGTCCGAGCGCGAAATGGAAGCGCAGGTGCTCGATTCGATGGATCTGGAACGCGAGCGCGGCATCACCATCAAGGCGCAGACCGCGGCGCTGAGCTACAAGGCGCGCGACGGCCAGGTATATAACCTGAACCTGATCGACACCCCGGGCCACGTCGACTTTTCCTATGAAGTGTCGCGCTCGCTGTCAGCGTGCGAAGGCGCGCTGCTGGTGGTCGACGCGTCGCAGGGCGTGGAAGCGCAGACCGTGGCGAACTGCTATACCGCGCTGGACCTCGGCGTGGAAGTGGTGCCGGTGCTCAATAAGATCGACTTGCCGAACGCCGATCCACCGAACGCGATTGCCGAAATTGAAGACGTAATCGGGATCGAAGCGGGTGACGCGGTGCATTGCTCGGCCAAGACCGGCCTGGGCGTCGATGATGTGCTGGAAGCCATCATTGCTAAGGTGCCGCCACCGAAGGGCGACCCGGACGCGCCGCTGCAGGCGCTGATCGTCGACTCGTGGTACGACGCCTATGTCGGCGTGGTGATGCTGGTGCGCGTGGTCAACGGCACCCTGAAACCGAAAGACAAGATCAAGCTGATGGCGACCGATTCGGTGCAACTGGTCGATGATGTCGGCGTGTTCGCGCCGCGCTCGGTCTCGCTGCCGCAACTGTCGGCCGGCCAGGTGGGTTTCATTATCGCCGGCATCAAGGAACTGGCCGCCGCCAAAGTGGGCGACACCATTACCCTGGCCAACAAGCCGGCCCCGGCACCGTTGCCTGGTTTTAAGGAAGTACAGCCGCAAGTGTTTGCCGGCCTGTTCCCGGTCGAAGCCAACCAGTACGATTCGCTGCGCGACGCGCTGGAAAAGCTGAAACTCAACGATGCCGCGCTGATGTACGAGCCGGAAGTGTCGCAGGCGCTGGGCTTCGGCTTCCGCTGCGGCTTCCTGGGCTTGCTGCACATGGAAATCGTGCAGGAACGCCTGGAGCGTGAATTCGACCAGGACCTGATCACCACGGCGCCGACCGTGGTGTATGAAGTCGAATTGCGCGATGGCAGCGTGATCAAGGTGGATAACCCGTCGCGCATGCCGGACACCACCAAGATCAATGAAATCCGCGAACCGATCGTCACGGTCAACCTGTACATGCCGCAAGAATATGTCGGCTCCGTGATCACCCTCTGTATCGCCAAGCGCGGCGTGCAGATGGACATGAGCTACCACGGCCGCCAGGTAAAACTGATCTATGAAATGCCGATGGGCGAGATCGTGCTGGACTTCTTCGACAAGCTGAAGTCGACGTCGCGCGGCTATGCGTCGATGGATTACGAGTTCAAGGAATACCGCACCGCCGACGTGGTGAAAGTCGACATGCTGATCAACAGCGAAAAAGTCGACGCGCTGGCCATCATCGTGCACCGTTCCAACAGCGCCTACCGTGGCCGCCAGGTGGCCGCCAAGATGCGCGAACTGATCCCACGCCAGATGTTCGACGTGGCGATCCAGGCCGCCATCGGCGTCAACGTGATTTCGCGTGAAAACGTCAAGGCCTTGCGCAAGAACGTGCTGGCCAAGTGCTACGGCGGCGACATCAGCCGTAAGAAGAAGCTGCTGGAGAAGCAGAAAGCCGGTAAGAAACGCATGAAGCAGGTGGGCTCGGTGGAAATTCCACAAGAAGCGTTCCTGGCCATCTTACAAGTGGATGAGAAATGACCGTGCAAGCATTACTGACCAACTTTGCCCTGATCCTGTTTGTGCTGATGGTGATCACGGGCGTGATCTGGTGCCTGGACGTGTTCGTCCTGGCCAAGCAGCGCCGCGCCGCGGCCGATCGCGCATTGGCCGAGTACGATACGCGCACGGCGAAACTGACGGCCGATGGCATCAAGCTGGACAACCACAGCAACCGCGCCGACATCGAGGCGGCGCATTTGCGCCAGCCGACCTGGGTCGAGTACTCGGGCAGTTTCTTCCCGGTGATCGCGCTGGTGTTTTTCCTGCGCTCGTTCCTGTATGAGCCGTTCAAGATCCCGTCGATGTCGATGGTGCCGACCTTGCAGGTGGGCGACCTGATCCTGGTGAACAAGTTCACCTATGGTATTCGCTTGCCGATCATCAACAAGAAAGTCGTGGCGTTGAATGATCCGCAGCGCGGCGACGTGATGGTGTTCAAGTATCCACGTGATATGAGCCAGGACTACATCAAGCGCGTTGTCGGCGTGCCAGGTGACAAGATCACGTATGAAAACAAGCGCTTGACGGTGAATGGCAAGCCGGTGGAGTACACCGTGCTGGACGATTACCTGAACGAGGAAAGCCTGACGTACTCGAAGCAGTTCAAGGAAAACCTGACGGGCGCCGAACATCGCGTCATCGTGACGGAGGCCGCGCCGACCGTGAACTTGTCGGACGTGAAAGACTTCCCGCACAGTGAAGCGTGCACCTATCGCTACGAAGGCTTTACCTGTGTTGTGCCTGCCGGCAATTACTTTATGATGGGCGATAACCGCGATAACAGCGCGGACAGCCGCTACTGGGGCTTTGTCCCGGACAAGAATATTGTCGGTAAAGCCTTCTTTGTCTGGATGAACCTCGGTAACCCATTGAAGCGGATCGGCAGCATCGATTAAGGAGGCGCAGCATGCGTGGCAAGCACCAGCAGCAAGGTATTTCCCTGGTTGGCCTGATTTTGGCCATCGCCGTGCTCAGCATGGTTGGTTTGCTGGCCGCGAAAGTGTTGCCCACCTATTCGGAATACCGCGCCATCCAAGGCGCCATCGTCAAAGCCAAGGCTGATGGCAAGTCGCCGGCGGAAATTATTTCGTCGTTTAATAAAAGCGCCGAGGTGGGCTACATCTCGTCGATTACCGGCTCGGATTTGCTGATCGAGCGGGAAGAGGGCGGCCTGGAAGTCAGCTTCGCCTACGACAAGAAAATTCCGCTGGCCGGGCCGGCCAGCCTGTTGCTGGAATATACCGGCACCACGTCGAAATCTGGGCCGGCCGCCGCCAAGCCCAAAACAGAATAAAACTCCATGAATTTACAGTTATTGCAAACCCGTCTCGGCTACACCTTTCAAAACGACGCCCTGCTGTTGCAGGCGCTGACGCACCGTAGCCACAGCAGTTTGCATAACGAACGCCTGGAATTCCTGGGCGATTCCATCCTGAACTGCGTGGTGGCGTCGATCCTGTATGAACGCTACCTGAGCGTGGATGAAGGCGATCTGTCGCGCCTGCGCGCCAACCTGGTCAAGCAGCAATCGTTGTACGAAATCGCACAAAAGCTGGAGTTGTCGCAATTCCTGCGCCTGGGTGAAGGCGAATTGAAATCGGGTGGTTTCCGCCGCCCGTCGATCCTGGCCGACACGCTCGAAGCCATCCTTGGCGCGATCTTCCTGGACACGGGCTTTGACAGCGCGGCAAAAGCCATTCGCGCGTTTTATATCCCGATCCTCGACAGCGTCGACCCCCGCACGCTGGGTAAGGACGCCAAGACCTTGCTGCAGGAATTCTTGCAGGCGAAGAAAATTTCGCTGCCGCAGTACAATGTGGTGGCGACCCATGGCGCGGCGCACAGCCAGGAATTTGAAATCGAGTGCCTGGTGCCGAAATTGGGCATCCAGGTCTATGGTCGTGGCGGCAGTCGCCGCGCCGGTGAGCAGGCCGCCGCTAAACTGGCGCTGGAAGTGGCCGAACAGGCGATGCAAAAAACGCCCACCGCCAGCCGCAAGCCGCGCCAGCGGGGCGCCCAATTAAAGCTGGCGGGCATCGCCACGATCCAGGGGCAAATGGATCCATCCAGTGATCAGGCCGTCGTAGTGGCGAAAGACGGCAAGGCAGTTAAACAGTAAAGAAGGTCAAAATGAACACCCCAACCACGCCCACGGCTTTTCGCTGCGGCTATATCGCCATTATTGGCCGCCCCAACGTGGGCAAGTCGACCTTGATGAATGCGCTGATTGGCGCCAAGGTCAGCATCACGTCGCGCAAGGCACAAACCACGCGCCACCGCATTACCGGCATCCAGACGCTTGATGACGCGCAATTCATCTACGTCGATACGCCGGGTTTCCAGACCCGCCATGCGAACGCGCTGAACAAGACGCTCAATAAAACGGTCACCAATACGCTCGATTCGTCGGACGTGATCCTGTACGTGATCGAAGCGGGCACCTTCGGCCCGGCCGACCAGCAAGTGATTGATTTGTTGCCGAAGCAGGTGCCGGTGATCCTGGTCATCAACAAATCCGACCGCAGCAAGGACAAGGCCGTGCTGCTGCCGTTCGCGCAGCAAGTGGCGGCCAAGTATGATTTCGCCGCCGTGGTGCCGGTCTCAGCCAAGCTGCGCTTCCAATTGGAAGGGCTGCAAAACGAGATCAAGCGCCTGTTGCCGGAAAACGCGCCGGTCTTTGACGCCGACGACATCACCGACCGCAGCGAGAAATTCCTGGCGTCGGAAATCGTGCGTGAAAAACTGTTCCGCTTTGTCGGCGATGAATTGCCGTACAAGAGCACGGTCATCATTGAGCAATTCGAACAGGAAGGCAATCTGCGCCGGATCTTCGCCGCCATCCTGGTGGAGCGCGATACGCACAAATCCATGGTGATCGGCAACAAGGGCGCGCGCCTGAAAGAAGTGTCGACCCAGGCCCGCCAGGACATGGAAAAACTGTTTGGCGGCACGGTCTACCTGGAAATCTGGGTCAAGGTGAAGTCCGGCTGGGCCGACAACGAAGCCGGTTTGCGCGCCTACGGCTACGAGTAATCTGATCTCCACAATGTCCACCATTGCCGAGCCTGCTGTGTCACCTCTGGGGTCAGACCCCGGGTGTGACACGGCAGGCTCGTCTGTTTTAGCGGCGGCCGCACCGCTGGCGGTGGCGGCCCCGGTGCAAAAGCGCGCCCGCGCGCCTTCCCGCGAGCGCACCATCGGCACCCGCGTCGCGGGCCAGCCGGCCTTCGTGTTGCATTCCTATCCGTACAAGGAAACCAGCCTGATCGTCGACATGCTGACGCGCGACTATGGCCGCGTGGCGCTGATCGCGAAAGGCGCCAAGCGGCCCCATTCGCAATTGCGCGGGGTGCTGCAAACCTTCCAGCCCTTGTCCGCCAGTTGGACCGGCAAGAACGAGTTGCGCACCCTGACCGATGCGGAATGGGTTGGCGGCATGCTGCCGCTGGAACGCACGGCGTTGCTGTGCGGCTTTTACCTCAATGAATTGCTGGTGAAATTGCTGGCGCGCGACGATGCGCATCCGGCACTGTTCAACCATTACGTCGCCACCCTGAACCAGCTGGCGCATCATGAACCGGCGCCCATCGTGCTGCGCAAGTTCGAGCGCGCGCTGTTGAAGGAAACCGGCGTCGCGGCCGACCTGACCCATTGCACCGGCACCCGCCAGAAAGTGCAGGCGGGGCAGGTGTACGTGGTGGACCCGGAGCGCGGGCCCCGTCCGGAACAGGCCGGCGACCTGTGGCCGCGCGTCCATGGCAAGACCTTGCTCGATATGGAGCGCGAAGATTATCAAGACACGGCGACGCAGGCGCAAAGCAAGCAATTGATGCGTTCCCTGCTGGCGCATCACCTGGGTGGCGCGCCCCTCAACACGCGCCAGATATTAATCGACCTTTCTCAGCTATAGAACCCATGAGCTTCCTCTACCCATCCGGCCCGGTGATCGACCTGGGCGTCAATATCGACCACGTGGCCACCTTGCGCAATGCGCGCGGCACGGCCTATCCCGACCCGATCCGCGCGGCGCTGCTGGCCGAGCAGGCCGGCGCCGACTGCATTACCCTGCACCTGCGCGAAGACCGCCGTCACATCAAGGATGCCGACGTGTTTGCGCTGGCGCCGCAACTGATGACGCGCATGAACCTGGAGGCGGCGGTCACCGCTGAAATGCTCGACATCGCGTGCCGCATCAAGCCGGCCGACGTTTGCCTGGTGCCGGAAAAACGCACCGAAGTCACGACCGAAGGCGGCCTCGATGTGGTGGGCCATTTCGCCGCCGTGCAAGCGGCGGTCCGGCAGTTGCAGGCTGAAGGGATCCGGGTCAGCCTGTTCATCGATGCCGACGAACAGCAAATCGCCGCCGCCGCCGAAGCCGGCGCGCCGGTGATCGAACTGCACACCGGCGCCTATGCCGACGCCCAAGGCGAGCTGCAGGCGCAAGAACTGGCGCGTATCAAGGCCGGCGTTGCGTGGGGCGTGCAACAAGGCCTGAAGGTCAATGCCGGCCATGGCCTGCATTACACCAACGTGCAGGCGATTGCCGCGATTCCCGGCATCGTGGAATTGAACATCGGCCACGCCATCGTGGCGCACGCGGTGTTTGCTGGCTGGGAAAACGCCGTGCGTGAAATGAAGGCGATCATGACGGCCGCCCGCCTGGGCGCCAAATGATTGTTGGCATCGGCACCGATATCTGCAAGATTGCGCGCATCGCGGAATCGGCCGGGCGCAGTCAGCGCTTTGTGGAAAAGGTGCTGGGCCCGGACGAGCTGGCGCAATACCAGTTGCGCGGCGAGCGCAGCCCGGAGCGCGCCATGCGCTACCTGGCGACGCGCTGGGCCGCCAAGGAAGCGCTGGGCAAGGCGCTCGGCAGCGGCGTGGTGCCGCCGATGACGTTGGCCACGGCGCAGGTCTTGAACAACCCGGCCGGCAAGCCGGAGTTCGTGTTCAGCGGCGCTTTGGCCGAGCATATGTGCCGGCAGGGCTGGTTCGCCCAAGTGACGGTCAGCGACGAAGCCGAGTATGCGGTGGCGTTCGTGATTGTTGAAAAGCCGGTCGCACAAACGGTCGTACAATCGGTCGCACAATCGGCCCAGCCGGCGCCGTAATCAAATCGTATAAATCGTATGAACGACGAAGCCAATCAGTCCGTACCGGACGCGCCGGTGCCGGATGCGCGCCAGCAAGTGCTCGACACCGTGGCCAAGCTGCCCGGTCTGCCGGGCGTGTACCGCTATTTCGATGCGGCGGACAACGTGCTGTATGTGGGCAAGGCGCGCGACCTGAAAAAGCGCGTGTCGAGCTACTTCCAGAAGACGCTGTCGAGCCCCCGTATCGCCATGATGGTGGAGCGCATCGCGCGCCTGGAAACCACGGTCACGCGCAGCGAAGCGGAAGCGCTGATCCTGGAAAACAACCTGATCAAGGCGCTGCAGCCACGGTTCAATATCCTGTTCCGCGACGACAAATCGTATCCGTACCTGAAAATCACCAGCGGCGATGCGCCGCGCATGGTGTATTACCGTGGCGCCGTCGATAAAAAAAACCAGTATTTCGGCCCGTTCCCGAATTCGTGGGCGGTCAAGGAATCCATGCAGATCCTGCAAAAGGTGTTCCAGATCCGCACCTGCGAAGACAGTGTGTATGCCAACCGCACGCGCCCCTGCCTGTTGCACCAGATTGGCCGTTGCAGCGGGCCCTGCGTGGCGGCGATCACGCCGGAAGACTACCAGCTCGATGTCGACAATGCCGCGCGCTTCCTGCGTGGCCGCCAGACCGAGGTGATGGAAGACCTGGAAAAGAAAATGCTGGCGTTTGCCGCCGACCTGAAGTTCGAGCAGGCCGCCGGCGTGCGCAACCAGATCCAGTCGCTGTCGAAGGTGCTGCACCAGCAAAGCATGGAAACCACGGGCGATGCGGACATCGACGTGATTGCCGTCATCGTCCAGGGCGGGCGCGCCTGCGTCAACCTGGCGATGGTGCGGGGTGGCCGCCACCTCGGCGACCGCGCGTATTTTCCTACCCACCTGGGCGACGCCGCCGCCATTGCGGAAGCGGCGCCGGAAGTGGAAGTGCTGTCAGCCTTCCTGGTCCAGCACTACACGGAAAAATTCATTCCCGGCATCCTGATCCTGAACATCGACTACGACCAGCCGGAATTGATGCTGGCATTGCAGGAACAGTGCGGCCATCGCATTCACCTGATCTTCCAGCCGCAGGGCCAGCGCCGCCAATGGCTGGAACTGGCACAAAAAGGGGGCGAGATCGCGTTGGCGCGCCTGCTGTCGGAGCAGGGTTCGCAGCAGGCGCGCACGCGCGCGCTGGCCGAGGTGCTGAGTCTGGAAGCGGACGACCTGGACACCATTCGCATCGAATGCTTCGACATTTCGCACACCCAGGGCGAAGCGACGCAAGCGTCGTGCGTGGTGTTCCATCACCACCAGATGCAAAACGGCGAATACCGCCGCTACAACATCAACGACATCACGCCGGGCGACGATTACGCCGCGATGCGCCAGGTGCTGACGCGCCGCTACGAGAAGGTGGCGTCGTCGGAAGGGGTGATGCCGGACGTGGTGCTGGTCGATGGCGGCAAGGGGCAGGTGGAGATGGCGCGCCAGGTGCTGTCGGAACTGGGCCTGGACATCAGCCTGATTGTCGGTGTGGCGAAAGGCGAGGGCAGGCGGGTTGGCCTGGAAACGCTGATCTTTGCCGATGGCCGCGCGCCGCAGGAGCTGGGCAAGGAATCGGCGGCCCTGATGCTGGTGGCGCAAATCCGCGACGAAGCGCACCGTTTTGCCATTACCGGCATGCGCGCCAAGCGCGCCAAAGCGCGCCAGACCTCGCGACTGGAAGAAATCGAAGGCATCGGCGCCAAGCGGCGCCAGAAGTTGCTGACCCGCTTTGGCGGCCTGCGCGGCGTAATGAACGCCAGTGTTGACGATTTGAAGTCCGTGGAAGGGATCTCAAGTACGCTGGCCGAGGAAATTTACCGCCAGTTGCACTGAGCGCGCGACACATACCGCGCGCTTGCTGGTGCTAAGCCGTGTTGCAAGGTAGACTAGCGGCGCCTCTATAACTATAACCAAGTCCCCTTCGCAGTCTTATGCCTTTCAATATCCCGATTTTGTTGACCTGGTTGCGCGTAGCGTTGATTCCGCTGGTGGTCGGCGTGTATTTCCTGCCGCAGGCCTGGCTGCCGCTGGCCGACCGCAACATGGCCGCAACCCTGGTGTTCATCGTGGCCGCCGTCACCGACTGGTTCGACGGCTTCCTGGCCCGGCGCTGGAACCAGACCTCCGCATTTGGCGCTTTCCTTGACCCGGTGGCCGACAAGCTGATGGTGGCTGGCGCCTTGTTGGTGCTGACGCAGCTGGACCGCTGCAACGCGATTCTGGCGTTTATTATCATCGGCCGCGAAATCACGATTTCCGCGCTGCGCGAATGGATGGCGCAAATCGGCGCATCGAAGTCGGTGGCGGTCAATTCCATCGGCAAGATCAAGACCGCCGCGCAAATGACGGCGATCCCGCTGTTGCTGTATCACGACATCCTGTTTGGCGCGATCGACACCCAGTTCTGGGGCGACAAGCTGCTGTGGATTGCCAGTGTGCTGACGGTATGGTCGATGTTCTACTACCTGCAAAAAGCGTGGCCGCTGATCAAAGAGAAAAGTGGCAATCTTTGAGAAATTGAAATAAATCGTTTACTCGGCCTTGACAGGTTTTTTCTAACCTCTATAATGCTTGCCTGTTGTTGATGACAACGCGCAGCAAGAACGAAGCGGGAGTAGCTCAGTTGGTAGAGCGCAACCTTGCCAAGGTTGAGGTCGAGAGTTCGAGACTCTTCTCCCGCTCC